>JAAYAM010000043.1 GCA_012719355.1 Acidobacteriota bacterium
AATTCGCGTAGGAGAGCCAGGATGTGGCTCCCGGCCGGCCCGCCGAATATCCCGTACTCGTGCTGGAGGCAGACGAGGTCGATATGGTTCATGTTCAGGAAGTCGGCTGCATTCTTGTACGATGACAAATCGTTATGATCCAGTTCGAAGCGGACTCTGGGAGGATAGCTGTATCCCTCCGGCGTGTCGTTGATCGGTACTGCATAACAGGTCATATCAGGAAATCCGGCCGCGAGCGCCTCGCACAGATCAGTCGTGAAGGTGGCTATGCCGCACCTGCGTGGAAGATAGTTGCCGATGACTGCAATGCGTTTTGATCTGTTGTTTCCTGTTTTCGTCATCAAGACCTCACATATGCAAAGCACGGCCCGGGCGGCATACCGCCGCCCGGCCGTCAGGCCAACGTGACCCGCCAGGTCACTTCTTAACAATTTTTTTAAAGTTGGTTATGGCTTGAATTTCACCGTTCTCGTTTTGAGTACAGGTGACTACGGCTTTGTCGCCCGGTTTGAGATTGCGTATGTAGCGTGCTGCCTTCTTTTCAGCGGTGACAGTTTTGTCCTCCCCTTTTTCATCCCTGATGGTTATTTTCTTTCCCATCGGGTCGACGGCAACCACTTCAGCTGTAAGCTTCTGGGTGGAAGGTTTCGCCGGAGCCATGACTGTTCCGCTCAGGATCAGTACAGAAAGCAGAAGCGCCAGTTTTCTCATAGAGTTCCTCCCTTTCTCAGAATTGGAAGCCGACTAACTACATAATACGTCGACAGAATTTGTCAAACCGGTTGAACTCCCCGTCCGAGGTTGTATAGTTAACAACATCGTTGAGCTATGGAACTGGGAAATGGAAGCGTTGATTGATATTGCGAAGGACCTTACTGCATCGCTGGCGGCGGAGGACCGCTATGCGAGGCTGTTGGCTGCAGTAACCCGGCTGATCCCCTGCGATGCTGCATGCCTGCTTCGTCTCGAGGACGGGTATCTGGTCCCGCTTGCCGGCAGAGGGCTCGTGCAGGAGGCGCTGGTCCGTCGTTTCAGTCGCAGGGAGCAGCCGCGCCTTGATGTAATCCTGAATTCGCCGGAGCCGGTCCTGTTTCCGGCCGACAGTCAGCTTTCCGATCCATTTGACGGGTTGCTGATCTCAGATCCTGGAGGATCGCAGAAGGTGCATGCCTGTCTTGGCTGCCGTCTCGTTCAGGGCGAGCGGGTAGTCGGGGCCCTGACTGCGGATGCCCTGGCGCCTCACGCGTTTGATGCTCTGGACATGCAGGTTGTGGCGGCGCTTGGAGCTTTGGCCGGGGCTGCGATCCATACGACATTGCTTATCGAGGCGCTTGAGCGCACGGCCGAACGGCGCGGCCAGGTCGCTCGGGAGCTTGTCAGGAACGCCTCCGGCGCGGAACGCGGACTGATAATCGGAAACAGCTCGTCCATACGAAGGCTGATGGAGGAAATCCAGGTTGTGGCGCGTTCAGACCTGCCGGTGCTGATCACGGGAGAGACCGGGTCGGGGAAAGAACTGATTGCGCGTCACATTCATTCGAGTTCGGCGCGAAACCAGGAGGCGCTGATTCAGGTAAACTGTGCGGCTCTGCCCGAATCGATTGCCGAAAGTGAGTTGTTCGGCCATGTGGCAGGGGCGTTCACGGGCGCAATGCGGGACCGTGCGGGGAAATTCGAGATCGCACATGGAGGGACGCTGTTTCTTGATGAAATCGGAGAGCTGCCGATGACCATCCAGCCGAAGCTCCTCCGTGTGCTGCAATACGGCGAGATACAGCGCGTCGGGTCCGATCGCTCGATCCGGGTGGACGTGAGGCTGATCGCGGCGACCAACCGTGATCTCAAGGCGGAGATCGAGGCCGGGCGTTTTCGTGTCGATCTGTACCACCGGCTGGCTGTCTATCCGATCCATGCTCCTGCGCTGCGCGAGCGGCGTGAGGACATTCCCCTGATTGCCGCCCACATTCTCGAGAGCTGGCGCCAGCGTCTTGGACTTGGACCGCTGCGGCTGTCCGATGATGCCCGCGAGCGTCTTGTTGCGACGGAATGGCCCGGCAACGTCCGGGAGCTTGAAAATGTCATCAGCAGAGGTGTCCTGAGGGCTTCACAGCGGGCAGGCGAGAGAGGTGTCGGGGTGCTGGTCGAAGTACGTGATCTTGACCTGCCGCAGGTGATAACAGTGGAGCAGGCGGGAATGGCGGAAACCGAACCGGCCGAGGCGCCCCGGCAGACGCTGGCAGACAGCGTCATGGCCTTCCAGCGCCGCAGGATCTCGGACGCCGTAGCGCGCAATCACGGCAACTGGGCCGCCGCAGCGCGGGAGCTGGGACTGCACAGGAGCAATCTTCATCATCTGGCCACCCGCCTGGGCCTGAGACCCGCATCCAGAAAGGCTCTGAGACATAGATAGACTTACACTATTGCAGCGCGATAATCATTTTGTCTTCCGAGCAAGGCAAGAACCTCAAACATGACAAACGCTGAATTCGATCTTGCAGAACAGTTTGCCCTGTATACCAGGAAAAACTGTTTCATTACCGGGAAAGCTGGGACGGGCAAGACGACCCTGCTGAAACGGATCGTCGGAGAGACGCAGAAGAACGCAGTTGTCGTCGCTCCCACGGGCGTGGCCGCGATAAATGCAGGCGGCGTAACGATTCATTCCATGTTCGGACTGCCGCTCACCTGTTTCCTCCCGACAGATGACTTCGTGCATCAGAAGCCGGCGACCAACCGCAGAGAACTGCTGGAGCACCACATGCATTTCCGTAAGGACAAGCTTCGTGTGTTCCAGGAACTGGAGCTTCTCATAATCGACGAGGTGAGCATGGTACGGAGCGATGTGCTCGATGCCGTGGACTTCGTCCTGCGTACTGTCCGGCGGAACAGGAAGCCTTTCGGCGACGTGCAGGTGCTGTTGTTTGGAGATATGCACCAGCTGCCGCCGGTTGCGAAGGAGCCGGAGTGGGGCTTGATGAAGTCCTACTACCGCAGCCCCTACTTCTTCGATTCACTCGTCTGGCCGCAGTTGGATGCCGCCGAAATCGAACTGAAGACGATCTACCGCCAGAGCGATGCCCGCTTCCTGACGCTGCTGAGCCACATCCGCGAACGCAGGATGGATGCGGAGGATTTCGAGAGACTGCGCGAGCGTTACAATCCCGGATTCAATGGAGCCCGTGAGGGGTATGTTCTTCTCTCTACGCATAACTACAGGGCCGATAGCGTGAATGAGTCGGAGCTGGCGAGACTGCCCGGCAGGCTCAGTTCATTCGAAGCGGAGATTGAAGGGGAGTTTCCCGAAAACATGTATCCCTGCGACAGATTGCTGCGGCTGAAAGTCGGGGCGCAGGTGATGTTCATCCGGAACGACACCGAGCAGGGAAGATATTACAACGGCAAACAGGCGGAGGTGAAAGGGATCGACGGAGACCGGATCACGGTCACATTCAGCGACAGCGGGCGCGACTATCTGCTGCGCCGGGAAAAATGGGAGAACGTCGAGTACAGCATTGATGAGGAAACCGGCGAACTGGTCAGGGATGAGATCGGTTTTTTCAGCCAGCTCCCATTGCGGCTGGCGTGGGCGATCACGATCCACAAGAGCCAGGGACTTACCTTCGATAGGGTCATCGTCGACGCCGGCCGGTCGTTTGCAGCCGGCCAGGTGTATGTCGCTCTCAGCCGCTGCAGATCCCTGGAAGGAATCGTGCTGCATTCTCTGATTACTCCGGCCGTTCTGCATGATGATCAGCGAATCAGTGAATTCAGCTCTTCAAACAAGAGGACCGAGAACCTGCAGGAGTCACTTGTGCTGGAAAAGCGCCAGTACGCCAGGTACCTGCTGCTTCGGCTGTTTACCTTCTCCAGTCTCCAACAGCACCTTCCGGCGTGGCTGGAACTGATCAACAAGAAAGACATTCCCGACAAGGATGGAGCCCTTGCCCTGCACGCCCGGATAAGCGGTCAGCTCGACGAGATCAGCTCCACTGCCGGAAGATTTCAGAACCAGCTTCAGCGCATCATGGCCGCGATGGAGAAAGATCCTGCGCACCTTGCCCTTCTGAGGGAGCGTTGTGCAAAGGCGATAGAGCATTTCACAGGCCGGATTGCCACCGGGATCATCGATCCGGTGACCGACCATATCAATCTGCTCGCCTACAAGAAGAAGATGAAGCGCTACCTGCACCAGGTGCAGCTTGTCCAGAACGCGTGCTGGGCAAAGATCGAACAGCTATACAAGGCCCGCTTCATGGACGAACAGTTGTACAGTGGCGGCGTAGTGCACAAGAGAGAAGACTCTCATCGCGTCGTGAGCTCTGCCACATCCGGCAGGAAGGAAAAGGGGGGCACCTACCGTGATACCCTCGCCCTGCATAGACAGGGGAAGAGCATGGATGAGATTGCCTCTATCCGGGGGCTCACGTTGAGCACCATAATTGATCATGTCTCCAGGCTGATCCTGCAGGGGGAGATCGAAGTGAGAGATATCCTTCCTGCTGAAACCATCAACGCCATTATGGCGTTCCTCAAGGAGCAGGATAAGGGGAATGCCGGCCTTACGGAAATCCGGATCGCGCTGGACAACAGATACGAGTTTGCAGATATAAAACTGGTCAGAAGCCATTTCCAGCGCGTGGCCGTAAAGAATCCCGAAGCCGGCAAAAGTGCTTTCGCAGCAGAATAAAGATTCCTGTTGTACATGGAACTGAAACGGAAACCGTCAGTGAACGTATTCAGATGCTTCACGAAACCATAATCCTACTTTTGACATCGGGAACTTGATCACGACCATGACTGAGACCCAGACAGCGCCGCCTGCCGTTGAAAACTTCTTTTGTCCGATAGGAACTGAATTGATTATCCAGTTTGAAGGAGATGCCGCCCAGCTGAGGAGCTCACTGGTTGGTCTGGAGAATGGGCAGTTTCTCATCATCAAAGCTCCCAAAGCTCCGGGACTGCAACCGCTGCTCATGATAGACAAGCCCGTCAAGGCCATCTTCCTGCACAAGGGAACGGTCTTCGGCTTCATGTCGAAAATCCTCCTTTCAATCATGTCTCCGGTTCCGCTGTTTTTCATTGCCTGTCCGGAAAAAATGCAGCGGCACGAACTGAGGCGGAATCTCCGAATGGACTGTTCCCTTCCGGTCGTGCTTCGTGACAAGGGCAGGGAACATAATGGCATCATCATGGACCTGAGGTCCACCGGATGCCGTGTGACGATCGCCGTTGATCCCGGAAGCCCCACTGAGTTCAAAGTGGATGATACAGTGGAACTGACCTGTGAAATGCTCGGCATAGACCGGGAGAAACCCATCCGCGGGATAGTCAGGAATCTGAGCCAGGATGGAAAAAGGACTCACCTGGGGTGCCAGTTCGATACCGCCGATCCCGGCGCACTGGAAGGAATCCAGATATACCTGAGCCAGGTCTCCAATCTGATTTCCTGAGCCTTCAGAACACCTCAAGATAATGACTTGACTCCGGGATTGCGGTTAGGCAATTCTAGTGCCGTTGATTCATCTCGTTTACATCCTGAATTCCTCTTTACTGGCGGAGGTGTTGCCAGTCGACTTCCCGCCACAACAGGTCCATTGGAGAAATGGGTTATGCCCGCAAAAGAGATCTTTGCGAATTGTGATGATGCGGTGGCTGACATTTTCGATGGCGCGGTGATCATGATAGGCGGATTCGGTTCGTTTGGCGGGTTGCCGATCAATCTCATCGTGGCGCTGGCCAGACAGGGTGCAAAGAACCTGACCGTGATAGCAAATCAGGGCGGCGTCGGATTCGAGCTCAGCAAGAGGATTAAACCGGGCGGTTACCAGGACATCGGTGCCCTCTATGAAAAGGGACAGGTGAAGAAGTTCATCGGATCTGTCCCGGCCCTCGGGGGTATGCCTCCGAGTTCCCCTATTGAGACATTGCACCGGGAGGGGAAGGTGGAAATTGAGATGGTTCCGCAAGGAACCCTGGCCGAAAGGATACGGGCAGGAGCAGGCGGTCTTGGCGGCTTTTACACCCCTACCGGCGTCGGCACTCCGGTCGAGATCGGAAAAGAAAAGAAGGTCATCAACGGCAGGGAGTATATTCTCGAACTTCCATTGACCGCTGACTTCGCCCTCATTAAGGCTCATAAAGCAGACACTGCGGGGAACCTGGTGTACAGGGGCACGGCGCGGTGCTTCAATCCCGTAATGGCCATGGCAGCCACCACTACCATTGTGGAGGTGGATGAGATTGTCCCGGCCGGAGCGCTCGATCCGGAGCAGGTTGTCACTCCTCATCTGTTTGTCAGCCGTATCGTGGAGGTGAAAAAATGAGAATACGTCTCGATGAACAAACCATCGCGCTGAGAGTGGCCCGGGAATTCGAAGACGGGATGGTCATCAATCTCGGATACGGCATGCCCGTGCTGTGCGCCAACATGATACCCGAAGGAAAGACCATATATTTTCAGAGTGAAAACGGAGTCCTCGGATACGGCGCCCTGGGGTCGGATGAGGAGAAGGATTACGAGTTGATCAATGCCTGCGATCAGCCTGTTACCCGTGTGCCGGGGATGTGCTTTTTCGATAGTGCCATGTCGTTTGACATGATCCGGGGCGGGCACATTGATCTTGTCGTTCTGGGCGCTTACCAGGTTTCGGAAAAAGGGGACCTGGCCAACTGGGGCCGCCCGGGCAGACCTGCAACGGGCATGGGTGGTGCAATGGATCTTGCCGCGGGCCGAAAGAAGCTTTTCGTTATGATGCTCCACACCACCAAAGAAGAGGGCCACCGTATAGTCAGAGAATGCAGTTTTCCTCTCACCGCAAGAAACTGCGTCGACAAGATATTCACCGACATCGCGGTAATCGAGGTTGTGATCGGGAAGGGGCTCGTCCTGAAGGAAGTCGCTCCCGGCTGGAATGCCGATGAGGTGCAGGCCCTTACTGAAGCTCCGCTCATCATTGCAGATGACCTGAAGGAAATAGAATTATAAGGAGAAACGGCAATGTCGATTGCGGTCGTGGGAATGCTCGATGAGAGGGAGCCGGCGCTGAAGCTGATCAGGGAACAGATCGAAAGGAGGGGACACAAAACTCTGCTGATCGACATCACTGTAGGAACTGGCGCCATCGTACCTTCCATCAAAGCGGATGTGACTCCTGCCGACCTGGCTGCGCTTGCAGACAAGGATGCCGCCGGAAGTGTGAAGGCTGCGACTTCGATAATGGCCGAGGGGTTGACGAGGAAGATACTCGAGCTGAGCCGGTCCGGAGAGCTCCAGGGAATGATCGCCATCACGGGAATGACGGGGGCTCTCATCTCGCTGGCTGCTATGGAACAACTCCCTTTCGGTATCCCCAAAGTCCTGATTTCGAGCACCACTGCTCAGCCGACCCATGCCGGACAGTTTGCAAATTACTTTGCCGTCAAGGACATCACCGTGATGAACACGGTAGTCGACACTGTCGGGATGAATGCGCTGGTCAGAACGGTTGCACTGAATGGAGCTAATGCGATCTGCGGAATGGTGGAAAGCGAGCTCCCTCCGCTGGAAGGAGCAAGACCCGCGATTGCCATAACCGAATTCGGTTTCTGTGACAAGGGCGCTCACTATATCCGTGAGCTGCTCGAAGAACGGTACGACCTGGTTTCGTTTCATGCCACCGGCCTGGGTGACAAGGCCCTGCTGGACCTTGTGCCCCGAGGCATTTTTCAGGCCTTCATCGACCTGGTTCCCGGAGCCTTCAGCGAGTATCTTCTGGGAGGGAACCGGGGCATTGCGGGACCCGACCGTCTGAACGTCGCTTCGAAGCTGTCGATCCCTTACGTGTTCTGTCCCGGAGGTTTCGACCTGATAAGTTGCGGACCCATAGAGAGGAAAAACGGAAACGACCCTCTCTGGACCTCCAGAAAGCTCGCAGAGAGGAAGCTCTACCTGCAGGACTCTTACCGGGTACAGGCGAGAATGAATCCTGAGGAGGCTGAATACGTCGGACTTTCTGCAGCGGACAGATTGAATCAATACATTGATAAGGAACGGGTCAAGGTAGTGATTCCGTTGAGCGGCTTTTCTTCTCTCGGGATCGAAGGTGGGCCGCTCCACGATACGATCTCCGACAAAGCATTCCGGGTTGCTCTCACGGGACGGCTTGATCCCGCCATCGAAACCGTTGAAGTAGATGCCGACATTAACAGCCCGGTGTTTGCGAGGGCCGTAGCGGATGCCCTGTTGCGTGCGTTTTCCCGGAGGTGCGTCGCAGAATGACCAGGATTGAATTTGTCGATCAGACCATCCGTGATGCTCAGCAGAGCCTCTGGGGACTGATGATGCGGACCGACCACATCGCCCCGATCGCGGAAACGATGGACAAGGTTGGATATCGGGCGATTGCCACTGTTGGGTCGCAGGCATTCACCGTCCAGGTGCGCAATCATGGGGAAGATCCGTGGGAGAGGATCAGGCTCCTTTCCAGGCTGATGCCGAACACCGTCCTGCGCGGCTCTTATCAGACTGCAAGCCTTTCCGCGTTCGACCTGAGCACCCCTCGGGACATCATTTCGCTCTGGATCAAACGGTCGGTAAAAAACGGCATCAAGAGCTTCTGGATATGCGACTACCAGGAGAACATGGACAGGTTCCGGTATTTCGCCCGGATTGCGAAGGGAGAAGGAGCCGAAGTTGTAACCGCCCTGATGTATACCGCCAGTCCTGCGCACAGCAATGAGCACTGGGCGGAGAAGACGAGGTTGATAGCATCGGCGAAGGAATGGACCGACCGGATCATGATCGAAGATGCGTCGGGCGTCCTGACTCCCGATCGCACCCGCGAACTGATTGAAATCGTTCAGCGGAATTGCGAGGGAATCCCGCTGGAGTTCCACGGTCACTGCAACTCGGGACTTGCACCTCTTTGTTATCTGGAAGCCATCAAGGCGGGCGTCACAACCGTTCACACCGCTGTTGCTCCCCTTGCCAACGGTACATCGCTCCCGTCGACACAGAACGTTTTGAGGAACGCGCGCCGGCTCGGCTATACCTGCGACCTTGATGAGGATGCTCTGGCTGCCGTCTCCGAGCATTTCCGGAAAGTTGCGGAACAGGAAGGATTACCACTGGGTGCTCCGCGGGAGTACGATGTGTTTCATTTTGAGCACCAGGTTCCGGGCGGAATGATGACAAACCTGACGCGGCAGCTCAGGGAACTACGAATGGAGCATCGTCTCGACGAGATCCTGAATGAGACCATCGATGTGCGCAGGGAACTTGGCTACCCGGTGATGGCGACGCCATATTCCCAGATCGTCGGAAGCCAGGCCATGGAGAACGTCGTGTCCGGCGCGCGGTACAGAAAAGTAACCGATGAAGTGATCAAGTATGCGCTGGAGTACTACGGCAAGCCGGTTATTCCCCTGGATGAGAATCTGATGGACCGGATAATGAGCCTGCCGAGGACCCGGGAATTTCTCAACTGGAAACCGGAAGGATATTTGAAATCCGTCGATCAGCTGCGTCAGGAAATCGGTCCGGAACTCTCTGATGACGATCTCCTGCTCAAAGTCCTGATTCCCGGGAAGCCGGTGAAGCAGACGCAATCAGGCAGGCCCGCCGTCAGGCAGGCTCCTTCGCCGCCGGTAGTCAGTCAGGAGTTTCGCGGCGGATTCAGGGTGGAGGTGGACGGAGAAGTCTTCAACGTCACGATCTCGCCTCTCGGGGATGAAACCGTTTTCACGGCCACGGAAGGACAGGAATCGATCAAGAAACCGATCGAGCTGCCAAAGGGGGCGATCACCTGCGGGATGGCGGGCCTGGTACTGTCGATCGATGTCAGAGTCGGTGACCGTGTGGCCGAAGGTGATCCGGTTGCGTTGCTGGAAGCGATGAAGATGAGGAGGCAGGTAGTTTCGCCGTACGCAGGCGTGGTAAAGGAAATCAGATCAAAAGAGGGCGAAGTCGTGGATCCCGACGATGTTCTGATGCTGGTGGAATGACATGTTCGAGAAAATCCTCGTTGCGAATCGTGGCGAGATAGCCGTCAGGGTGATGAGAGCCTGTCGTGAGATGGGGATTCGCACGGTGGCCGTCTATTCCGAAGCAGACAGGGGATCGTTATTCGCCCGGTACGCGGACGAAGCGCATCTGATCGGTCCTGCGCCGGCTTCAAGGAGCTACCTGGATATCGACGCAATCATCAGGACCGCCATAGAAAGCGGCGCCGACGCGATCCATCCCGGTTATGGATTCCTGGCTGAGAATCCACGCTTCGCCGCAGCCTGTGAAGCGGAAGGAATCAGGTTTATCGGCCCCTCGGCGGGAGTGCTCGAACTGGTGGGGGACAAAGTGGCCGCCCGCCGTGCAATGGTCGAGGCGGGCGTTCCGGTCGTTCCCGGTGCAAACGAGTCCGTAGCGGATCCTGACCGCGCCCGTGAAATCGCCCGCGCAATCGGTTTCCCTGTCATGATAAAGCCTGCCGGCGGCGGCGGCGGAATCGGAATGACGATTGTAGAAGATGAAGCAAGCCTGTCGAATGCGCTGAAATCCGCGCGCTCGATTGCTGACACTGCCTTCGGAATCGCCGACGTCTATATCGAAAAGTATCTGCATAATCCCCGCCATATCGAAATCCAGATTCTCGGGGACAGCGAAGGAAATATTATTCATTTGGGGGAGCGCGAATGCTCGATTCAGCGCAGGCATCAGAAGCTGATCGAGGAGTCGCCTTCGACAGCCCTCACTTCGGAACTGCGCGCAGCGATGGGATCGGTCGCGGTGGATGCAGCCAGACGTGTCGGATATCAGGGCGCGGGAACCGTGGAGTTCCTGTTTTCCGAGCAGAAATTTTATTTCCTTGAAGTGAATGCAAGAATTCAGGTGGAACACCCGGTTACCGAGATGGTGACCGGAATCGACATAGTCAAAGAACAGATAGGTATCGACTTCGGGCTTCCATTGAGTGTCCGACAGCACGACATCAGGATCAGCGGGAGCGCTATCGAATGCCGTATCAATGCCGAGGATCCGTTCGGAGGTTTCGTTCCGGCGCCGGGGAGAATCAGAGGATATCATCCTCCCGCCGGGCCCGGGATTCGCGTGGACAGCGGCGTCTGCAGCTCAGGGAGCGTGTCTCCCTATTATGATCCGATGGTGGCGAAACTCATCGTCTGGGGAAGAGATCGCGATGAATCCATCGGCAGGATGCAGCGGGCGCTCCAGGAATACATAATCACCGGGATCAGGACAAACATTCCATTCCACCGAGCCGTGATGGAGAACAGACGGTTCGCCGCAGGTGAACTCGGGACTCACTTCATAGAAGAAGAGACGCATCTGGTGGAAGAGATGAAGAAGATTACCGAACGGGAGAATTCCCTCACGGAAAGATTGTCCAAAGTCGTGGAAGACAAGAAGAGAGTAGCTGCAATTGCGGCCGCGGCGGCGGTTGCCGGAATGCAGGGGAGGGAGTAGGACCGTACAAGCTGGTATCAATCGATTCCGCGCTACCTGTGGCCAGGGCCGGCACATCCATTTGGAGGCAATCATGACTGAGAAGCCGAAGGTGCTGATGGTAGTTACCCTTGATACCAAGGAGGTGGAAGCCCGCTTCGTCCGGCTGTGTCTCGAAGAGCATGGACTTCAGGTCTGGCTCCTGGATGCCAGTGTCCGCCGTATCATTGAAGGGGGCGCCGAGATCGGCCCGGACCAGGTCGCAGGAGCAGCGGGAACGACTATCGCCGACATCCGCTCGCTCAACCACGAGGGGAAAAGCCTTGAAATCATGAAGAAGGGCGCAATCAGATGCGCACAGGAACTCCACTGCCGGGTAGGTTTGAGCGGAATTATTTCGGTGGGTGGCTCGCTGGGGACCGATCTTGGAACTGCCGTGATGCGTGCGTTTCCTCTTGGACTGCCGAAGGTGATGATTTCAACGATGGCTTCGGGCATGACCCGGCCGCTGGTCGGCACCAAAGACATCATGATGATCCCCTCAGTGTGCGATATTGTGGGCCTGAATGCAGTCACCCGGTCAATACTCAGGAACGGCGCCCTTGCGCTCGCGGGAATGGCGGCCGGATACCGGCCCCTGACGGCATCGACAAGACCGCTGGTGGCAATTTCTACACTGGGGGCCACCGAAAGATGCTGCAGCGCCATCCGCCGGGCACTCGAGGAGAAGAACTTTGAAGTGATGGTGTTTCACACCCAGGGAATCGGCGGGGTTGCCATGGATGAAGCCGTGCGGGAGCAGGGGGTCGCTGTCGCCGTGAATCTGTCACTGATTGAAGTCAGCGATTACCTCTGCGACGGCATTTACAGCGGCGGACCCGACAGATGCAAGGCCTCGCTTGAAAAAGGGATTCCGACTGTCTTCGCGCCGGGTAATGTCGACTTCATGGTGGCCGGACCGATCGAAGACGCACAAACCCGTTTCCCCGGAAGGCGCTACCATATTCACAATCCGGAGCTGACTGCGGTGAGGGCGGGAGAAGGTGAATTCAAGCGGCTGGCTGAGCACATGGCCGGACTCATCCGGACGGCAAACGGTCCGGTGGCGTTCTTCGTGCCGCTGCTCGGTTTCTCCGATCACGACAGCGAACGCGGGCATCTGCAGGACAGATCGCTCCCGCCCGTCTTCGCCGAACATCTGAAAAAGGTGATGCCGGAAGGAGTTCCGGTAAAGGTGCTTCCTTGCCACATCAACGATCAGGAGTTTGCAGACAGCATTACAGAGCAGGTGCTCGCATTTCACTTCAGGAAGGGCGAACTGCAGGGAATTGAGTCAGGAGTCTAGGGTTTCCCGATGCCGGTCTTTACACCGGACTGAGCAGTTCTATCAGTTCTTCGCGGGTGAAGATTTTGTTCAGCTGAGGACTGTCGACCTGCACCACAGAATTCATGAGCCGGCGCTTCTTCTCTATTATTGCAGCAATCTTCTCTTCCAGGGTCCCCTCAGTAACCAGTTTGATCACCTGGACTGATCGTTTCTGGCCGATTCGGTGGACACGGTCGGTTGCCTGATCTTCCCTGGCTGCGTTCCACCAGCGGTCGTAATGCAACACGGTGGATGCCGCGACCAGATCGATCCCGGTGCCGCCGGCTTTGAGGCTTCCCAGGAATACGCGGCACTCTGGATCTTCGTTGAAGCGCCTGACGATTTCGCCGCGGTTCCGGCTTGCACCGGTGAGCGAGGCGAATCCGATCCCGAGCGATCCGAGGAGCTTCTCCATCATTGCAATCATCCCCAGATATTGGGTGAAGACCACTATCTTCTGGCCGCTGTCGAGTGTCTCGAAAAGAAGTTCCTGGAAAAGCTCCCACTTGCCCGACTGATACTTCTCGTATGCCCCTATGCGGTTCAGAACAAGTGCCGGGTGGTCGCAGATCTGTTTGAGCAAATTGAGCAGGGCAAAGATATGTATGTACGGCAATTGTTTCGAGTCTGATCTGAGCTGCGAAAGAAGCTCATTCCCCTTCTTCGACAAAGCCTCCCGGTACAGCCTCACCTGCATATCACTGAGGGCGCACGTGCGCAGATCGTCGATTTTCTCCGGAAGCTCCGTCAACACATCCTTTTTCAGCCTTCGGAGGGTGAATGGCGAAATCGTCCTCTTCAGGATGTGAAAATCGGCAGACAATGAGCCGTCTGCATAACGCGCCGCGTATTCTTCGTCGCTTCCCAGATATCCAGGGAGCACAAGGTCGAAGAGCGATTTGATGTCGATCAGTGAGTTTTCCATCGGAGTGCCGGTGAGGCCGACGCGCACTCCCGCCTTGAGCAGGGCGGCAGCCTGATAGCTCTGGGTCTCGCGATTCTTCAGATTCTGAGCTTCGTCAAACAAGACCAGCGGAAACTCGATTTCCTTAAGCGCCAGGATATCATTCCGCATAATGTTGTATGAGGTCAGAAGCACGTCCCCCTCCTGCACTGCATCGCTCAGGCTGCGGTTCCCTCCATGGTAGACAACGGCATCGAGCCCGGGGGCATGGTCCCTGATCTTGTTTCGCCAGTGGCTGATGACGGTTGTGGGAGATACGACCAGAAATGGACCCTTAACCTGGTGCTTCTCCCTCAGCCAGACCATGAGGGCCATTGCCTGGTGTGTCTTCCCGAGTCCCATGTCGTCGCACAGGAGTCCGCCGAGTCCGTTTTCATAGAGGAAGCGCAGCCAGTCGACCCCTTTTTGCTGGTACGGCCGAAGTTCGGTTTTCAATCCTTTCGGCCGTTTCCATGGTTTGGCCGGCTTGAGCGCGAGCAGCCGCTGGAGAATCCGGTCGCGTCCCTGCTCGCCTCTGACTTCGACCTTCTCCGGGAGGGAAGATAGCAGCCGGAGCAAGTCGACTGCTGAAAACCGTAGCCTGTCTCCCTGCACCGCCTCTTCGCTCTGATTCTCGATCGTCTCAAGTATGCGGAAGGCTTCGCAGTTTACGTCGATCCAGCCGCGCCTGGTTTTCAGGTACTTTTTCCCCTTCTGCCGGGCCTCGAGCACATCTGCGAGAGAGATCTTTTCCGATCCTATTCCGTAACTGATGGAAAGCCAATACCAGCTGCGCTTGAGCGCGTCCAGGCTGATTTCGACCCGGTCAAATTCTTTGAAGATAGATAATTTCCTGAGCGGAGTGTCCAAGACCATGCTGCCGGACTTGATTTCTTCCTGGTGCTCATCCAGGAAGGAGGGGAACTGACTCTTCTTAAGCTGCATAGCTACGGGCGCCGCGAACCGCCGGGTCGAGTCCGGATGCTCCAGCTCGGCCAGTATGTTCATATCTTTGATGTAGACGAGGTCACCGTAGCGGAAGCGGGCGAAGTCCTTGCTTTCGAAGAACCCGGCTTCTCCTGAGGCCTGCAGCGCCTGGATCATAGGCCGGACTTCCAGATCGAGCTTTGTCTTGGAAGTGACTCTGAAGATCGACTTGAGAGGAACCGGGTGAATTTTCAGCAGCGGTTCATCCGGGAATTCGGAATGCAGCATCTTCAGGAGCTTACGCACCTTGATCCGCGGCACTATGAGTTCCAGCAGCGGAGCGTCCTTGCCTGAGCAGCTCAAGACGAAGTCTCCACTTTGTTTATCGATCGCCGGCCGAAACACAAAGCCGTCATCTCCATACTCCTGGAAGAAATGGTAGGAGAGGCGCCCCCAAAAACCCTGTTCTGTCGCCTGGCGGTTGGTCAGCATGCCTGCTTTATTGAGCTGCTTTTCCTCGGGTGAGCTCAGGATTCTGCTGAGCCTCTGGAAAAGCTGTCCGCGGTTGTGGTGGTCTCCGGGAAGGAGTCCGGCGCGTTCAATGAATCTAAGCGATGTTTCGCTGTCATCACGCAGCCTGGCAAGTAGTCTGGCATCTGTTGAAGTGAATACGTAAGCCTTCCCTGATTGACTTACCTGCACTCGGTTGCTTTGAATCGAATCTCCTTCGGTGAGGAGCATCCCTATGCGATACCAGCGGCTTTCGGCAAAGAGTTCGCCTAGGCTGCGGCCGCCGTTTTGTTTCTCTATCTGCTCGACCAGTTTGACAAGTTCTGAGAAATGGCTGCAGGATTGCCCCTTTTGGCTCCGGCGGCAGGTGCAATTGCCGGTTTTGATTCGTCCGTTTTTTGCCCGCGGAAAGCACAGGGGCCATCCCGGGTCCTTATCCTTGCCCGCGGCAACCATCCCGTAGCCCTGGCGATGAAACTCGAGAGCAGGGTGTCTCGTCAATTCCCTCATCATCTTAACCTTGCAGCTCCCTCCATATCGCAACCCCGGAGGAAGTGCCGAGGCGGTTGGCGCCGGCGGCCAACATGGCCGACGCCGATCCCGCATCACGGATGCCGCCGGATGCTTTGACTCCAAAGTCAGGCCCGACGGTTCTACGCATCAGCGCCACATCCGCCGTGGTTGCTCCGCTGCGGCTGAATCCGGTCGAAGTCTTTACAAAGCGTGCCCCGCTTTCCACTGCAAGGCGGCAGGCCGATATCTTCCGATCATCTCCGAGAAGGCAGGTCTCGAGGATCACTTTGACGGGGCGTCCCTGTGCGGCTCTGACAATTTCGCACAGTTCCTGCAGCACGTACCGGTCATCACCCTGGAGAAGGCGGCCGATGTTGAGGACGACGTCGATCTCATCTGCTCCATCAGACACCGCATTTTCGCATTCGGAACACTTGGATGCGGTGGACATGGCTCCAAGCGGGAATCCCGCCACCGACACTACGGCTATCCCGGAGCCTGTCAGGCATTCACGGGCACGGCGGACCCACGCGCCATTGACGCACACGCCAAAAAAGCCGCATTCCCGGGCTTCCCGGCAGAGTCTTTCCACATCCTCCGTCGTGGCTTCCGGTGCCAGCAGAGTGTATTCCACATGCAATGCAATCTGTCGACTGTTCATGGAGCTTCTATTGTGGCGATACGATTCTTTATCGCAACTACTTTTTACGGCAGGATGAGCTGGGATTGTGGTACGGCGGATGCATACCCGGAATGGGGACTCTTCGAGTTCCACATCCGATGATTACGGAGGTCCAAAATGGAACTTGCCTTCAGAACAGGATGTGTCGGTCTATTGTTGCTGCTTTCCCTGGTTGAGGCTGCCGGCGGGCAGACGCGCAGGCAGATGAGAACCCCTCAATATGATCCGACCCAGGAGATTACCATAAGCGGTACAGTCATGGCCATTCAACATCCCACCGGCAGGCGTTTTACCGGCACCCACCTGATGGTTCAGACCGATCAGGGTGATTTTGACGTCCATGCGGGTCCGTCGTGGTTTCTTGACCAGTCGAATATGACTGTTTCGGTCGGCGATCAGATTCAGGTTACAGGCTCTGCATATCCGGCAGAGGGTGCAAGGGTGTTGATCGCCCGTGAAATAGCCAAAGAGGGAACAATTGTGCAGCTGAGGGATTCGCAAGGCTTTCCTTTATGGTCAAGGGCGTCAGGAGCCGGGCAGCGCGGCATGGGACGCGGCAGAGGACCGGGAATGATGCCGCGGGCGGCAGGAATCTACAATACAGCCACTGAGACCAGCCTCACCGGAACGGTTCAGGAAATCGAAGGTGAGTCGTCAGTACCCTCGAGGGAGGGTGTAAGGGTTGTCCTGGATACCGGCACCCGTGACATGCCTGTGATGCTGGGCCCGTCCCAGTTTGCCCCTCAGCAGGATTTGAATCTGAAGGAGGGCGACCTGATCGAGGTGACCGGATCGAGAGTGGAAATCGACGGTGTCGACATGCTCGTGGCTCGAGCCATCACAAAAGACGGACGAAGGGTCGAATTGAGGGACCAGCAGGGCCGGCCGGTCTGGCAGAAGTAGCCCCGTCGGCTCCGGTTTGTTAGTCGCGCCGGCCGAGAATCGTTATGCTGCCGACACCACTGCCTGGGTTCATCCCGTGATTGTGGGTGAGACCGAGCCGCGGATTCTTGCGCTGGCGCGGACCTGCCTTGCCCTGGAGCTGCTTGTAGATTTCGTACACCATTCGCAGTCCGCTTGCCCCCAGCGGATGCCCGAAGCATTTCAGCCCGCCGTCGGGATTCACCGCCAGTTTTCCATCAAGCTCAAACGTGCCGGCATCAATGTACTCCTTCGCCTTTCCGCGTGGACAGAAGCCGAGGTCTTCATAAAGAACCATCTCGGTTATGGTGAAACAGTCGTGCACCTCTGCAACGTCGATCTCTTCGAAGGCGTTTCTGACGCCGGCCACGGCGAAAGCCTGGCGCGACGCGCGGAGCGTCTCTTCCAGATGTACGAAATCGTAGTCCTGCTGCAGGAAGCCCTGCCGGGCGCCGGTTGCGAGTCCCATCCCTTTGATCAGGATGTAATCATCGCGGAAACTCCTTGCCATGTCGGCGCGGGTCAGGATGGCGGCTGCGGCACCGTCGCTGACGCCGCACGCATCGTAAAGGCCGAGCGGCCAGGAGATGATCGGAGCATTCATCGCCTGTTCAATCGTGATTTCGCGCTGGAAATGAGCCTTGGGGTTCAGTGAGCCGTTGTGGTGGTTTTTCACCGCAATCTTCGCCAGCGCCTGTTTCAGCTCAGCTTCAGTCAATCCATACTCGTGCATGTAGCGGGTGGCCATGCGGGCGAAGAAATGGGCCGGAGGAGTGCCGGGATAGTCGACCCGGGATGTCGGCTGTATTTCAGAGGAGTCAAGACCCCCCATCCCGACATCCTTCAGCTTCTCAGCGCCGATTGCCAGTACTATGTCGTAGACTCCGGCAGCCACGGCAAATGCGGCATTGCGCAAGGCGTCCGACCCGGTCGCGCAGAGATTTTCGACGCGGGTTACCGGAATGTAGTCGAACTTGAGAACTCCTGCCAAATTCTCTCCCGTGATGAGGCGGGTCGTTCCGAACCATGCGGCCTGGATTTCCTTCTGCTCGATGCCGGCATCCTGGTAAGCTTCATATGCGGCTTCGATGATCAGATCGTCGACGCTCTTGTTCCAATTCTCGCCGAACTTCGTGCATCCCATTCCGATGATGGCAACTTTGTCTTTGAGGCTTTCCATCACTTCTGCTCCTTTGCCGAACCTGGTTTCCGGACGGGTGAGCACTTCCAGTAGTAGTTGGTGATCTCGCCTGCTGTGTGGAGCTTTCGGAAGGTCATTTCGACTTCGAGCCCCACCGCCACTTCCCGCGGATCGCGATCAGTCATCTGAAAACAGCCGCGCCCTCCTCCCTCAAAGTCTATGACCGTATCAACCATGGGCAGATCGAAGGGTGGGATCTGGGCCAACCTGTCGAGTGTGTACGTGAAGACGGCCGCCCGCCTGTCGGACAGCCTGATATTTTCCATGCTGTCTTTCGCCCCGCAGCGTGTGCAGATTCGCTGCGGCGGGTACTGAATCGTGCCGCAGTGGGTGCATTTTCCGCCATAGAGGCGGAAGATCTGGTCACGTTCGCGCCAGATGGCGGAAGCGGAGGGACGTGCCGGCGGATAATAGTGCCCTTCGGGCGGCCTGTGGCGGAATGCCAGATAGGCCTCGTACTCGGGAATGATCAGCCTTCGGGCGAGATTGTTTTTGATTCCGCGCCTTCCCGGTATTACGGCGATTTCGTCGGTGACTCTAAGGAGAAGCAGGTCGGCACCGTTGCCGTAAGCGGCCGTCAGGATGGTGTCCCCCGGCCGGGATTCCTCAAGTGCAGCCACGAGGAGCATCGGGGTGAAAGCCGCGCCGGTATTACCGAGTTTGCCGAACAGTGGATCCTGCACCTGGAAAGGCGCAAACCCGAGTCGCCTGGCCATTTCGGCGTGACGACGGCGGTCGGGTGCATTGAACACCACTTTGCTGATTTCTGCGGGTGAGATGTCCAGCTTCTTGAGAAATGCCGCCACTGTCCTGGGAAGGACCTTGAAGTATCCCTCGTCCATCATGAAGCGGTCTTCCCAGCCGGAAAGATATCTGCTGCCGTCAAGGCGCCAGACATCGAGCATCTCGTTGGAAACCGAGTATGCCGCTTCGATTGTTGCGATTGGATTTCCGTTGCCGACAATGAATGCGGCTGCACCGTCGCCGTTATTCTGATCGAAGCTGTCGCGGGGCCGTCCCAACCTACCGCAGTCGCCGGCGGCAACGAGGACACTGCCTGCCGAGCCCGCTTTCACGGTATCAATGGCGGTCCTGAGTGCCGCGGTTCCTGCTCTGAGCGAGTTGGCGAAATCCACCGTTACAATGTCGTTGCGCAGATCGCACGCCATCGCAACCGTCGTAGCGGTGAGCTTTTCCTTATAGGGGGAGGTCGTTGAGGCGAAGTAGAGGCCGTCGATGGAGTTGCGATCACAGTCTCCCAGGCAATCCAGCGCTGCGGCTGCCGCCATCGTCAGGCTGTCTTCGTCATAGTAAGCGACCGCTTTCTCAAGAGGGAAACCCCAGCCTTTTGTCTCCGGTCCAAGCCGATGGAGCGGCACGTACGCGCCATAGGAAATGATCCCGATCATAGCGTTGTCCTCGCGTGAATGCCCTTGATGCTTTTTCGGTAGTGTAGCCAGACTGACGGTCCCAATCTAGCACTACTCCTCCTCTTCTGCAAAGAGCTTGCGCATCCGGTCTCATGTTGGAGGAATGGTTGTAATTTGTCCGGTTTGTGGTTTAAAGTGATACCAGTCAAAAACGGAAAAAAGCAAAAACAGGAGCAGGCACATCAACGGTGGCACTGTACGAGGCTTCCGGCTCGTCAGGCTGCCGAGGTATGAAGTGTAAACGTATAAGAGTCGGTTGTTGACAGGTCCTGAGCTTCGGAACAGACAGATTTCAATTTGTATTGGAATTGAGTCATGGTCCATCAGAGAGCGCTGCGAAGCTGTCTTTTCCTTCTTTTGTCTCTTTCTTTCCTTGCACATTGGTCGGCCCCGGCGATGGCAGGCGAGACCTATCAGCTGATAGGCAGAATCAGCTACGGGGAGAAGGGCTTCTCCAGGGATAATCCGCCGCTGATTCTGCTGCAGGGTATGAAGAACCCTTTTGCCGCGCACACACGGGCCGATCCGGCAGGTGACTTCAAGTTCAAGAAGCTGCGCCCCGACATGTTTACCCTCATCGTCTATGTGGCCTTCGCCGGCGAGCACCGTCAGACGGTCGAAGTGAGTCCGGGTCTTGCAGATTCAAAAAAGAGAGTGTTCGTCGAGGTGGCTTTTCAGCCTAACCGGTCGAGAAAAACGCTCCAGGAAGTATCTTCGTCGCAGCTTTCGGTTTCGGTAAAAGCGATCAAGGAGCTCGAGAAGGCCTTCAAAAGACTCGAGAAGCGAGACCGCGAAGGCGCTGTGGCGCATTTGAAGAAAAGCGTGGAAATATCGCCCCAGTTCATCGAGGGGTGGAATACACTTGGTACGATGGCATATCAGTCCGGCAAGTACGAACTGGCCGAAAGGTATTTCAGGGAGGCGTTGGAGCATGATCCGGAAAGTTACGCGCCGATGGTGAACCTCGGGGGCGCGCTCCTGTCGCAGGGAAAGATACGTGAATCGCTGCCTTGGAACATGGCCGCAGTGGAGTCGCGGCCTGATGATGCATTGGCACATTCTCAGGTTGGACTGAGCTACTACTATCTCGGCCGGTATCGGGAGGCGGAGGAACACCTCAAACAGGCGGTCGCTCTGGATCCGGGCCATTTCTCCTATCCGCAACTGCCACTGGCTGACATCTACCTGCGCAATCAGGATCTGAAATCGGCTGTACGTGAACTGGAGCACTTCCTCATGCTTCACCCTGATGCCGAACAGGCAGCCACCGTGAAAAGACAGGTAGAAATCATCTATTCACAGGCTGGTCGCAAGACTGTGCCCGGGACGCCCTGAATGTGATTCCGCTCAGTTCGGATTTTTCGCATACTCTTTCTTTGCTTTCGTTGTAGTATGCGGTCTCTGGGCTTATGGATTGTTGCAGGCCCATATTTTGATGAAAGGTTCTCAGATGGCTGAATCGAAGTATAGCAAATACGTCGTCACGGACTTGATCGTTCCCGAAGAAAAGCAGAAGATCGCGGAAGCGTATTCCAAATACGCGACGAGGATTCTGTGGATGGACGAGAATGTGGTCGAAGGCGCCTTCCATATGAACACCGCATGGTACGTCAAGGCCGCAACGACCCTCGAAGACAAACCGCATGTGCATGATGCCGATGAGATCATCGGGTTTTTCGGCAGCGATCCGAACAATCCTCATGATCTGGGCGGCGAACTGGAAATCTGGCTCGAAGACGAAAAGCAGGTGATCAACAGGAGCGCCCTGCTGTTTGTTCCGGCGGGGATGAGGCATTGTCCGCTGATACTGAAGCGCGTCGACAGGCCGATTTTCCATTTTACGACCGTGCCGGGTGGCCGCTACATCAAGGACGAAAAATAAGGGTTTTCAAAACGAGAGCACGACGTTCCTTTGACCGGATACCGGTCAAGAGGGACGTCGTGTGTTCGGATGCAACGGCCGCAACCGCAGCATTATTGACCAATTTCAGGCAGTTCACCTCCGGCAGTACGGCTCCCATTCATTGGACAAACCGCAACCAGAAGGTATCTGATCAGCAAGTTTCTTAGGACTGGAGCGAGACAATTTCGCTTGACTGAAATTGTTCGAATCGCTTAGGATGCATCTCGTATCACAGATCCAGTCTCGCATAAAAGATGCATCTCCATAGGGCGGACAACGTCTCTTATGCGCGACGTAGTGCGGGCCAATGTTTTAGAAAAGGACTCATTTCGGAAAAACGGCTTTTGGGAGTGAAGGGCTCTCAAAACGCAATGATTGTTCAGGAAAAACCTCCTGCCCTGGCCGGAGGTTTTGAGGGACTTTTGTACAAGGGGAATTAGAAATGCCCAGAAGTAGTAAGCTAAGAGAGAAGTTTTGTATCGCGCTGTCGATAATGACGCTTCTTATCATGACTGCTCCGGCGTTCAGTCAATCCTCCAACAGTGCATTGAGCGGAACCGTACAGGACAGTTCAAAAGGAGTGCTGCCCGGTGCCACTGTCACTGCAACAAACACGGAGACGAACGTTGTCGGCACCACAATAACGAATGATTCCGGGGTCTACAGCTTCAGTCTTCAGCCCGGTCTCTACAAAGTCACGGCCGAGATGCCCGGATTCCAGACCCTTACCCGGACGGATGTAAAGCTGGGGGTAGGGGGACAGGCTCGTTTGAATTTCGAGCTGAACGTCGCCGGAACCTCGGTAGAACTGGAAGTAACGAGCACAGCTCAGGACCAGATTATTGAATCGAGTTCATCGACCGGTACCGTGCTTCAGGAAGAAGCAGTCACGGAACTGCCCCTGGCGAGCAATGACGTGATGGAGCTGATCAACATCATGGGCGGTGTGGTCAGGTCCGAAGACCCGATATTCTCAAACTATGAACAGACCTTCGCAGGGGTGGCCGCCGGCAACATCAACATCCAGCGCGATGGGGTCACCGTCAACGATGTTCGATATAGATCCGGTATCGTTTCACCTCAGCGCATCAATCCGGAAATGGTCGGAGAGTTCAAGATGATTCTGTCGCCGGTTGACGCCGAGCTTGGACGCGGCGCAGGACAGGTGCAGATCATCACCAAATCCGGATCCAATGCCTACCATGGATCGGGCGTATGGAACATCCAGAATTCGGCTCTGGATGCAAACGAGTGGGGTAACAACCGGGAGGGCGTGGAACCCAACTGGAGAAACCTCAACAACTACACCCTCACCGGCAGCGGCCCGATCATCAGGAACAAGACCTTCTTCTTTGTCAGCTGGGATCATCAGATTGTAAGGTCCAGGGACAATGTCAATGTTCCGGTTCTGACGCCCTGCGCCAGAAAAGGGATCTTCCGCTATTTTGAGGGCTGGAATAATGCCAACGCCCAGTACATGAACGTTGTCACTGGACCGGAGGGGAGCCAGATCCGTCGGGTAGTCGACACACTCGGCAATCCGCTTACCCCGACTACCTGGGCTGATGGCACTGCCTATGACGGGCAGCTCCAGTTCCGCAGCGTTCTCGGTCAGCTTACCCCCGAGGCGATCGCCCAGATAAATAACGATCCGGTCAATTGCTCTCAGTATGATTTCGGTGCACCCAATCGCGGACTTGAGCCGGATTCGGCCTGGGATCAATACAGGACTCAGTACGATACCTCAGGTTTTATTGAGCGTTTCACTAATCTGATGCCGGAAGCCAACAACTGGGATATCGGGGACGGATTGAACGTTGCAGGATACCGGTGGGTTCGCACCCTGAAGGGGAGCGATACCGTGTACGGCAGCGGTGAAGACAATCTCCGTAAGGCCATCAACATCAAGATCGATCACAACCTGAACGACAGCCACAGGTTGAGCGGCAGGTATACCTATGAAAGCAACTACGGGGATGCTCATTACGCAATGTGGCCTGCGGAAAACGGCGGTTACGGCGGATCGACCACGCGCTATCCCCAGAGCTTTTCAGTGAACCTGACATCGACGCTGAAGCCGACTCTGCTCAACGAGTTCCGCATGGGGCTTTCACGAACCTCAACCCACAGCAATGAGCCGCTTCAGAACCCGGCATCGAAAGACCAGATGCTGGCGATCTTGAATCAACTGATGCCGACGGATAATTTCCCGAACTATGCGGGATTCCCGCTGATCGTCGGAGCCGGGCGCGGACAGTTTGCTTTTGCGACCGATACCTACGGCAGCGGGCAGACCAACAGCCATCCCTATGGCAGCAGGGGAGCTCTTCCGACCGGTCGCGGCGGCTATGATCCTCGTTGGACATTTGCCGACACCCTGACTTGGACCCGGGGCACCCATTCGCTGAAGGCTGGTTTCGAGATGCGCCTCCAGCAGTCATGGCAGGAGCAGAACGGAGCCGCTCAGTTCAACAATTCGGCCAATACTTTCCCTTCAGTCCAGGGCGGAAATCTTACCTTCTCGCAACCCTCCGGCATCGCGGGATGGGAAGGACTGGTTGGCAGCGATAACGGAAACTCTTCCACCGGCAACTTCACCCGAGCCTATGATCTGATGACCTATATGGCAGGGTCGATCGGCAACGTGCGCCAGTGGTATTACGTTGCGAACAACACTGAGCCCTATCGCTGGAATGACTCGAGCGCGGGTGAGTTGAACCAGGTCGTCGACCTGCGAAACAGGGAATTCAGTTTCTTCCTCAAAGACGACTGGAAGGTAACCAATGCCCTGACACTCAATCTGGGACTCCGGTATGAGTACTATGGGGTGCCATGGGTTGAATCCGGACAGGCCGCAGCCCTTGATGGGGGCCCTAACCGGCTGTTCAGCATTACCGGCAACAGCTTCGCCGACTGGATGCCTGCGACTCCAATCGAGGGTCCCGACGGGATGCTGACGCGGCAGATCTTCGTTGGGAAGAATTCGCCCAATCCGCATCTGAACATTTACAATCCCGACAGGAACAACTGGGGGCCGGCGATCGGTTTTGCCTACCAGCTCCCCTGGTTCGGGAAAGGGAAAACGACTCTTCGCGGAGGTTATCAGCTGAGCTACAGCGCCCTGGGAACCTTTGATGAATTCGCAGCCATCATGGCGCGGGTGACCGGTATGACCTACTCACATGAGTACATAGGTGATGCGGACGATCATCCGTACCTTGACATGGCCGACCTTCCTGACATCATACCGATTCCGCAGTTCCTGAATCCCGGAACTGTTCCAATGGCAGTGCGTCCAGTGACGGACCGCAGCCAGGACATAACGGTCTGGGATCAGAACATCAGGAATCCCTATGTGCAGAACCTGACACTGTCGCTGACGCGCAACATCACCTCAAACCTCAGCGTCGACGTCCGGTATGTCGGCACGTTGAGCCGGAAGCAGTTGGGAACGATCGACCTTACCGCGCCGAATCTTTTCAACAACGGTCTGCTCGAGGCTTTCGAGACTGCACGCAACGGCGGCCAGTCGGAACTGCTCAATTCCATCATTCCGGCCCGTGCGCTCTACAGAGGAACGGTCACTGATCCCGTTACAGGGGAGCAGGTGCAGGCGACAGGGAGTGATCAGCTGAGGCTGAGCACCTTTACAAACTCCTATCTCGCCACCGGAGACTTCAACGGACTGGCCCGGATTCTCACAACGACGAACGGCTACCTCCGGGCTGCGCCTGGCATTAGAGGCGAGGTCCTGAGGCAGGGAGGCGCCCCTGAAAACTTCATTTCTGCGAATCCGCAGTTCAGGACCGCCAGCCTGGTCAGCAACCACAACCATGCAAACTACCATTCAATGCAGGCCCAGGTGACCCTGAGGCCGACCCGCGGTCTGAGTTTCCAGACAACCTATACCTGGAGCAGAAACCTCGGTGTAGGAGGAAGCTATACGGATCACCGCGACCGTGCGGAAGACTACCAGCTGACCCGCTCACACCGGTCGCATTCGTTTACCACCTATGGCAGCTACATGCTGCCGTTTGGTGCCAAGGGATTCTTGCTGCGCAACCCGGGAGTGTGGAGACATGCTCTCGAGGGCTGGCAGATGAGCTGGATCCTGAGCGTCACCAGCGGCCTGCCCGGCTCCGTTACCGGCACCAACAGGTTGTGGGGCGGCGGACAGGTTGACCGTGTCGGACCGTTCGATCCGAAATCGGGTAAGGTTACGTGGGAGCCGGGAGCAGATGCCGGCTACTATTTCGGCGAAGACCAATATATGAAGGTGTCTGATCCGCAGTGCGACACGATTGCTCCGGAGCTGCAGAACGCCTGCAGAGTGAGGATCAATGCTATTGCGCTGGTTGACGGATTCGATGAGAATGGTGCGGCGATACCCGGACAAATCATCTTCCAGCATGCAAAACCGGGAACACGCGGCAATTTCCAGCCGAACATGTTGACCGGTCCGGCTCGCTGGACATTTGATATGGCGATGGGTAAAGAATTCCAGATGACGGAAGGGACTAAGATCGACTTTCGTGTCGACGCCCAGAACATACTGAACCATCCCACACCGTCCAACGGATACTATATTCGTAATGCCCGTTTCACGATGTTATACAACCCGAATTTTGCCATGAACGGAGCCGAGGACTTTGGCTACATCGATGCCAAAGGCGGCCACCGGACGTTCCAGGCCAAGATTCGAATCAGCTTCTAATGCAAACCTCTGGGGAGCCGGTTCACCCGGCTCCCCGGATCCAAGCCTCTCTCCTCCGGTCCAGGGGGCCGTCCTTTTCCTGAATATCCATCCTTCCGTGGTGCGAGATCTTCCTCGTGAAAACCCAAACGTCAAACATCCGCTCTGGCTGGACCCAGGCTGATTATGCCTGTATCCCAGATACACCCGCCTGCGCAGTTCCAGCCGTAGTACCAGAGGTAAGTCCGGCTTCTCGCCCGGGAATACGGATCGACCACGATGCCGCTGTGTCTCTCCGCCACCTGCGCCCACATGATGTAATTGGAAAATCCCCTCTGAAGATCGCGGAAAAGATCATGCCCGTACCGGCGCGCAAGAGTTCCGGTGTCTTCGGTGTCCTGGAGAAGCTCGATATTGGCTGAAAGATCACGTCCGTAGCGACGCGTAAACATGTCGATGTCTCTCGCGTTCCGCAGGAAAAGCACTCGCGATGCGTCTAGGATCGTCACTGTATGGCGATAGCGCAGCGCTTCAGGACGGAACCGCGTGGCGTTGCACCATCGTTTCCAGCTCTCATCTACATCGAACCAGAAACCGTTCGGCTTCGGATGTCCACCTTGCGGATAATCCATCCTGCGCAGTGTTATTGGTTCTGATGCCCAATGATAGTACGCCATGTTGAATGCCGTTTAATACAGATGCTGCACTTTTGTTGTAGTATAGACGAAGATTTCCGACGCATTGCAGGAAACCGTGTGAAGTATCAGGAGGAGGAGTGACTTTAATGAAACGAGTTCTCTCTTACTCTGTGGTACTGGCGGTGCTTCTTATCGTGCAGACGATTCTGGGCCGGGTGCTGACCGGCAGTTTATCCGTACTGACTTATCCGGGCACGATTATCCCGTACATTGTGGCCATCGGATTGTATTACTACTGGTTGTCTCGTGAGGAAGGCATTATCTCCAACCGCAGTCGCATACGGTCCGGATTCAGTATGATCGTCTACGGGTCACTGTTGTTTGCGTTTTTCATTCTGATGATTGGCCTGATCTATATGCAGGAGTCAGCGGGTCCAGCCTTGATGATGGCAGGACTTACGCTGGCCATAAGTATCCTTATTGGCTTCCTTTGGGTCGTTTTGATCAGTTTTCTTTACTCTTACCTGTCCACGCGCAGAAAATCGCCGGAAAGAACCTGCTGAACTGTTCAATTCAGAAGGTTCGCTGCAGCTCATTTCCGGTTTCATCGCATAGTAGACATTACATGGTGAATAGTATAGTATACACATGGTACGGTGCTATATACTACCGACATGCCAGAAGGAACTCTTTTGAAACTTGGAAACCACATCCGGCGCTGCCGCTTTGATCACGGTGAGATTTCCCAGCAGGCGCTTGCGAACGCGGTAGGAGTCACGCGGCTTACAATTCATTCCATTGAGAAAGGGAAATTCGTGCCGTCGACGCTCCTGGCGTTCAAAATCGCGCGCTTCTTCGGGAAAGGTGTCGAGGAGGTCTTTTATCTGACCAACGATGAGAACGAACCATGAAGAAAGGATTTCCGATCGCGAATGGGATTGCCCTGTTTTTGGCGTTCGTTTCCATCGGCTGGCTAGTCTACGACTTCTTCATGTTCGGCTTTCTCCGCTCGAAAATGCGCCGCATGGAGACTCTGCTGCCGTTCGACGAAACCCTCGCCAATTACGTATGGCTCGGGCTCCTCATCTTTCTTGTAGCTCACATGGCATCATTTGTGGCCATTGTCGTCCAGTTCCAGTGTTTCCGTAAAGCACGCGTGCTGGGCGTCGCCGCCCTGGTCCTGGGCGTGATTTCCTGTATGGGGGTCTCGTCGATTTTGCGGCCATGTCGGATATCGGGAATGATTACGACCGTGGCAGGGTGGCGGAGCTGGAGTTTCGTGTTCTCTACAGGATCGCCGCCGCCAGGGGCATAGTCTTCCTTGTCGTCATTGCCAATCTGGTGGAAGCCTTCATTCGGGGGCGCAGGATCCGGGACGAGGAGGTCGTCGCCAGGGATGAGGTTGTACTTGCCATGGTCCACGGGGTCGGAATCTTCTGCGGGATTGCCGGCCTCCTATGCACCAATGCCGCCTTCCTGTTCCGGCCGGCCCACCCGCTGCTCCACTTCACTTTCCCGTTTCTTTTCGTCCTTACCTTAATCCCCTATTGCCTGCTGGCCGGATACTGGGTGGTGACAAAACTGCGCGAAGCCGACTCGAACTGGTATGACGAGAAGGAGTTCCAGGATATTTCAAAGGCCGGTTTGCTGTCGATGCTCACCACCGCCCCTTTCCTGGCGGGTATTTACGTCGTCAACTACAACGCCCCCAAGAGCCCGATCGACATTCTCCGGTTTCCGTTCTATCTGTACTTTGCGATGCTCGTCTTCTCGATTTGTTCTCTCTATTTCAGCCGGCACACCTGATCCTGAGACAGGGATGGTGGGGGGGGACGAAGAGTGGAGGTGGCGGTGCAGATTGCACAGATCTCGATCTGTGCAATCTGCGTGATGCCTCGGGAACTAGGGTGCGCCGTACTGAATGATCAGGAAATAACCGGATTCTCCGGCGTTCTTTGCATCAGAGTCGATGAGTACGTAATCACGCTCTGCTTTTTCGCCTTCCTTCCCTTTGAGTTGAATCTCGACCGTTCTGGTCTGACCCGCCTCGATCGTGATATTCCCTTCGCTGGCGCCGTCGAAATAAACCGTCTGGCCGTCTTTCGACCTGATGCCGGTGACTGTCAGCGGGAGCGTTCCTTCATTCTTGATCGCAAATGCCTGCTTCTTACCGGCCGCTCTTTCAGCCCCCTGCAGGGTTACCCTGCGCGGAGTGACAGCTATCTTGGCTGCCGGAGCTTCCTGAACTTCCCCCTTGATGGTAAAGATTTCGACGTTGACGAAACCGGCTACATTGGTGCTGACTATCGCCTTCTTCTCGAAGGGTCCCGGACGTCCTGCCGTGTCGTAGGTGAGCTTGAGTTCTGTCTTCTCTTTCGGATCCAATCTATGCTTGCCAAGCATAGCCTCTGTGCACGCTCAATTGGTCCTCAGGCTGGTGATCTCAACCGGCTCACTCCCGATGTTCTCTATTGTTGTCGTTGCGACGGCAGGTTTGCCTTCAGCGACCGTCCCGAAATCGAATTCGACCGGGGTCGCTTTCAGGACTTGCTCCTGTGACTGCGAATGTGCCAGCGAGACGGCAAGGGCAAATAGGCACACCGCCGTCAGAGTGGCTGCTTGAACGAATCTGTTTCGTCTCATATGAAGCTCCTTCGGTTTTCAGCCGTGCCGTCACTGTAACGGCGTGCCGTGCACGTATTTTACTTTCTCCTCGAAATTGAATTTGGGATCCTGCTTTTCGGTGTGGCATTGCCTGCAAAGTTCAGGACCGCCATTCTTGATCATGTCGCTCGTCGGGTCCGCAATATGGTTGCTGCCGGGACCGTGACAGGCCTCGCACTGGACGCCTGCCATTTCCGGAGTCAGGTCATAATCGATGAATCCGCCATCCTGCTCAAATCCCGTGACATGACACTTCACGCACGCCGGCAGGTTCTCCTGGCCGGATTTCTTCAGACTGTCGATTGCTTTAGCATGCCGTGTCGTCTGATAACCGGCGCTGATGTCACTGTGACAGGGTTCGCACTGCGTCGCTCCAACGTAGGATCCCGATTTTTCTGAATACATCAATGGGACATTCAACACCAGCAGCAGTATCGAGATACCGTAAACATTCTTAAGTCTCATAAAATCCTCTTGGCTCTACCGAGTTTACTATTTCTCGATCGGATATCCAGCCTGCTTCCATCCCTTTATCGATGGGTCTTTAAGAATTCTCACGTTTTCATAGCCGAACCTGACCAACTGGGCCGCCATGTCGGAGCTGTCGGCTTCACCGGGACCACAGTCGCAGTAGGTGACGATCAGCTGATCTTCCGGCAGTGACCAGACGTCCTCAAGTTCAATCTGAGTCTTGTACGGGAGAGAGATCGCGCCTTTGATGTGTCCGGCCGCATAGATGTCCTTCGGCTGCACATCTATTATCGTTACGGGCGTCCCTTTGTCCATCATCTCCTTCAGTTCTTCTATGCTGATGCGTGCAATGTCGGCGCCTGACGCAGAGCCGAACAACAGAAGGAAGACTGCTCCTGCAATCGAAAGAGCGCACAATCCAGACCAACTCTTGCTTCTCATAATTCTCCTTCTTCCCTGCCATCTAAAGAATGAAGTCCCGCAGGAACAACTGAATTTACCACATCCTGCTCAGCTGCCCAAAAACTGCTTCTACTCAGTATGATGCAGGCGTGGACAGGCAGGTTCACGCCGTGCGCCATATCGCCGCCGGGCCGACCTCTGATTCCCGGATTCCCTCCCGTTGACCATTTCATCACTTCCAGCTAAACCTTATAAAGTGCAGGTCTCGTATAGGATATATGGTCTGTAATACGCCACCATATTAGTTTCCGGGTTCCGAACCGGTCAAGCAAAAACGCGCACCAGAGGACCTGTCACCGGATCATGATTTTTGTTGACTCGATTTCTTCCTCAGGCTAGAGTGGATCTCGCAAAGGCGACGTAGTCTATTATGGGAGATTAAATTGTCTGTTCAGGCCGCAGGCGCGGCCTGAGATAGAGAACTCACCGCATCATACGAAAACAAGAAGTTACATCATATCGTTCCATGATGAAACAGATGGCATACAAACAGGGTGTGAATGGTCCTTCGGTCCATGTCGTACACCTCAGCCATGAGGAACTTCAGTAGCGAGCAAGGAGGAGAATCTATGTACCGACTGTTGTCCGTTGCGGCTCTGGTGGCTTTCGCCATCCTGGCCGTACACGCACCCTTCGAGACGGCTGTCGCGAAGGACGCGTCTGAATACCAATATGAGGTATTGAGTCCATGGGCGGAAGTTGATCCCATACCCCTCAGGGGGATTTCCGCCAGGTTAAACAGCATGGAGGGGAAGAAGATCGGATTGTTCGCAAATTTCAAGCGATCCGCCGTTCCCCAGGCCAATATGGTAGAGAAGAAGCTGAAGACAAAGTTCCCTACCATCCAGACGTCGCTGTTCCACTTGAGAGAAGCCAACGTCACCGCGACTGAGACTCCGGAAAAAGACAAGTTTACAGAATGGGTCAAGAGTGTCGACGCGGTCGTCGCAATGGTGGGCGATTGAGGGTCCTGCACAAAGTTCCTCGCCTACAACGGTGTAGCGGTCGAGGACTTTGGAAAGCCGGTCGTGTTACTGGCTAATCGCGGATTCGTGACAGACGCCCATTCTGCGGCGTCAGGTAAAGGTATGCCGGGCGTGAGAGTGGTCGGAACCACCATCGCTTGTGAGTCCACTGTTGAAGCCGATATCGAGTCCGGTATCGACGGAGCATTGAATGACATCATTGCAGCACTGACGAAACCTCTGACCCAGGAAGAGAAATCTCCTCAGGTCAAGACTGAAAAAGCTCCCAGAATCGCTTTTAAGGGAACGTATCAGGACGTAAACCAATTCTTCTATCGCAAGGGCTGGGGTGATGGCCTGCCGATCGTTCCTCCGACAGAAGCTGCTGTCGCCGAGATGATGACCGGGACGGATCTTCCCGCAAATCACATGGTGGCCAAGCTTATTCCCCGTGGAGGAAAAGCTACCGTAGAGAAGATTGCAGTCAACGCAGTCATGGCCGGCGCGCTCCCCACTCACATGCCCCTGATCCTCGCGGCGGTTGACGCACTGGCCGACCCCGCTACCAGGTTTGACACCTTTGAAGTCAGTACCGGTTCCTGGGCCCCGTTCTTCCTGATCAACGGTCCAATCCGTAACGAGATCCACATCAACTCAAGCTCCGGCGCCCTCAGTCCCGGGAACATCGCCAACTCTGCCATCGGACGCGCGGTGGGACTGATCGTCAAGAACATCGGCGGCGCCCGCAAGGGCGTCGAAGATATGGGAACGCTGGGCAATCCGGGCAAATACTCTCTTGTTCTTGGAGAGAATGAGGAAGAAAGCCCGTGGGATCCCTATCATGTCGGTAAAGGGTACAAGAAAGAGGATAATACCCTCACAGTCTTCTTCCCGAACCGATATACGATGACTGTTCCTCCGGAGACGAACGCTGAAGGGCTTGCTAAGAGCCTGGCGCGCATGCGGCCGGGTGCACTTTCGGCCCTGATCGTAATCCCCGATCACGCGAAAATCTTCAAGAGTGAAAGCTGGACCAAGCAACAGGTCAAGGATTTCGTCATCAAGCAGAGTTCCAGTCCGACCGCCGGCGGCATCATGGGAAGCAACGCCCGGCGAGGTCGCGGCCTGCAGAACGAGGACTTCATGCTCGTCGTTGCCGGAGGTCCGGGAGTATGGCAGGGGCTGCTGCAAAGTGCAGGCGGCTTCAAGAACAGCTTTGTTACCAGGAAGATCAACCTGCCGAAGAATTGGGACAAGCTTGTCGCGAAATACAAGAATCTTGTTCCCAATTACGTTAGGTATTAGCCACGGGTTCCGGGTTTCCATCGAAGGCACGAGATCGGGCTCCGGTCCCCAGCCTTCCACGGAAACCCGGACGCCCCGTTTGTGACGCGGACCCACGCTCTTCAGATAGTCCAGATACGAGAAAGCGATGTCGCCAGCCCGACCTGACGGCCCTGATCAGTGGAGATGAGAAATGACTGGGGGATATGCCGGCAAAATACTGAGAGTGAACCTTACAAGTGGTCAGATCGGTTCTATACCGACTTCGAAGTACGAGGAGTTCGGTGGCGGCTATGGTATAGGCGCCGCGATATTCTGGGAACTCTGCGTAGCTCCCGGAACCTGGGACCTGCAGGATGCGTTTGATCCCAGAAACGTCATCACTCTGATGTCCGGCCCGCTCGCCGCAACCGGCATCTTCTCCGCCGGACGCACCAGTGTTTCGGGCCTGGCCCCCCAGTCCTGGCCAGTCAACTGGTTTTCTCACAGCAACTTCGGCGGCAGCTTCTCTCCCAGTCTGAAACTTGCCGGATGGGATGGCATCGTCATCGAGGGCAAAGCCAGTTCTCCTGTGTACATAAACATCGTTGACGATGCGGTGACACTTGAAGACGCAAAGCCGCTGTGGGGCCTCTCTACCTGGGACACACAGGAAGAAATCTGGAAGATACTGAGCTCCAGGGCCTCAGTCAGATATGGAAGCGAATGGCAGAAGCTGGGAGGTGGCTACACCATTCAGCGGCCCGCGATTGTCACCATCGGTCCGGCGGGCGAAAACAGATCTCGTATCGCTTCTCTGGTACATGGCGGCGGTTCGGGCGCGGGGCAGGGAGGATTCGGCGGTGTCTTCGGCTCCAAGAACCTGAAGGCGATTGCAGTCGTCGGCAGCGGCAGCGTGAAAGTAGCAGATCCTAGGGCGATCATGGATGTCCGGGAATGGTTTCGTGCCAAAGCCCCCCTCGGAGGGCAGCGTGGGCCCGGCAGGACAATCCAGGCAGGCGTATCCGGCTGTTTCGGTTGCATTCGCGGGTGTCACTCGAGAAATTCTGTCTATGGCCTTGACTCAGACGGCTGCGCCGAAAGTGTCTGGTTCAGTGTGCCGCCGCCGTACGAGCGGTCGGCCACGCGGGATCGGCAAAAGGGAGCCGATCTGGCTCAGCAGTTCGGACTCAACGCTTCGGAAATGAGTTACCAGGGATCGATGAGTTTCCCAAGTCCTCCGGGTCATCCAATTCAACCGACCGTCCCGTCAAAGACGGGAATGGCCTGGTATCTCAAGAAACTGTATGACATGGGTGTTATCGGTCCCGGAAAGAACGTGGACACTTACCCGCTTCCGATGGACATTTATGACAGAATGGAATTCGCCGAGATTCTCACCACCGCTATCGCCAAGCGTATCGGAATCGGAGATCTGCTCGCTGAAGGAACCGTTCGCTTTGCCGAGAAGATCGGAAGAATAAGCGATACGGACGGCATTCTCCGTTTTCCTGCGTGGGGATATGTGGATCACTGGACGATGCCGACCGTGGAATGGGCTTACGGCACACTGCTCGATTCGCGCGACTGCAACAATCACGACATGCTGCTCAGCCCTGTCAAGGATATGTCCTGCGAACAATACGTGAAACTGCTTGCCGCCGCTACCCCGCCCCACAGCGATGATCCGTTCATGTTCGATTACAGCTGGAAGGGTGAGCAGGCGTACAAAACGGGAATCTATTCAGCCCACAAAGCTAAATTCGTGGCCTGGCACCAGCACTACGCGATGTTCTACAAGGAATCGATGCTTCTGTGTGACTGGGTGTTCGGCAACTCATACAATCCGCTTGCTCCCGACCGTCGCGGCGCCTCGCCGGAAGCCGAGCCGAAATTCATCAGTGCGGTCACCGGAAAGAAGATCAGTTTTATCGACGGGATTGAAATCGGCAGGAAGATCTGGAATCTGAAGCGGGCCGTCTTTGTGATGCAGGGAAGAAACCGCGACAACGAAAGATTCTCAGGATATATGTACAAACCGGGAGCATCGAGCGCCCACAACAGCCCTTCCATCCCGGTCTATGATGGTACGAAATGGGATTGGGTGAATTGCAGCGATCTCTACCTGGATGAAGACGGGTTTGAACGGTGGAAGACAACCTTCTACGAGCTTGAAGGATGGGACCCCAGGAACGGATACCCAAAGCGCGCGACTTTGCAGAAGCTCGGGCTGCGTCATGTCGCCGATGTGCTTGAGAGCAGGAACAGGCTTGGTGCATGACGAGCTTTCAGCCACATTTGTACGGTATCCGGTGGAAGGGAGCTTTTTGAAAGAAAATACCGGGTATGATTTGGTATGATCGATC
>JAAYAM010000307.1 GCA_012719355.1 Acidobacteriota bacterium
ATTACCCGCAACGCTTCACTCGCAACTGTCGGCTCAATCGCCGGGTCAATCCTCCCCAGAATCCTCATGTTCTCACTCCCGCTCTCCTACCTCATCGGAATCCTCATCGGATTGAGCGGACTTGCCGGCGAAAGCCAGATTACCGCCCTCAGGGCGTGCGGTATCCCGCTGCGCACATTGCTGCGCCCAATCCTCATCCTCGGCTCCGTTGTCGGCCTCGCCACGGGCGCCATCACTGCCGTCATCCTGCCGCACGCCAACTACAGCTTCAGCAACATCAAGGAACGCATCAGCGTCTCTCATGTCACTTCCCGGATTCAGCCGCGCGTCTTCAACGAAGATCTCCCCAAAATCGTCTTCTATGTCGATGATGTCGCAGCCGACAAACAGCTCTGGTCACGAGTCTTCCTCGCAGATAATACCGACCCGGCCAATCCACGCACCGTTGTCGCACGGTCCGGTACCTGGGTCAGCGATCCATCCGGCAGACGGCTCCAGATCCACCTCGAAGACGGCGCCTCCTACGCCATGAATCCCGGCGATCCCGCCCGCGATAACGTCAGCCTGTTCGATGCGACCGATATTCCAATCGGGCTGGGCCCGGAACTACACTCAGCCGGAAATAACCGTGAAAAGAAAGTCATCGAACTCAGCACTCCAGAGCTTCTGACCAGTCAGGAAGACGACTCCCAGACGACACGCCTTGAACGCACACTTGAATTTCATCGCCGAACTTCCCTGCCATTCGCGGTTTTTCCTTTTGCCCTCCTTGGATTGACGCTGGCCGCAAGTACCCCAAGAGCCGGCCGTACCTCAGGCTTCGCCATCAGCCTGGTCGTCGTCATGCTCTTTTACGTGCTCTTCCTCAACGGCCTCCGGTTGGCGAGCGTCGGAAAACTCACTCCGTGGATGGGAGCGTGGGGCGCTAACCTCCTGCTCACCATGGCCGGATTGCTCCTCCTATCCAGAATCGAGCACGGTACCAAAGCAGGCCTGCTGTCGAGATTCGGCGCCACAGCCGTCCTTAGACATATCAACCTTGGTAGCCCTGCAGGGATCTGGAACCGCCCCGGCGGGCGCATCCGGATCGAGAGGCTTGTTCGGATCCTTCGCTTTTTCTTTCCCAAAACCCTCGATCTCTATATTTCGCGCGGCTTTATGACGTATCTCTTCTGGTCGCTCGTCTCCTGCGGTACCCTCTTTGTCCTGTTCACCCTTTTCGACCTGCTCGACGACATAATCCGCCACAATATCCCTGCAATCTACGTGATAGAGTATTTCATATTCCTGACGCCGCAGATTCTCATGCTCGTGGTCCCGATGTCGGCGCTGTTGGCCGTCCTCATAAACTTCGGCGTTCTCGAGAAGAATTCCGAAATAACCGCAATCAAGGCGGGCGGCTGGAGCCTTTACCGCATCGCTGTCCCGGTTGCAATCATTACGTCAGGATTATGCATAGGCCTCTTCCTGCTGCAGGATTACGTGCTCCCACGCGCCAACGTGCGGCAGGACAGCATAAGGAACATCATCAAAGGAAGACCGCCACAGACGTCGCTGCAGCTGCAGAGGAAATGGATCTTCGGCGAATCCCACCGTATCTACAACTACGAGTACTTCGACAGCAACCAGGATTCCTTCGTCGACCTCAATATCTACGACATCGACATGGATGATGTCACAGTCGTGCGCCGGATCCATTCCTCACGCGCACGCATCACTCCCGCCGGAGAATGGATACTCGAAGACGGCTGGATACGCGATTATACCGCCTCACGAGAGGGATTCCGCCGTATCCACAATGAAACCTTCAAGTTCCCGGAGAAAGCCAGCTACTTCGAGGCCGAGATCTTTCAGCCCAGGGAATCGTCCAAACGCACCTATTTCGAGCTGAAGAACTACATTAACTACCTTCAGAAATCCGGCTATAACGCAACGGAATTACAGGTCGAACTGAACAAGAAGATGGCATTTCCGCTCAGCTGTCTCGTCATGACCCTCCTCGGAGTTCCGTTCTCCTTTTCCACGGGGCGGAAGGGGGCGTTTTTCGGCATCGGGGTGAGCATCGCGATCGCTATCTCGTATTGGGGCGTCTCCGGCGTCTTTGAGGCGATGGGGGCATATGGCCTTCTCGTTCCCGTCCTGGCTGCCTGGGCGCCCAACATCATTTTCGGGGGCGCAGGGCTTGCCCTCCTGTTCACCATCAGAACGTAAATTTCACGATCGTGAATGGGATGTGCGGTAGATCTGCTTCAGGCGCTCCCGGGTTATGTGGG
>JAAYAM010000308.1 GCA_012719355.1 Acidobacteriota bacterium
AATTGCGCCCTCAAGGCACGTATGGAATTCGAGCAGCAGCGGCACCCCTTCAGCCACCGACCCGTCCACGGGATCGGTGCGGATGTCCGACCTGTTCAGCTTACTGTCCAGGTAGTACGGCCCCTCAGTCTGCTGCGGCCGCGCAATGCAGGCCGCCCCCACCATCTTCAGCACTTCTCTTCGTGTCATGTCCATTGTCCTCAGCCCTCCAATCTTTGCAGGGAGGGTACTGTAATAATCCCCTGGCAGACCTTAAATGAAAAGACCTGGCGGCGCAGCGGCCGTCAGCTGCGTCAGCACGCACCTGGCGATGCGGGAAAAGCGAATCCTTCGGGGTACGATATTCGTTTTTGAACCAAATCGTGACTGCTGTATGATCAGATCGCTTTCAAAACATCATGGTGCCCTGAAATGACAACTGAACTTTCCTTCAAACCCATCAAACGTAATCTATGGACTGATTTCGAGGAGCTTTTTGGCCCAAACGGCGCCTGCGGCGGATGCTGGTGCATGTACTGGAAATTGCGCGGTAAGGCCTTCGAAGAAGCCAGAGGACTCGGGACGCGGCAGATGCACAGGTCTATTGTGGACTCGGGAGTGGCTACCGGCCTGCTCGCGTACCTGCACGGAGAAGCGGTGGGATGGATCGCCGTCGAACCGCGCGAGTCCTATGAGAAGTTGGCACATTCACGCACGCTGAAACCCGTGGACGACCAGCCCGTCTGGTCTGTGACGTGTTTCTTCGTTGCAAAGAAGGCCCGTCGGAAAGGTCTTACGGTGGAATTGCTGAAGGCTGCCATCGAACACGTCAGAAAGCAAGGCGGCAAGATCCTGGAAGGCTATCCAGTGGATGTACGGAAGTACATGTCGGCCCCGCTTCTATACACGGGAACGGCCTCGGCGTTCCGACAGGCGGGATTCAAAGAGGTGGCGCGCCGCAGTCCCACCCGTCCAATTTTCCGTTTCGTCATCGAATAACAAATGCCTATTTCAACGACTAACCGGAAGCAGTGAAGCGAATATTCAAATCGAAGAGAAAGCACATGTGTGAAGAGCAGACACGGGAATCTTGCAGCGCAATGAATTCCTGGCGGCACAAAGCATTCAACAGAACAGTCCTGTTCGCTTGTCTTCTTGCTTTCGCCCTGACAGGCTCTCCTCAAGACCGCTCCTTTGACTACTTCGGACTCGCCGGTCCCGGCAACAAAATTGAACTCTTTGCTCCGGGGATTGTGTCCATGAAGGATCTCAAGGAATTCTCGTTAGCCATTTCACCCAACGGCGACGAGGTCTTTTTCTCCCAGGGAAAGGATTGGCCTGAGACAAGGATAATGCATCTCAGGAAGATCCGCGGTCGATGGACAACGCCCAAAGTCGCAGAGTTTTCGACTGACTGCTACGCATCAGAACCTGCCTTCTCGCCCGACGGCAAATATCTCTACTTTTCTTCCGGTAAGGGAATGAAGGACATCAAGAACTATTCGATCTGGCGAGTCACCAAAACCGCCGACAGTTGGGGTGACGCAAGGAAGGTGATAGACATTGAAGATCCCACCATATGGGAATTCCACCCAACCGTCACCCGTGATTCCTTGTACTTCTGCAGATGGGACTCTGATCACAACACCGGAAGCATCTATAGATCACGCTATTCAGGCGACACCTATTCGACACCTGAGAGAGTTCCGCTCTTCAATGCGCAGAGCAGCGACACCAATCCCTTCGTGGATCCTGACGGGAAATACCTTATCGTCACCTCAAAGCCGACGAGCGATGCCTCCGAATACGATGTGTATCTTCTCCGGAAGAAGGAGAAGGCATCCTGGTCGGATCCTGTCAGATTTGAAGATGTGCTCAATACCAAACCCGGCGGCGATTCATACGACGTATCGCCGGACGGCAGATTTCTCTTCATCTACAGGGACAATGACGTTTATTGGACGGAAACCAGGGGAATAATGAACGTGAAAAGCAAGAATCATTTGCCCCACTAAATTGACAAGATCGGAGGATGACGCAATCTTACCTGGGTCACTTCCGGGACCTGTCATTCTCCTGGCGCCGGATGACATCTGCAAAGCGCCTGACGATATCCTCGGAAACGTGTTTCGGATTTGACTTCCTGACGGATTCAGCAAAACTGTACGCCGCTTTGCCGGTGATTCCGCCGAGCTTGTGAAGTTCGGCCACAAGCTCAAGCCCCCAGAGCAACGGGACCCCCTCACGCCTACACAATTTCCGCAGATTCCTGTCGTTGGTCACGCAGGTGAAACCGCCCCGTCGGGCGGTAAGCATGCATAGCCAGTCCTCGAACGATAACCATCCGGACTGAACGCCTGCGGCGTACGCGTCTTCCATTTCCGGTTCGATGACGGTAAGTCCTAACGCGATCAGTTCGTTTTCATCATCAATTTCGTTAACCTCGTCCACCACCGAACTGGTCACGTACAGCGAACCGATATGTTTCACCACAAGTTCCAGCACCACCCGCTCCGCCTTGATGAAATCAATCAGCACGCATGCATCCATGATCATCAACTTGCCGGGAGGCGGGCGGGATGTCACAGAATGACCTCCCAGTTCCGGAGCAGGTCCCGCATCTCCTCAATGCTGATCCGAAGCATCTCAGCACCGCGGCTGGGCGATATTTTCTCTTTCTCCACCGCCTGCCTGGTCAGACGCCTGAATCGGTCTTCGTAGAAATCGAACCTTTGCAGCCCGAACGGCTCCGCTCGATCGATACCCATCGGTTCTTCCTTGAAGGGAAGCTTCCGCTCGAACTGCTGCTGATAGGCCATGTTGAACTTCATCCAGATCGACTTGTCCACTGCCCGTTCTTCCAGAAGACGCGAGAGAACAGTCTTGTAACTGACCCGGAAAATGCGCTTGATTTTGAAGACCCTGTCGACGAAGTGCAATCCTGCCGCTTCGTTCCATTCCTTGCGGAACCCCTCGTTCGGCATCAGGAAATGCCCGGCAAAACGGTCGGCCTCCTGTTCTTCATCCTTGCTCTCGTCGACCCTGGCGACGTCGTAGGCATCGGGATGCAACATCAGATGACCAAGTTCATGAGCGGCACTGAAAATGCGCCTTTCCACCGATATCCGTTCCCACACGTTCACCACCACTGCAGGACCGCCATCTTCCTCACCCACAGAAAGGCCGAAAAAACTGTCGGAAGCCATCGGGAGGGATAAGACCTTCACACCCGCATCTTCGAGCAGGCCGCAAACATCGTGTATCGGTTCAGTGCCCTTCAACCCCAGCTTTTTCCGACAGAGTTCAGCCGCCTCGACCGGGCGCTTTCTCGAGCATTGTCCCCGGACAGCGCCAAACCTGAACGGCACCTTTTCTTTCAGACACTGCTCGAGGAAATTGAAATCGTCGAGCCACCTCGCCACCTCGGCCAGGACATTCTCCCGATTCTGCATCCGCTTCGCTGACCGAAAACGGACGGTGCGCATCTCCCGAACCGGCCGGAAAAGTTCATGAAGCTTCACATCGAGAGCCCTGGCGATTGCCTGCAGGGTCTTCATTCGCGGCTCGCTCTTTGCGAGTTCGAGACACTTTATGGCCGGCAAGGAAAGACCCGCTTCCTGCGCCAGCGCACCCTGGCTCAAGTGTTTAGCAGTCCTCAACCGCCTCACATTTTGAGCAAGCACCTCCAGGCTCATGACCCCCTCCTTGTATTTCTTGAAATATACCACTAAACAACATTTTGTCGCGTGGTATTTTTGGCAACTATCGGGTCGGCAGCCCGAAACCATGACAGCACTCGCTGCCACGGATTAAGATGGACCGTCCGGTCCTTGTCCTTGAATTTCGGGGCTGAGAAACTAAAATTGTAGATTCGGCCTGGTCCTAAGACCTGTGTGCCGAAGAACCCGAAACGCCCCCGAATTCCCCCGATACAGTCTTCTCCAGATCTCTGTAGCTATCGAAGGGCACATTGCGCATCGAGACTCCGGTATCTTCCTCCACGCGACTTCCCGCAGCCTGTACGAAGCTGATTCTGCTCCTCTTCCTGGCCCACGGATGCGCCGGCAAACCTCCCGTTCCGCCGCCGCCCCCGCCGCCCAAAGTCACCGTTGTCCAAGCCCTTCGTGAAACCATAACCGATTACCTGGAGCTGACCGGCAACAGCCAGGCAGTCAATATGGTCGACCTGGTCGCCCGCGTTCCGGGATACCTCGAAAAAGTCTTCTTCCACGACGGGGAAATGGTAAAGCAAGGTCAGTTGCTTTTCCTGATTCAGCAGAATACTTACAGGGAAAACCTCGCGCAGGCCGAGGCGTCCATTCTTCAGTTCAGGGCGCAACTCAGCTATGCCGAAAGCCAGTTGAAACGCTACTCGGATCTGGTAAAGCAGGACGCCGTGTCGCAAAGCGACACCGAGAACTGGGAGTTTCAGCGCAACTCCGCCGAAGCCAATCTCAAAGCCGCGGAAGCCCAGCGCAATCTCGCGGCCCTGAACCTCCAATACACCGAAGTCCGGGCCCCTTTTGACGGCAGAATAGACAGGAGGCTCGTCGATCCCGGAAATCTCGTCGGTTCAGGTGACAACAACGTCCTCGCCCGAATCACCCAGATCGATCCGATGTACGTGTACTTCAATATCAGTGATTCGGATCTGGCCCGCTTGACATCCAGAGGCAGCTGGTCGCCAAAGCGCGCGAACGAATTGCAGCGGCCGGTCTCGGCAGCCTTTCTCAACGAAACGGGCTTCCCTCACCAGGGCCGGCTCGACTTTGCCTCCATAAGCCTCACCCCGACAACCGGCACACTGCTCGTGAGAGGAATTTTCCCCAATAAGTCCGGAAAGATCCTGCCGGGACTCTATGCCCGGGTGCGTGTGCCGCTCGAGAAAAGGAGCGCACTCCTGATTCCCGAAGAGGCCATTGCTCAGGACCAGCAGGGATCCTACGTCCTGATTGTCGGCGAAGGCAACAAGGTTGAACGGCGCGGCATTACAACGGGACCTGGCGTCAAAGGCCTGAGGGTCGTGGAGTCCGGGATAGATGGCAGCGAGTGGATCATCACCGAGGGACTGCTGCGCTCTATTCCCGGACAGCAGGTCACTCCGGAACGCTCACGGACGGCCGGAAAGCAGACAGGACAATGATTGCAGAGTTTTTTATCAAACGTCCTATCTTCGCGAATGTGATCGCATTCGTTACCATCCTCATCGGCCTGGTCTTCCTGTTTCGGCTCCCGGTCGCGCAATACCCGGAAATCGTGCCGCCGACGATCCAGATCACCGCCCGCTATCCGGGCGCCAGCGCCGAGGTCGTGGCGGCAACCATCGGCATCCCGATCGAACAGGCGGTCAACGGAGTCGAAGGCTCGATATACATGTCCTCGACCAGCAGCAGCGACGGATCGTACAGCCTTACAAT
>JAAYAM010000309.1 GCA_012719355.1 Acidobacteriota bacterium
CAGAAACCGGCATTTGATGCGGCTCTCCACGACCTGCGCGCATGGTGGTTGAGATTAGGACACGGCCCGCATCCCCGATCTTAAATTGCCTCGATCTCAGATCCTTCTATGGATATGAGTATCGCCGGAGCTCTCTTTGCCCTCAGATTTCCGGATCACGTGAATCATTCCTTCGCATTCGAAGGCAGACCTATGAATATTTTGCTGCCACATTGCAGACCGGCTTACGGTAGAATATCGTTCTGAGCACAAAGACATTACTGCAGGGAAAATCCATTCATCCCCCGATGAATCGCAGGATGGCATCTGTTAAGGAGAATCCATGATGGCAAAATCCAATGGCCTCAATCACGGCAGCAAATCAATGTTTGTATTGGTTATTCTGACCGCACTGACCTTCATGACCGCCTGCGCCAAGACGCCGCCGCCTGAACTGGCTGAGCTTGTAGAGCGCGCGGCTATCGAAGACCTTTTCAATGATTACTATTCTCAGTTCGGGCCGAACGGCGAACACAATTTCATGTCCTATTTCACAGCCGATGGCAGACTCGAGGTCAATGGGTTGGTTGCTACTGGCTATGACGAAATCAAGAACATGTACGCCCAAGCCGGTGCAAGCGGCGAGGGAACGGCGCCTGAAGCTGAGAGTGCCGTGCCGCCGGGAATATCTGAGATGATGTACACCAACTTTGAAGATTGATTTGCACGGCGATAAGGCCATTGCAACGCTGCTCTGGCACAGCATTGCCTCCGATCTGCTGACGTCAGCGCCCAAAGTCACCGAGTATGGGACTGAACGAACTGAGCTGGTCAAACAGGATGGGCGCTGGCTCATCAGCAAGCGCGTCATCCTTAGCGAGGGCGGCATGCCTGAGAGCCTGCTGAAATCCTATCCGAGACCTTGACCTGCATGGCACCGATACGGTTTCCACAGACTTCTGCCCGACACAAGCATCAGCGAAGCCGGATTTCATAGGAAGGGAGGAATTCCGGGGCGGAATCCGTGAAATCCGTGGCGTTGTTGTTTCTCCCGACTCGAGACAAATACCTCAATGAAAAGGAACGAAGTCATGGATGAATCTAAGAAACCCCTCGATAAAGCAAAGAAAGTCCTACGACGCGATTTTTTGACCGGCAGTGGAACTGCGCTTGCGGCAGGAGCATTGACCGTATGCGCGACGAAATCAGTCACGACAGTGCTGGCAGAGGAAACACTGCAGCCCTCAAAAGGCTACATAGTCTATGACAGCCGGCTGTGTTTCGGCTGCCAGAGCTGCATGTACGTCTGCTCCATGACGCACGAAGGCGAAGGAAATCCTTCGCTTTCACGGGTCCAGATCATCCGGGACGCTCCTTCTTTTACAAAGTATCCCTATGACATTGTCATGTCTCTTTGCCGACAGTGCGTTTCGCCGCTTTGTGTCCATAACTGCCCGACGCAGGCCTGCCATGTTGATGCGGCAAATGGGAATGTCCGGAGAATCGATCAGTCGAAATGTATTGGATGCATGCGCTGCATCGAGTCCTGCCCGCAAAGGCCGCATCGGACTGTATGGAACCCGAGCAAGAAAAAATCCAGCAAATGCGACCTATGCTCCGACGCTCCCTATTGGAGTCACAAGGGCGGCCCTGACGGGAAACAGGCCTGCGTAGAGATCTGTCCGGCCAAAGCGC
>JAAYAM010000044.1 GCA_012719355.1 Acidobacteriota bacterium
AATGCCTTGCCGTTTCGCTCTCCGGCAGCAGGGTGTCGACCATTCGGTTGAGCGGCACGTAGCTGTAGTATTTTCTGATCCGTTGCCTGACGGCGAGGCCCGTGGGAACAAGCTGTTCAGAGAAGGTCTTGAGCGGGCCGACTGACTGGCGTCCTGCGAGGCGCTTCAGCATCTGGAGGTGATTGTTTCTATGCTGCAATCCGAGCAGTTCGAGTTCACCGCTGAGGTGTTCCATGCGGCGGTACATGTCTTTTACGTCCCGGACTTCCTGCGGTGACCAGAACCTTTCGGCGATTGCGGCGGCCCGTGGCCAGATGCGGGATTCGACGTTTTCCGACGTGACGAATTCCGCCCACATGCACGCTTCTCCGCCGATGATCCGGGTTTTTTCCTCGGGTGTCAGTCCTTCCCGGGCGGCCGGGTCGTTTTCGTAATGGAACGATGCCGGGCGCATGTGATCGAGGTAGTAGCCGCGGGAGAGGAATGCGAAGTGTCCGCTACGCACGCTTTGAACCAGGGATTGATCGCCCAGCCATGACTGGATCACCGTTTCCTTTGGAAGATCGGGATGGAGTACCTCGTTCCATCCGACCATTGTCTTGCCGTATTTGGCGAGGATCCTATGGAGGCGGCGGTTGAAGTATGACTGAAGATCGCGATTGCTCTTCATCTTGTGCTGCGCTTTGAATGCGCGGATCGTTTCGCTGGCATTCCACTGCTTTCCATTGACCTCATCCCCGCCAATGTGGAAATACGGGTCAGGGAAGAGTTTCACCATCTCGCCGATGAATGCATCCAGGAATTCGTAGACGGACTCCCGGGTCGGGTCCATCGTAGGGTCGAAGACTCCCCATGCGCGCTCCATACTGTAGGGACCGGGAGCGCTTGCCAGTTCAGGGTAAGCAACAAGCCAGGAGGTGGCGTGCCCGGGCATGTCAAATTCCGGGACTACTCTGATGCCGCGATCGTTTGCATAGGAGACGATTCTTCGCACCTGCTCCTGGGTGTAGAACTTTCCCTCGGATCCCTTTTCGTGAAGCCTGGGATAGATCTTTGATTCTATCCGGAAACCCTGGTCATCTGACAGGTGCCAGTGGAAAACATTCATCTTCACTGCTGCCATCGCATCAAGATTCCGGAGGATGACCTCAACCGGGTGCCAGTGACGAGAAACATCCATGTGGAGGCCTCTCCAGGGGAAGCGCGGCCGGTCTTCGATCGTCAGCGACGGGATGAAGAACGACTGAGAATCCAGATCGACGAGCTGCAGGAATGTTTCCATTGCGCGCAGAACCCCAATAGACGAGGCCGTCGTGATAACCGCTCTTCGCTCGGTTACCTCGAGCCGGTATGATTCGTCCGGCATCGCGAATCGGGGAGGTGCTGCGGACTTTCCGGGCCGGATTTCCATGACAGCCCCATCGGCACCGTCTTCGGAAAGGCCCGGTGCAGTGAACGGGATTCCCGTTTTTCTTTGCAGACGTTCCATCATCCGCACTACCGCGCGGTCCACAAGCGGATCACGGGTTCCGGTGATGGTGACCCTGAAGCGGGCGTCAAGGATAAGGCGCCCCTGCCCGACATCAAGCTTTGCCGGCATTGGCATCAGGAGGAGCCTGTGACCGCCTGGTTCGGTCCCGGCAATCGGACACGTCAGGACAGCAAGGTATGTACAGATGATAACGAGCAGATGGGTTCTTGATCTCATTGAGTCCGGCCTTTCTTGCTTTGTTCCCCGGCTTGTATGCGCGAAGTTGAGCTCCAATTGTAACCCGTTTTGCCACCGGGCTCTATCATTGACAGGGCCCGCTTCTGTCAGTTACTTTGACCAGATGCAAAACCAAAGGAGAAAGGCGTGGAAAAAGATATAGCCATAGTCGGCGAACCGACAATCAATCCGGCGACCTGCAGGTTCACGGTCGACCGGCCGGTATATGCGGGGAGTTCAGCCTATTTCGGCAACAGGGAGGCTGCAAAGTTCTCGCATCTCGCGCAGAAGATTTTCGAAATCGATGAAGTCGAGAGTATTCTGATTGCGGACAACCAGGTAACGGTGACCAAGGCGGGATTCGACCCATGGCCGGTGATCGGCAAGCGCATTGGAGCGAAAATCCGCGAACATATCCGCTCGAACGAACCTGCCGTCAATGCGGAATACCATGACAACATGCCGCCTGAAGTGGAAATCCGCAAGAAGGTACAGAGCCTTCTCGAGCGCGAGATCAATCCTGCCCTCGGGATGCACGGAGGCTGGGTAGAGCTCATTGACGTAAAGAAGAATGCAGTGTATCTACGCCTTGGCGGCGGCTGCCAGGGATGCGGGTCCGCAAACATGACCCTGAAGATGGGAATTGAGAAGGCGATCCGGGAGCAGATCCCTGAAGTGGGCGAAATCCTGGACACCACAGATCACGCGGCCGGACGGAATCCTTATTACAAGCCGTAATCCACGCCTGCCGATGGGGCCGGAGACGATATTCGAAATAGAAAGAGTGTTGTACTCCGGTCCGGAATCCTCGCGAACATTGATAAATAGCGGCTTTTTTCAAAAAAGCTTATTGCTTTTTTTTCGAATATCCGCAAAATGTCCGTAGCTTGTTTGCTTTGTTCCAGTAGGTTCAATAAATTTCACGGGAGGAGTGAATGGCTGGAAAAGTAATGACGAAGGCTCAGCTGGTTACGAATATCGCTGAGAAAGCAGGCATCACCAAAGCTACTGCCAACCAGATTCTCGAGATTCTCGCCGGGACAGCCGTGACTGAGACGAAGAAGAATGGCCAGTTTGTCATCCCCGGGATCGGCAAGACCGTAAAATCACAGCGCAAATCAAGAATGGGACGGAATCCGCAGACCGGTGCCGCCATCAAAATTCCCGCAAAGACAGTGGTGAAATTCCGTGTAGCCAAGGCATTCAAAGATGCCGTTGTCCCGGGAAAGAAGTAACCTCATTCACAATTCTAAGCTACGGGATCAGGCCCTCAGGATCTTTTACCCAGGCGGTCAAAGATTCTTGGGGTCTGATTCTGTTATTGATGGAAGCCCTCCACAATTCCCCTTCGCGCGTCTCCGGACCACAACCATTTGTTTAGTACTTCGAATATGCTTCGGCTTTCTCTATAATAGCCTCTGCTTCACCTCAATCCTTGCTCGTCAGTAGCAATCCGATCCGAGCGAGGGAATGCCTTATTCAGACAACCCGGATTCTTTTGCTTCCAGCCTGATACGAAACTGCTTCTCCGGAGAACGCGATGAATACAGCATACAGGCAGATCAGGGAAGGATTGATAGTCGGGACCCGCTACGAAATCGAGAGACTTGTGAGAGTCGGAGATGCGAGCGATGTCTATGCGTGCCGGGATCTCGATGACAACAAACCGGTCACGCTCGTGAGGATTCTGCGAAGCAGGGCCGCCGGGAGTGCAAGAATAACAGAATACAGTCGTGAGTTTTGCCTGCTGCAGAAGCTGCGTCATCCGAATCTCATTCGTGTGCTCGATTTCGGGATGTTGGAGGGATCGGAAGAACTGTATCTGGTCCAGGAGCACGTGAATGGGGATGACCTGTATGGGGCGACGGAGGGGATGCCTCTGGAAAGGGTGCTCAGTCTGGTGGCAGACGTCACAAAAGCCCTGCAGTTTCTGCACACCCGGGGCGTCACTCACGGGAATCTGAAAGTGTCCAACGCGGTGCTTCCGTCTGGGTCCGGTCCCGGAAACGTGAGGATTGCAGGCTATGGTCTTTCACCCCTGTTTCAATGGACGGAACAGGACGAGATGCTGGCGTATCTTGCTCCTGAAATCCTCTGGGGAAGAGAAAATGACGCGAAGTCAGACCTGTATTCACTCGGGGTTGTGATCTATCTCCTTCTGGCCAGGAGACTCCCGTTTGAAGACGAGGACCCGGGATTCCTTGCTCAGAAGCATCTGCAGGGGACGGCTGACATGCGTCCGATCGAGCGTTTGCGTTTCGGCGCGGAGCTTTCCTCCCTCGTCAAATCACTGCTGGAGAAGGATCCCTCATCAAGGCCTTCACCCGGGACGGTGCTGGATCTGATTGTCGGCCTCCTCGGACGTGACTCCCCACGAACTGATTCAAGAGAGATGGAAAGCCATTTCTCTGCTGTCCAGTTTGTTGGACGGGAAAGGGAGATGAAGCTTTTGCAGGAATGCTCGAGCCGTGTCCGGGAAAGCGGTCGTGGATGGACGGTATTCATTTCCGGCGAGGCAGGTTCGGGAAAGACAAGGTGTATGGAAGAACTCAGGACCTGGGCGCTCCTCGACGGATGGCGCGTCGTCGAAGGCGACTGCGGGATGCGGGGAGAAGCGGCATACGATCCCTACCGGCAGATTCTGACCCGGACTGGCCTCACGGGCGGAAAGGCAGCGTTTCGTTTCGGCCGGCAGAATCCAGGGGGGGTGGATGCGTCTTCGCAATACGCCGCCGGGCAGTTTCGCGATCTGCTTACCAGGGAGTTGATCCGGCACCTTGCTGAAAGACCGACGATGCTCTTTCTGCACGATTTTCACCTTGCGGATGACGCGGCCTGCGCAGTCCTGGATTACCTCAGTTCGGATATTCAGGCTCATCCTATATTCATGTGCGTCAGCCTGCGATCCGGCGAGGGAACGAAGGGCGGTCTGGGGCGAGTCATCGAACTCGCAATCAGGCACGAGCGCGGTGAAATCCTGTCTCTGAACCCATTAACGAAGGAGAATATCACCGGGCTTGTCTCAGGAATCATGGGGAACGCTGAACTGCATGATTCTCTCGGGGCCTGGATCTTTCGAACCGTCGGCGGTAATCCTTTTTTTCTGGAAGAAATGCTCCAGCACATGGTGGAGCAGAAAGTCCTTCGAAGAGTCTCAGGCCGCTGGGTCTTTGTAGAAGATGACCTCCGGAATCTCGAAGTGCCGCAGAGTGTAGGCGCGGTTCTGCATAGCCGGCTGGCACACCTCACTGCTCCCGCCCGGGAAATCCTGAATTGGCTGTCGCTGATCCGGCACCAGAGTCCAAGGAAGATGCTTGAGTCACTCGTGGGATGCGACAGCCGCACTTCTGATCAAGCTTTCGCCGAACTGGATCAGCGGCAGATGATACGGATTGAACAGAAAGAGCAGGATGCCGCAATCGACTTCTGCCACTCGCTGGTCGCGGAAGTCGTCAGGGAAAGCCTCTCGCAGCAAAAGCGCCGGAGCATGCATCGCAGAATTGCACAGGTGATTGAACGGCAGTACGGGCGCGAGACCCACCTGTACGAACTGGCCATGCATCATATCGAGGGGGCATCAAAGGGTGAGCCTGTGCGCCTGGTCCTGCAGGCGGGTTTCCGCTATCTCGCCGAATTCTCACATGAGAATGCGTTGCGGTGCTTTGAATACGTGTTCAGCAACCGCCACAGCTTCAGCTCCGAGGAATTGTGCGCAGCTGCCATTGATGCCAGCACCACGATGTTTGCACTGGGAATCCCTAAACGCGCGATTCACCTTCTGAACGGAGAAATGAAGAGGAATGGTTCGATCGGGCCTGTTCTGAAGGCGCGAATGTATATGCAGCTCGCGTTGTCGTATCAGCACCTGGGGAACCTTCGCATGCAGGAAGCCTGTTGCAAGAAAGGGCTGCGTCTTCTTCATGCCCGCTCTGACGCGGAATGCAACCTGGTCAAAGCAGGCCTACTGGCGGAACTGGCTTTTGGCGAAGTCCTGCAGTCGCGCCCGTCTCGAGGGCTTATGTATCTCGACAAAGCCATCCAATTCTGTCCCGCCACAAATGCAACTGCCTTGAGGGGAAGAATACACGGACTCTACGCATGTTTGCATCGTGTCGCGTGCAGCCTTGATCGCGCCCTCAAGGAGTGCAAGAACGCCGCACATATTCTTTCATTGTCTGAAGAATCACACCTCAAGTGTTCGGTATTTTCAACTTATGGAGGGATATTGATGGGTTTAGGGCGGTTTCCGAGCGCACTTAGGAAACATGAACATGCTGTCTCTTTGAGCCAAAAGAGCAGATCGGTTGTGCTTAGATCGCAGTCATTGGGAAATCTCGCTGAGTGCTTATGTCGGATGGGGCAGATTCAGGAGGCTCTGAACACCGCCGAAGTTGCAGTGAAATCTGTCAGCGAGACAGATAATCCCGGAATAAGCTATGCCTTCAATACAATTCTCGCGGAGATCATGATCGCTTCTGGTGACTACGGCAGAGCTGGAAACCTGTTGAGGACGTTACTTCAAAGAGATGTGCGTGAGATGGCTTCTTCCGTTACCGGACAACTCAGATACCTTGCAGCCACTCTTGGCTTTGTTCTTGGAAATTTTACAGAAGCAATACAGCACATCGACAGAATGCGTGACACCGAAACGAGTCAAGCGCCTTTTTACGAAAGGGAACTTGCTGAAGCGCTCAGAGCACGCATCTACTGCGAACAGGGCGAAATAAAGAAATCACTGAATCTCCTCAAAGGGCTGTACAGGGCTGTTGCAAAAAAAAGATGGCCGTACCAGATGTGCATCATAAAACTGCACATGTCTGAAGTCCTCATAAAGGACGGTGACCCTGTTGCTGCTCGTAGATGTGCGCGCGATGGACTCAGGCTGGCAAGGGCAATGCAATCAGCTTCTCTGGAAGCTCACAGCCGACTGCTTCTGGGACTCGTCTCATTCGATTTGTGGAAATCGGGTGATCTGGACCGTGACGGCCGCCCAACGGCCGCACCGGACGGTGGGGGAACGGCTCCGGAGACCGCAATCAACCAGCTCCAGGACTGTTGCCGTATGACCGAATCATCCGGGCATCTCGACCTTGCTTGGCGAGGACATGTCGAGCTGTGCAGGATTTTCAAGTGGCTGTCCAGGCTCGAGGAGTCGCTCTCGCATGGCAGAAAAGCCTATGAGCTGTTGTGCAAGCTGGAGGACCGTATCCCCTCTGATTCTCTGTATTCCTTCTACCGTGCGTTTGGACGAAGCCACATCAAGTTCGATCTTGTGCGCCTGATTGACGCCCTTAGCATGGACAGGCAGGGAGATCCGGGAAGAAATGAACGGCCGTCTGATGACGAGAATGTCCGCATACTTCTCCGGCTGAGCAGTACCGTGAACTCCATTCGCAATGTCGATGAACTCATGGTTTCAATACTGGATCAGTTGATCCAGGCGCTTGCCGTTGACCGGGCGGCATTGTTTCTTGAAGACAACGCAGGAAAGCTGATTTTTGCAAAAGGAAGAAACGGCCTGCAGGAAACACTCTCCGGGGCCGATCCTGCAGTTCGAAAAATCGCTCAGACGGTATGGGCAGGTGGCGAGCCGATTGTAAGCGCGAATCCGCTGGAAGACCCGAGGCTTTCGGGTGTTTCCGTCTCTCCGCAAGCGACAGGGAGGGTGCTGTGCGCGCAACTAAAGGTTTCCGGGAGGAAGACTGGAGTACTCTATGCGGATGGTTCAGCCCGCGCAGGCGGCCTGAGTGAAGCTGCCATCAGTCTTTTTGCGGCCTTCTGCAACCTTGCTGCTGTTGCAATCAGCAACGCCGTGGCCGATCAAGGCCGTTCAGACTGCAAAGTCGCAAACGGCAGGCGCAAGTCCAACAACCGCTATCCTGAGCTTGTCGGGGAGAGCCCTTCCCTGGAATTGCTGCGCGACCGCATCGGACTGGCCGCCGCATCCCCTTTGGACATCCTGATCACGGGCGAGAGCGGGACAGGTAAAGAGCTGGTGGCCCGGGCGATTTTTCGCACCGGGCGGCGTCAATCCGGCAAATTCGTTGCTGTCGATTGCGGCTCTCTCACCGACAGTCTGGCTGAAGCGGAACTTTTCGGTTATCGAAAAGGAGCATTCACCGGTGCCATCGAGAACAGGGAAGGGTTACTCGAGGCCGCAGACGGAGGAACCGTGTTTCTCGACGAGATCTCGAATATGCCGTTCAGATTGCAGGCAAAACTCCTGCGCGTACTGCAGGAACGGGAGGTGCGGCGGATCGGCGAAATCGTGCCCCGCAAAGTCGATATTCAGATCATTGCGGCAACCAACAAGGATCTGTTGGAAGAGATGAAGGATGGGCGGTTCAGAAGGGATCTCTTCTATCGGTTGAAGATGATGGAGATCAAAGTGCCTCCGCTCCGTGAAAGAGCGGAGGACATACCTTTGCTGATAGAGTGGTTTCTGAAGAAAACATCTGAGCTCGAAGGGGGCCGGGCGAAGAGAATCAGGCCGGAGGCAATGACTTTGTTGAAGAACTACTCGTATCCCGGAAACATCAGAGAGCTGAAAAACATAGTCGCAGGATCCTACTATTCAACGGCGCGCGAGAGTATTGGTGTTGATGAGCTTCCCCCGGAAGTACACCGCGAAGACTTAAAGTGTGACGGTGACGAATCCAGAATGCCGGAACGGCTGTACCGGGAGATTGTGGAGGGCGATGGTACCTTTGAAGATTTGGTCAAGAAGCCGTTTCTGAAGCGTCAATTCGGTTCATCCGTCGTCCGCGAGGTGGTGCAGTTGGCGCTGAGGAAGACCTGCGGAAGGTATCGAGACGCTTTTGTGCAGCTGAGAATTCCGGAGAACCGCTATTCAGTCACCATGCAGTTCCTCAAGCGGAACAACTGCTACCTCGATTTTCGCCCATTCCGGGAAACAGAGTAGGGAACTGTGCAGTGTTACGTCCGATGGGAGAACTCTACAATCCTGCGGTCGGAGATCGGCACTTTCGTCGAATCAGACTGCAGGTGCCGCCGTGCGGATTGGAGAAGGGCCGGAATAGTAGTCCCATCTTTAGGGTATCCCGATACCCCGATTCTGCAGTGTATGTGACCCTGTCCCGCGCCCGAGAATTCGCTGTCTATCTGCTGCTTCAGCCGCTGGGCGCAGCGGTTTGCCTGTTCGTCGCGCACCCCCGGCAGGACGGCGACAAATCCATGATAGCCGTAGCGAACCAAAACGTCTGTCTCTCTGAGTTCGCGCTTGATGCACTCTGCTATTTTCCTAAGGCTCAAGTTGCCCGAATCGGTCCCATAGACTCTTACGATTCGGCTCAAATTCGTCACTTCCAGATGAATCAGCGACAACGGCAACCGGTTTTCCGCCGCGGAGGAGATCAACTGTGGTGCCACAGCCGTCAGATAGGAGATCCGGTGTACTCCTGTCACCCGATCGATCACATCCTCCGGTTTTGCCTGTTCGGATCGTTTAGACTCCGACAGCAGCGGGGCGACGAAATCCGCGACCATACGCATGATATCCAGGTGCTGCCGGTCGTACGATTGAGGCTGTTCTGCATAGAGCGAGATAGTCCCCAGTGTCTCGCCGGCATGGATGATAGGAACTACAAGCGCGTCAGAGAGTTGATCCAGACCGGCGTCGGCGGTCTGGAAATCAAGGGCTGGACGGGTATTCATCATCGGGCGCCGGTGCGCTGCCGCCCACCCGCTGATCCCGGCTCCCATCGCTATTACGTGATTCTGGATGAATTCCGCCTGCACTCCGCTCGCATAGCCTGCGGCGAGCCGGTTTTCGCCCGTAGCGAGGTAAATCACGCAGGATGAAAAGGGAACGAGCGCTTTGAGGCGGCTGACCATGACCGGGAAGACATCTCTGAATTCAAGGCATCGGCAAACGGAAGCACAGAACTCCGAAAGACTGATCAGCTCAGACGAAATCTCCGCCTGCGGGATACCGCTGGGCAATTCGGCCGGGACGTTTTGATCGATGGTCTCAAAATACCTTCTGAATGACAGCTGTGGAGCGTTTCCCGATTCCCGGGCTGCTTCCTGCTCCAGTTCTCCGATGTTATCTGTAAAAAGTTGTACCAGGCGAGGATCAAAGACTGTTCCCGCCTGGTTCTTCAGGATCTCGAGTGCCTCTCCAGTTTCCACTGACATTTTGTAGGGTCGGGAATAGCGGATGGCATCGAAGGCGTCTGCAATGGCAAGAATCCTTGCTCCCAGTGGAATCTCCTCGCCTTTCAGTCCATCCGGATAGCCAAGCCCGTCCCAGCGTTCATGGTGATATCTGACATACTTGGCAACGGGGAAAGGGAAGCAAACCTGCTGCAGGATTTCGTCGCCCGCGGCGGCGTGGACTTTCATCTTCTCGAATTCCACCTTCGAGAGGCGGCCCGGTTTGTTGAGGATGTAGTCGTCTATCGCAAGTTTTCCGATGTCGTGCAGCAGAGATCCCGTTTCTATCGCCCGCAGTTCATTTTGGTCCTTTATTCCGCACAATCTGGCGAGTCCCATCGAGTAGACTTTTACTCTGCGGATATGGCCGTACGTCGTCTGGTCTTTCGCGTCCACAGCCAACGCCAGCGATTCCACAGTGCGGAGATACAGATCTTCCTGTTCCTTTAGATGCTTTTCCGCCTCCATCACCCGAATTTTGTTCAGCTTTATCCACCCCCAGGCTATGCCGATGAACGGAGCTGCTGCCAGGGGAAAAAAGTCGCCCCATTCGTGAAGCCCTGTGATAAAGGCAGCTAGCACCGTAGATATGGAATACTCTATAGCTAGCGGCATACAGGTTGTGGCCCAAAATCTTATGATTCCTTTGCCGAGCGACCAAGCGATTGCTATCGACGTTAGTGTCGAGTTAATCAGGAAAAACGTGGCTCCAAGTACAGCAGCAGGGATGATGATATCTGTTGTCGACGTACTACCGTCCGTCAAAGCACGATAGATGGTGCTGTAAATCCACGCCACACAAACGGTGCTTGTGGTGTTGAAAACTACGCGATACAGATAGATTCGTGGTTTTTGAGAGAGCAGCGAGATGATGAGAGTATATAGCAGGGTAGCTACTACACAGGGTGCAACGCCGTACATCATAGCAATAGCCATGATGTATGCATCTCCAACTGTAATTGCCACATTGAAGGACGGGAAGAGAAGGAAAAAGGGAACTGTGATGAGGGCAAATCCTGTGAGGATCAACCAACGAGGCTCAAACGGGGTGGTTCCGAGCTCCCAGACAGCCCGTGCCAAGACCGGCAACGCCGCGAGAGCCAAGAACAGTATGTAGGCCTTCAATTTGGTCGGAAGCTCTGCCCAATTCATGATGCACTTTCATCTAGCATACTAAGAACTCATCGGCAGCCAGCTTCCGAATACTTAAGCCTCTGGCCTGGCACTAGAGAGAAAACACCTCACAAGTTTCCAAGGAAACCGGAAGTGATAAACCGAAACAAGATAATTACTGCCCAGATTCTTAGATAGGGAATAGCCCCTTTATGCCCAGAGGATCATCGGGTTATCACGATTTTCCAGTACTTCAATATCGGTCTGCATCAGATTCACTCCTTGATCAAAGTAGGGTTAACAGTGCGATCCAGTATGGCTATGCCCAAAGAATCATCGGGTTGTCGCGGGTTTCGAGTA
>JAAYAM010000045.1 GCA_012719355.1 Acidobacteriota bacterium
AAGAGCGAAGAATCCGAAGACACGTGCGCACAAAACTCATGAGGCAATCCTCCGCATGGTTTTCTCGCGTTTCGTCTTTCTATGTATATTATTTGCAGCAGAAGGGCGTTTGTGACATCGCACTGCAAATTTTTTTTGAAATTTCTGCATTCCGTGGCCGACCTCCCCCTGGAGAACCCTCTCGTAATGGACAAACGGGTCAGAATTGTGGCAGTCTTGGCCGGCGCTCTTTGGAGAGATACGAAATGAGAATCCGGAACGGCATCGTCGAAACACTTGCAGTCATCCTGTTTCTTTGTCTGCAATCAGGTTCAGCCCAGGACAGACCCATGACCGCTGAAGCGGATTTGGTGAAGGAGCTGGAGCTCGCTGTTGCAAAGGGTGGATACGAAGAAGGGGTAGCGATGCTGAAGCAGAAGGTGGAAGCAGAACCGCTGAATCCCGCTGCACGATTCTTCCTTGCCACTGCATACCAGGCCAAAGGCGCCAATTCGGCGTGCATCGAGGAAGTGCGGGCCGCGGAGCGGTTAGAAATCATAGACGATCGCCTGCTGGGCATACTGTGGATGTGCCTATACGAAAGCGGCCGGGAACCGGAAGCACTGAAGACAGCTGCTCAGGCGGTGGCCCGATTCCCAGGCTCAGGAGAATCGCACCGGTGGTATGGGGTCTCTCTGCTTGACGAGAACAAAGATGCTGAAGCGACTTCCCACTTTCAAAAGGCGATTGCGATAGATCCGGGAGATTCCGCCTCGCTTTACATGTTGGCTCAATTGTATCGTTCGAGAGGCTATGTCGTTCCTTCGTTCTTGACGTACCTGCGTTTCTTCACGGTTGAACCGGAAGGCAATCGAGCCAATAAGGCTCGAGCCCAACTGCTGGAGATGCTGAAATCAGAGCTGCTCATTCATTTCGAAGACGAGACCAAGGTCGTATTGCAGCTTTCAGTCGGACCGGACGGTCCCATCGATGAAGGGGATTTTCGCGAAGCACAGAAGAGGATCGCGGTCTACGCCGCCCCCAACAGTCGGTCTCCCGATCTGACACCTTCCAAACTGGAAAAGACCCTCCAGGAGGTTTTGAAGGCTCTGCCGGACAAAGGCTCTGTCCCGGAGGGCTCCTTCATATTGCACGTAACAGCGCCCTTCTTTGCAGCAGCACAGGATGCCGGGCTTTCGAGAGGTCTGGCTGATCTCGTCCTTATGTCAGGTGAGCCGACGGCTGGTGCCGTTGATTTTCTGAAATGGAGTACGGAGTACAAGTGGCCTTCAAGGAAGGCCGAATAATTTCGCCCTTCCTTGGATTCGGAGGCGGCGGCTATCTTGATGGAATTGTGATACCGGCTACGATCCTCTCGGCCTCCTGTTTTGTCAGCTTGCCCTCGACCACCGCGGCCTCGCTGAGAGTACCTCTGATTACAGGTGCTGCAACAATTACGCCGTCAATCAGGATTGCCATGCGCTTGCCAATGTTTCGTTCCGTGGCGGCGTGCATCTTCCTGGCCCCCTCGGGAGTAAACGTGACGCTGACCATGAAGTCGCCCTCTCCAGGCCGTGGTACAACCTCAGCCTTTGCAATGTCGCTGTTTGTTACGACTACCTCTTCGTGAACATACACTACCCCGCCATGTTCCAGCTTTGCTGCTTTAAGGCCTGGAGCCGGGTTCTCTTCCACCAGCCTTACCTCAAATCGAAGGGCAGCCTGAACATTGTTTATCAAAGGAGACCAATAATTGCGACCAGCATAACGCTCAACCACACGGAAGTCCGCGCCCGGGATTTCCCGGGAGGCAATGTGGCCGCGGCCTTCACGATTGCCTCGCGCTGAACACTACGTTCCAGCGTCGAGGGCTCTGACTCGACCCGAAGAGTGGTAGTGTCAACGTAAAAGGGACCCGCCGTGATAAAGCAAAAGGGACCCACCCAAGTTAAAAAAAGAAATAGGAATCAAGAGAGGTTTGGGGCCCCCTCTTGATTCCTTACCTTTCTAGCCCCGTCAAGGGGCGCAGTGGCAGCCACTGCGCGAAGGCCAGATTTGAAGTCACCAGCAGAGAGCCGCGCTCATAGCGTTGAGCAAACACCTGAAAGAGTAGCTGTGCGCCTTCAGGTGAAAACGGGATGTAGCCCAGCTCATCTACAATGATCAGTGCGTATTTCTGCTGCAAATATTGGATTGGATCAGCGCGATATATTGCCGCCATTTCTTCCACGGCTCCGAAACGAGGATGGTCTTTTTGGAAGGACTCTATCATTATGTAGTTCAGGACTATATACCGGTCTTATTCCGTACAGTTTCTTGCATGAGCCGCCAGAATTCCGTTCAGCTACATGGGAAGACTTATGGAAAAGCATTGAAACGGTTCGAGTCACTGACGTTATATTACTAATCCTTGATCTTCTGTCTTTTAAGAAAATAGGAAAGTCGACGGAACCGAATTTAAGGCGGCTGGGAAGCCAATTGGAGGAATTTGCCTCGATTGACCCCGAATTGTTTTCCAGTATCGTTCGGAATGCAATTGCCCGTACTGCCGAAATCCAAGCACTGCAGCTGCGAATTCAATATTTATCTGGAACGGAACTCCCGGACTTCCTACTGCAGAAACTGGAAACATACCGAGTGAAACTCATGGAGTCGCTCGAAACGGGGAAGCGATTCACTCCCGGAAGAGTTCTCGCGAATGGATTGTGATTTGGCCTTAGCGGAATGCCAGCGTATAATCCGGCTATATGGTAAGCTGTTACAAATTCAGATCTCCTGACATGCCCCCAAATATTTGGGAAAAAACCCATAATTTCGGACATGGGTGCGGACTTTAAATTGTCCGCTTTTTCAGCTTCTCGGTTTTCTGGTCAGCCCCACTGCTGCTCCTGAACAGCTACCAAAACGGATCGCCTAGGAAGAACGACCTTTGTCGCACATAGTTGAGATCTGCTCAAGCCGACATAGGATATTTGTTTCATTAATCACATCAGAGCCGTCAGAACAAAGGATTGGCTGCTTGTTTCATATAATCGTGGCATCGATGAGAGTCAAATAGCTTTGGGTGCGAACCGTTCCATGATTCTGAGAATGATCCAGCGACGTAGTCTGGCGATGCAGGTTGTTGGAATTGTGATCGGCGTTTCCGCCTCTCTTTGGATGACAAAGATATTTGAAGGGCTGATATATGGAGTGAAACCCACAGATCCAATTGGGTTTCTAGTTGCTGCCATCTTCGTGTTCGCTATCTCGGGAGTCGCAATGCATTTGCCGGCACGACGAGCAGCGGCCTCGAATCCCATGACGGTTTTGCGTCAAGAATAGCATGCTTCGGGGAAGCAACCATGCGACTCATTTATTCATAACAGATAACAGCTCGGTAATTTTCTCAAGCGCCTTTCGTTTCGTCTCTAGATTTGCGGCCACGCAGATTTGAGTGGTGTCAACACCCACATGGCCGAAGCAGTCCCGGATGATGTCAAGTGAGACTCTACTTGCATAGGTCGCTTAGACCAGATCACAATTCGTTCTTCCGCAACCAAACGGGTGTGTGATATGGCCAAGAAACAAGATACACTATCCGTTCCTTGGCGACAGCATCGTTCGTGTACACATCACGGAACGTCTCCAATACGTACCGGCAGTCGTTAGGGAATCTCCAGTCGACTTCGGGGGACCAGTGTCGTGCATGGGCGTTGCAATTGGAAAGAATGACCTCGACCTCCTTGGGCAGATTGAGCGACAGCGCAGTCCATCGCACACCTGGATGGGAGGGCCGAGTTCGGAATCTCGCTGTCTCAAAACATCGTTGAGATTTTCGCCGGCGTATTTTCGGCCAGTGAAGATTTCGCGCCCCTCCCGCGTTGAGAAGATTCCCGAGGTGAAGATCCCGGTACGTTCCAACTTCTCCTTTGAAGGGATGACAAAGATCTACATAGAGTTGAACGATTCGGAGAGCGAAACCCTCAGCGAATTCGGCAAAGGTAATTTGGTTCTGCTGCTCAGAGAACAACTGTCCCGAAAGGGTTATCTGGTGGTAGACACCAGCTCTGAGGCAGATGCCCCGCCCCGGTTCCTGAACGGAGGTGGACATATGGCTTTCTGGAGGGAATTGACGGTGTATGGCGCAAAACGAGAAATCGAGACGTGCGCACTTGCAGCTGGGATTCATAATGTCGGTATTGTACACAATCGGACACGTGTCCGCCCGAACGGCTGCCTAGGCGATATGAAGCCACAGGCACCGAACGCGATTAGTGGCGGGAGGACTTAAGGCGAGACGGAACGTTGCCTTGCAGAAGGTAACGGATCTCGGAAGCGCGCTGCGTCAGCTCGAACAATAAAAGCCATCCTCCCCGCAGCAACTTTTCCGCGCATTGCGGACAGTGTGCCCCAAGATCACAGAATCATAATAGAATTACCGCAGAACGTTTCAACAGTACAGCAGGGCGGCATGGGCTTTGCCGAGGATCAATTCTATGAGGTACTCGGTCGGACCGCGCCTGGAATGCCGGATTTGTTGAAGGTTTTTGTGGAGAAGGCGTCAGCTCTCGGCGTTTATGCTGAATTCCTTGGTGGTTTGAACCTGAAGCATCCCCTCGCCGAGCGGCAATCCGCTAAATATGGGAACAGTACTTAAGGGAGGCTTTGTTGATTTCGACCCATCGACATGGTGGGGCAACAAGAGAGCCGCGAGAACCTACAACGAGGCAGTCGCGAAGCTAGTCGGCGGCAATGTGATCGAGCGTAAGGATGATCAATATGTTGTTCGAATAGGAACCAGTAAAATGCCGAGATTATCTGCGCTGCTGCCGCACCATGAACAGGAATGGCTTGACGCAATCGAAAGGTACATTCAAGAGTGCCTGGCCGAGAGTGTAAATACGGCCGCGACCATGGGCTCCTGATCGGCACTCAGCTTCCAGTCTTTTGTTATTCGGCCCTTGAAACGCGGGGCGGGAGTGGAGCGCACGCCATTCCGGCGTGCGCTCGTCAGGCGATTCCTACACGACTACTGTTTCGGTGCCGGCCTATCGGCTTCGGTGCCGGTGGGACCTCGAAAATCGCTCATCGAAAGATGCGTCAAGGTGTGCACGTAGCGAAGCTTTCCGTTCTCCATCCGGAACAGGTGCGTATCGGGTGCGCCGCTGCCGCCTGGGCCGCCGGCGCCGAAAGTGCACCAGACCACTACCGCGCCGAGCACTTCATCCACCACGAAGCGTCGGTTGGCGACGTTCACACCGGCTGGCATGCCGGCTTCGCAAGTATCCGCATCGGTTCCCTGCGCCGTGGTCATGCCGCCTTCGACCCGCACGCATGGGTAGCCCCACGGCACCAGGTCAATCTTGGCCTCAAGAAAGGCGTCAAGGTAGGCGCCTGCCCCACGCACCAACTCGGCGTACGTATTGCGCCGGTCGGCCGGAATGGGCCCCCAATTTTCTTTAGACGTATACTCCAGGTAGTTGTCGGCGTTGAACAACCACTGCCCGGTCGTAGTCGTAATCAGTTCGATCTCGGCGATCTTGTCGTGATTGATGCGCATCCTCACGCCGATCACATAGGGGTTGGCTTTGTCAGTTACGATGACCTCGGTGAAGGTCTGGCACGAGGCGTCGTCATATATGCTCATGCTCTTGTCGATGTTGAGCGGCTTGGTGATGAAGCCGGTCTTGATGTCGGCCGGTTTCATGTTCTCCTGGTAGCCGAGGCCGTTGGCAAGCGGCAGAATGGAGATGTCGCCCTTGGCTTGCGCGGCAAGGTAGAGCCTGACGGCATGTTGCAGGCCGCCGCGCTGGCAGGACACCATTGGAACCTGCGTGGCCTGAACTCCTGGAGGAGGATCCCCAGGTTTCGGTTTGGGCTTCGCAAACTGTGCATATCCCAACGCGGGAATCAGCATCGCGGCACAGAGCGCGACACACATCGTAACGGAATTCTTATAGTTCACTGGTTTTCCTTTCCTGATAGTGTTTGTATGGACAAGACGGACCCGTCGCATCATGACCTCCGATAGGCAGCATTCGTGCACACCATGCTTTGCCGCCGCTTTCCAAAGCTTGCTGGATCGCGATTTTACTGCAAAATCAGAAGTATATTGCATTTTTCCGCAACAGTTGGACAGAATTTGAACGTTCGGCAGCAGCCCGATGCAGCCGGGACCCTGAGTCGCGTCCTATTCATAGCGTAATGCCACAACGGGATCAACTTTCGCTGCACGCAACGCAGGAAACCAACAGGCAACCAGCGCGGCGATCGTCAACATGACGGCCACTCCGGCCAAGGTCGCTGGATCCGTCGGTTCAATCTCGAAAAGCAAGGTGCGCAAAACCCGCGTCAGCGCCAAAGCGCCTCCAATCCCGAACGCGATTCCAATTGTCACCAGCAGCATTCCCTTTCGTAAAATTCTGCGGAGCACGTCCGTCCGTTGTGCGCCCAATGCCATACGGATTCCGATCTGATTTGTCTGCTGAACAACGAAATAGGAAATCACGCCATAGATGCCGACTATGGCAAGGATCAAGGCGAGCACTGCAAAAGATCCTAACAGCGCCGTCTGAAATCTCGATCCGGCGGCTGAATCGGCCAGAATCCTGTCAACCGTACTGATATTCGTGATCAACACATCCCTGTCCACAGACTGAATTGCGCGTGTTATCGCCGGAATCAGGGGAACAGGATCTACGGGGCCCCGCACAATGACTCCGATTCCCATACTACCGACACCTCGAACAGGTTCGTAGAAGACGGAATAGCGAGGACTCATCGTCTGGATTGAGTAATCATGGGTGTCGTTTACCACACCGATGATTTCCTTCCACGACGCCGGGCTGCTCATGCGATCTTTGAACCTCTTTCCCAGCGGATTTCCCGGTATGTATTTGCGGGCAAAACTTTCACTGACGATGGCCACAGGGGCTTCAGCATCTGAAGCTTCAAAGGCACGGCCCTTAACAATAGTCATTCCCAGCGAGGCGAAGTATTCCGGAGAGACAGCGAGAAGACCAACCCAGTCGCCTATCTGGAGTTGGTTCTCCTCCAACCCCTCTACGAATATGCCGGTTTCCCCCGAGCCGGGATAGTGCCCGATCGAGAACCCTCCACCGAAAGGTGTGCCGAAGGACAGCGCCGCCTGCTGTACTCCGGGAATCCGCCGGATTGCATCGAGAACATCCTGCGCCGCCAGCCGGCACTTTTTTTCCTGAGCTTCCCGGTCCTCGTTCCCGAACTTGCACACTAAATCAGAAAACTCCACATGCATGGTGAGCACTCGCTCTGCATCGACTCCGGTTTTTATCGCCATAAGGTTGTGAAAGCTGCGCGCCATCAGGGCTCCCCCTGTCACAACGATTACGGCAAGAAGCACTTCAATCACCACGAGGCCGCTGCGAAGGCGTTGTCGCCTTGCTCCGGCCAACCAGCCAGCTGAGCTTTCCTTCAGGGTATCGCCCGTGCGCCGCGATGATGCCTGCAATGCCGGCGCCAACCCAACCAACACGGCGACGACAAGTGAGAGTCCCATAGTAAAACACAGCACGTTGCTGTCCAGCACAATGCTCTCTACACGCGGAGTATCAGGCGGGATCAGCGGCCGCAGAGCGAATCCCCAAGTGGCCATGAACAATCCCAGAGCGCCGCCCGCTGCAGCGAGCAGAGCGCTTTCTGCCAGAAACTGCCGCAGGATGCGCAGCCGCGTTGCGCCAAGCGCTTTGCGAATCGCCAACTCGCGCTGCCGGACCCATGACCTGGCACCCAGAAGAATCAGCAAAGCAGTTTGCACCCTGGGATCGATGTTGGGATTTATGCTTCGCGCCTGGAGCCGCAACGCGCTCCTATCCGCATCCGCGCAATAACCCTCCGCAAAGCGGTTGGAAAGGGGCTGCAATTGGGCATTCAACTGCGCCAGAGTTGCGTTCTTCCGAAGTCGACCAATAATCAGCGGACCGGCTTCGCCATTCTCTGAGCCTGAAGCCCGGGGAATCTGAGACAGCCACATCGCTTGGCTTCCATCGCTGTTTCCGCGCATGTAGTATTTCCAGATCCCGGCACCGAATTCCCTCGGCATCACGCCGACGACAGTATATGGTTTGCGATTGAATGAGATACTTTGTCCGATGATGCCGGGAGCACCGCCAAATGCGCCGATCCAAGGCAAGGCCCGGCGATTTCCTGAGCATGCGCCAGCCGTATCGAATATCCTGCAGAAACTCAGAGGCCCATCGTATGCCTCGCGCATCACGGCACTCCTCCTTCCTCTGATCCATCCCCCCGAATGCGATCAAAGCAGAGCGACGCGCTTCCTCGGGGTGCATTCCCCTGGCGATGTTTGCTTCTATTGTCATGTCGAGGTGCAACTGCAACTCTTCGTCCAGTTCGCGCTCAACTTGACGGCGGCGGAAGATCGAGCGCATACGCAACGGAATGACGTATCGCCACTGCCTCAGGCTCATCCTAAGCCTCCTCGAGCTGCACAATATGAGAGATCGCTGCCGAAAGCCGGTTCCAGTTTTCAGCTTCCTTTTTCAATCGTTGGCGGCCCAGCCGGGTCAGGGAGTAATACTTGGCACGGCGCTTGTTCTCGCTCTGCTTCCACTCAGCGCTGATCCAGCCTCCCTGCTCGAGTTTGTGAAGAGCGGGGTACAATGATCCTTCGGTGACCTGAAGTACGTCACCCGAGATTTGTTTTAAGCGCTGATTGATCGCCCAGCCGTTCAAAGGTTGTAACGCCAGGATTTTGAGTATCAGTAAATCGAGGGTACCCTGGACAAGATCGGCAGGTTTGGTCATTACATCCCCCTTGGTTACCAAGGTAATACAACCAACTTACCTTGGTAATCAAGGAACAATTCCTTTGTGCACTGCAATCCGAAAATCACCTCTTTTACTACCATCAACGTGTCGTTAAGCTGAGTCCGAAGGCGGGAGTTGCACCGGAGCCTTTTGACCTCGGTAATATTAGTACCTTATACATTCGCCTTAACAGCAGCGAAGAGGTCGATGCCTTTCACATTTGGAAAACCACAACTTCGTGAAACGGTCACATGTTGTTATCAAGTTTAAAGGTCATCTCCGCACATTTGTCTTCTTGGAAATTTGATCGGATTGTAAATATCGCAAACTCAACATCTGGAGCATTGGATGAGAAAGGTGCCTTGCTGCCTGCTGGTGTTTCTTTTTCTGATGTCTGGAACTCTCATTGCTCAAGACGAATTTTTGCCGAGGGTCGAAATTTTTGGAGGGTACTCCTCTTTTCGGTTGCCTAGATCCTTCAGCTTGGGCCGCCCTGGCATCATTACTACTGAAACTGACTGGCTGCATGGATGGAACGTGACGGTTACAGGAAATCTCAACCGATGGTTCGGGGCGGAGGCTGATTTCGGCGGAATCAGCGGAACCGTCGAGATAATAAACTTGAGGGGATTCGCTGAACCTCGATTGGAAGACGTGGACTTCCGTTCTTACCTGTTTGGACCCCGTCTCTCCTACCGCAACCTTCAAAGGTTTACACCGTTTGTCCATGCATTATTCGGTGCAATCGTCCTGGATAGGGACCCAATCGCTAATACCTCTAGATCCGATTTTGCTCGGGCGGTTGTACGATATTCCATGATCCAACTGGTATACTTTTATCACCTCCCCGCCAACCTAGAGAAGAAAGAGGTGGAGATATGCGTATGTTACTCACCGTCTCATTCCCGCATGAGCCTTTCAACACGTTGGTTAAGGAGAAAAAAGTTGGACAGCTTCTGAACCGGATTCTCGGGGAACTCAAACCTGAAGCCGCTTATTTTACGGAGCAGGATGGTTCCCGTGGCGGGGTTCTCGTCGTAAATGTATCTGATCCGTCCCGCATCCCGTTTTTCGCAGAGCCTTTTTTCCTTAATTTCAATGCAGACTGTAAGTTCCGAATTGCACTGACTGCCGATGATCTGGCGAAGGCGGAGCTTGATAAACTTGGAGAGCACTGGAAATAGAGCTGCCTGATCATTGACTATGTTGGAGAATGCTGCGTTGGTGTCCCGAGATACGGCTTTAAAGGAATCGACCGCTTTCCTCGGGCCCCGCACGTTGACTCTTGATTCTTCGGCATTTTCAGAAGAGCTTAAGCGGTTGATGCTGCTTGGTGAGCCGTGAAGGAATCGAACCTTCAACCTACTGATTAAGAGTCAGTTGCTCTGCCAGTTGAGCTAACGGCCCACTCATTTCGCAGTCCCAAGAATGTAGCACCATCCTGCCGGTTTGTGAAGGCAAAATTGGGGACTTTCGGTGCCGCAAATCCCTATCTTTTCGGATACGGCGGCGGCGGCGGCAGATGCACCGGAGCAGCCTTCATCTCCTGCTTTATCACCTCGATAGCCTTCTCCAGCTGCATGTCGATTCCCTCGAACTCTTTCGCAGGATCGTTGTCCACCACAATGTCCGGATCCACCCCGTAGCCTTCCATGATCCATTCTTTTCCGGCCATGTCATACCTGGAAAACTCCGGCCGGTTCAGATATCCGCCGTCCAGTATCGGCAGCGTCCCGCGGATCCCGATGACTCCGCCCCAGGAACGCTTCCCGATCAGCTTCCCAAGCTTGTAGTACTTGAACCTGTACGGAAAAATGTCGCCGTCGGACGCCGAAAACTCATCCATCAGACAAACCTTCGGCCCCGGTATCAGCCCGCCCGGGTTGAAGCTCGGCGCCGTGTTGCGGGCAATCTCGATCATGGCCGCCTCTCGTCGCAGACGCTCGATCAACATCGGCGACACGTTGCCGCCGCCGTTGCCGCGCACATCGATGATCAGCGCCTCCTTCCTCAGCTGCGGATAGTAGTAACGGACGAACTCGTTCAATCCCTCAATCTGCATATCAGGAATGTGGATGTACCCGACTTTGCCGTCGGTCGCCTTCGCCACCTTCTGCAGATTCTCCTGCACCCAGTTGTAGTAGTACAGAGGCCTTTCGTCGTCGATCGGCACCACTACGGTCACACGGCTTCCCGCTTCCGTCGGCTGCGAATTCAGCTTCAGCTGCACCTGCCTGCCGGCCGTGTTGACCAGGGACTCGTAGATGTCCTTCATCCCGTTGGTCGGCCGCCCGTTCACGTCGAGAATGAAATCCCCTTCCCGGGCGTCCACCCCTATGTCGGTGAGCGGCGACCGCACCTTCTTGTCCCAGTTCTGCCCGGGCAATATCTTCTTGATCCGGAAGTATCCCGACGACGAATCTTTTTCAATCACGGCTCCCAGAAGTCCAAGCGGAATCCGCTGCGGACGCGGCATATCGCCGCCCCCTACATACGCATGGCCGGCGCTGAGCTCGCTGATCATCTCGCCGATCACATACGTCAGATCCGCCCGGTGCCGCACAAACGGAAGAAGCGGCTCATAATTCGCGCGCATCCGCTCCCAGTCGACACCATGCAGATTCGGATCGTAAAAGAAATCGCGCATCTGACGCCAGCTCGCATGGAATATCTGGTTCCACTCCGCCGCCCTGTCAACACGCACTTTCATGTCAGCGAGGTTCAGCTTTTCGCTGAGATCAGGTTTGGTGACCGGAAGATCCACAATCGAGTAGGAGCCGTTGTGCCTCACCAGTATCTTCTTGCCGTCGGCTGAAATCTCGAATCCTTCCACTTCAATTAGTTCCGTCTCCGTGCGCTTCTCGAGATCGTAGAACAACAGCTTGCTCTTCTCTTCCCCTTTGCGCCTCTGAAAATAGACCCGGTCGCCCACCGAAACGATGTGCTGATACGATGCAGCATCTATGGGAAACTCCGCAATTCGCGACACTATCCCGTCGGGCTCAACCTTCACCGTTACGTCTTTCGGTTTGCCTTCCGGCTTCTTCTCTTTTTCCTCGCCCTCCTTCCCTTCTTCACCGCTTTCCACATTCACTTCATCACTCTTGGGCTCGAAAGGCGACCTGGTCTCCTTCGCCAGCGTGACAAGGTAGATTTTCGACATGTCGCGGTAGCTGTAGTTGAACTCGGTCCGGCCGTAAGTCGGATTGAAAGTCCTGTCGGAGACGAAGAAAAGGTACTTGCCGTCGGAGCTGAACGCGGGTTGTTCCGAATGGAACCAGCCGTCGGTCACCGGATACGTCTTCTTCTCCTCGATCGAATAGAGGTAGATGGTGGCCATCCGGTCCTCTTCCTCCTGCGACCATGCAATCCAACGGCTGTCCGGCGACGCGTCGAACTCGGTGATCTCCCACGCCCTGGCCTGGGCTACCGTGATCACTTCGTTCGACTCGATGTCTACGTAGCGAAGACGAAGCTTCTTGTCCGACCAGATAATCTTCCGGCTGTCGGGTGTCCACATCAGGTAGAACTTGTATGTGTCGGCGCCGCGAGTCAGCTGTTTCGCCGGCCCTGAACCGTCCTGAGGAACGATGTAGATCTCATCCTCTCCGGACGCGTCTGAAATATAGGCGATCCACCTCCCGTCAGGAGACCACTTCGATGAGCGTTCCTGGACGCCCGGAGTATTGGTCAGATTCCTGATATCGCCATATTTCGCGGGAACCGTGAAGATCTCGCCCCTGGCGCCGAAAAGCGCCCTGCTGCCGTCCGGGGCAATTTCGTAATTCGTAACCGATTTGCTGACGTCGGTCCACGCCCCTCTTCCGGTCACCTGGTCATCTGCAACCGTGATCGGCACTTTGGCCGTCTTCCCGCTCTTCAGATCAAAGCGGTAAATATATCCTCCATTCTCGAATACAATAGCATCATTGCCCAGCGAAGGAAATTTGATATCGAACTCGGTGAAGGAGGTCAGCTTCACCGTCCGCCTGCTCCCGAGATCGTATGAATACAGGTTGAACCGCTTGTTCTCATCGCGGTCGGAGATGAAGTAGATCCTGTTGCCCACCCACATCGGAAAGATGTCCTGGGCCGGATTGTCGGTGATATTCACCGTCTGCTTCGTCTCAAAATCGTAGATCCACACATCGTCCGCCTGTCCGCCACGGTATCTCTTCCACGTGCGGAATTCACGGAATACCCGGTTGTACGCCAGCTTCTTCAGATCCGGCGAGTAGGAGCAGAAGCCGCCGCGCGGCAGGGGCAACTGTTCCGACGGCCCGCCTTCGACCGGAACCAGAAGCAGATCCCCTTTGAAGTCGTTCCAATGATTCCTGCGGGACCGGTAGATTATGCGGTCGCTCCCCCTCCATCCCATGACAATGTTGTTCGGTCCCATCCGGTCTGAGACGTCGTCGCGACCGAGGGTGGCGGTGTGGGTCAACCTTCTGGGAATCCCGCCTTCGGCCGGCATCAGGTAGACTTCCGTGTTCCCGTCATACTGCGCGGTGAAGGCCAGCTGTTTCCCGTCGGGAGAAAAGCGCGCGAACATCTCGTACCCTTCGTGACTCGTGATCTTGCGTGCCGTCCCTCCGCTCGAAGAGACGGTGTACAGATCTCCGGCGTAACTGAAGACGATCCGGTCACCGTGTATCGCGGGAAAACGCAGCAGCCGCGTCTCCGATTGAGAAGAAACCGGCGATGAAAACGTCAGACATGTCAATGCCAGCAGAAGCATCGGGCGAAGTTTCATATTGTCCTCGCAAGAATTATAGACAAAACGATAATGATACCGCAGTCTTACAAGAAACAAAGGCTTTGCAGCCCTGCTCGGACTTCACATGCCGGCAGAGTTGTGCGCTATATTTCCTGCCGGAGGTGGCACATGAACGGACCAACACAGCTTCTGATCGGGGGAAAATTCCAGGACGCACAGTCGGGCAGGACATTCCCGACAATCAATCCTGCTACTGAAAAAGTCATCGCACATGTTGCTGAAGCGGATGCTGCCGATATCGACGCCGCGGTAAAGGCGGCGAGAACCGCCTTCAGCAGGCACTGGCGCAGGATGGAAGCCAGGGAACGGGCCAAACTGCTGTGGAGAATCGGTGACCTCATCATGCAAAACGCCGATGAGCTGGGCGCGCTGGAGACCATGGACAACGGCAAGCCGATCTTCGAGTCGCGCTATATCGACATACCTTCGGCTGCCGAGACCTTTTACTACTACTCAGGCTGGTGCACCAAGATCGAGGGAGAAACGATCCCGGTTCCGGGAGACTTCTTCAATTACACGCTGCGCGAGCCTTACGGCGTGTGCGGAATCATCACTCCCTGGAACTTCCCGCTGCTCATGGTCGCATGGAAACTTGCGCCGGCGCTGGCATGCGGTAACACGGCGGTGGTCAAGATTGCAGAGGAGACTCCCCTCACGGGACTCAGGCTCGGCCAGCTCTGCCAGGAAGCCGGATTACCCGACGGCGTCGTCAACGTGGTTCCGGGATTCGGCGAGACGGCCGGACGCGCTCTCGTCGCGCATCCTCATGTGGAAAAAATCTCGTTCACCGGCAGCACAGCCGTGGGAAAAGAGATCATGCGCACCGCCGCCGATAGTCTCAAAAAGGTGTCGCTCGAACTCGGCGGCAAATCACCCAACATCGTGTTCGCCGACTCCGATCTTGACGCCGCCGCCAAAGGCGCATTCAACGCGATCTTCTACGGCAAAGGCGAAGTCTGCAATGCGGGTTCACGCCTTTTCGTGGAGAAAGAGATCCACGACGATTTGCTGGAAAAGCTCGTTCAGAGAGCCGCACGCCTTACCCCAGGCGACCCCATGGACCCCAAAACGCGTCTCGGAGCCCTCGTTTCAAAGACGCAGATGGACCGGGTCCTCGATTACGTAGAAACCGGAAAGAGAGAGGGTGCGGTGCCCATATTGCCGGGAGGACGTGCAGGTACCAGGGGATACTTCGTGAAACCAACCATCTTCGATTCCGCCGACCAGTCCATGAAGATTGCACAGGAAGAGATTTTCGGACCGGTCCTTACGGTACTGACGTTCGAAACCACAGACGAGCTTGTGGAAAAAGCAAACTCCACCATATACGGACTGGCCGCGGCGGTGTGGACCAGGGACATCGCCAAAGCTCACCGGCTGGCCGGCGAACTCCAGGCAGGCACAGTCTGGATAAACGCGTACAACATGCTCTCGCCCCAATCACCGTTCGGAGGATACAAACAATCAGGCTATGGGCGCGAACTCGGCCGCCACGGCATCGATCTATATACCCAGGTGAAATCCGTCTGGGTTTCGCTGGCATGAACGAACACGGACGATCTACACGACACCCAGTTCCCTGCCCGTTTCGATGAATTTTTCGATGCCGAAATCAAGGTCCTGCTCCGAATGGGTTGCCGAGATCATGACGCGGATTCGAGCCTTCCCGAGCGGAACTGTCGGGAACCCGAGCGCCATCGCGAAAACTCCCTTCTCGAAAAGACGCCGGCTGAATTCCTGGGCAGTCTGCGCCTCACCGAGAAGAACCGGTGTGATCGGGGTCTCGCTGTTTCCGGTATCGAAGCCGGCCTGTTTCATCCGCTCCTTGAAATACCCGGTGTTGCTCCAGAGTCGCTTTACGAGATCGTCGGATGATTCGAGTATGTTGAGCGCCTCTATGCAGGCCGCAACGTCCGCGGGCGGAACCGCACTGGAGAACAGGAAGGGTCGCCCTTTCTGGCGAAGGTGGTCTACGATCACCTTTCTTCCGGCGACGAAGCCGCCCACCACTCCGAATGCCTTCGACAAGGTCCCTATTTCAACGTCGACACGGCCATGCATGTGGAAATGATCGACCGCTCCCCGGCCCCCTTCACCAAGCACCCCTTCGCCATGCGCATCGTCGACCATGACCATCGCGTTGTACCGTTCCGCGACTTCCACAAGCTGAGGCAGCGGAGCGATATCGCCATCCATCGAAAAGACGCCGTCGGTGATGACCAGCGCCCGCCGACCAGTCCCCGGGGAAAAGTTGTCACGTAACTTCTGCTCCAGCGACGACGCATTGCAGTGCTCGAAGCGAACTATCGGAGCGCCGGAAAGACGGCACCCGTCTATGATCGAAGCGTGATTGAGCTCATCGGAAAAGATGATGTCCTGTTTTCCGACCAGTGCCGGAATTGTCGCGATGTTCGAGTTGAAGCCGGACTGGAACGAGATCGCGGCTTCGACGCGTTTGAACCTCGCAAGTTTTTCTTCCAGCTCGTTGTGCAGGCTCATCGTTCCCGCAATGGAACGTACGGCGGCGGGCCCCACTCCATACCGGTCAATCGCTTTCTTTGCCGCTTCCTTGAGACGCTGGCGGTTGGCCAGCCCCAGGTAGTTGTTCGAACACAGATTCAGCACCTTTTTCCCGTCGACCGTTATCCACGCGTCCTGCGGCGATTCTACTGTTCTTATGTTTACGAGCAGTCCTTCTCTTTCAAGGCGCGCCCGCTCATCTACGATAAACTGCAGCTTGTCATCCATACCCGATCTCCGTTCCAAAGGTTTCGTAACAGAAGAAATTTGCCATAGAGGAGACCGAAACACACACAGAAAAAGCGAAGGTTGCAACGGATCTCCGGCGCGGTCCAGTGCGGGGGTGCTTCAAGTTTCGAAACTTGCTAAACTCGTGAGCAACGGGAGTTCGAAATGGCATCTGTGAGGCTGGTGAATATTTCCAGGCGGTTTCCCGATGGTTCCCTCGCGCTGTCAAATGTTTCGCTTGAAGTGGAGGATCGGGAAGTGGTCACGATTCTCGGCCCATCCGGTTGCGGCAAGTCGACGCTGCTGAGAATAATTGCCGGACTTGATCATCCGACCGGGGGAGAAGTCTGGATCAACGGACGGCCGGCAGCGGGAATCCCTCCAAGGTCACGCGATGTCGCGATGGTGTTTCAGTCGTACGCGCTCTACCCTCACATGAACTGCTACCAGAACCTCGCGCTCAACCTCGTCTTGAAGAAGGTGCCGCGCGAGGAGATCGACAGGAGGGTGCGTGAGACCGCGGAAATGCTCGAAATCGGCGATCTGCTCGACAAGAAGCCGCGCGAATTGAGCGGCGGACAGAGACAGCGCATCGCGCTCGGCAGGGCGCTGATCCGCAATCCGCAGGTCTTTCTGTTTGACGAACCTCTCAGCAATCTCGACGCTCTGCTGCGCGAAAGGGTGCGCCACGAACTCAAGCAGCTCTTCGCCCGCATCCAGGCGACGGTTATCTACGTGACACACGACCAGGTCGAGGCGACGACTCTCGCCGACCGAACCGTCGTATTGGACCGCGGCGTCATTCAACAGGCAGGAACTCCCGAAACGCTGTACAGGATGCCGGCCAATACGTTTGTAGCTTCATTCATAGGTTCGCCGGCGATGAACCTGATCGATGCCAGGCTCGAGGCGGGTAAGCTTCGAATTGGAGAACGGCAGATCGACACCGGACTGGACGCTTCCGGGATATTCAGGATCGGCGTCCGGCCCGAGGCAATCAGGATTGCAGACGGCATGCCGGCCAAAGTGGCGCTGGTGGAAAATCTCGGCGCACGATTCCTCATCGAAGCGCGAGTCGACGGTGTCCCGCTGATGGTTCTTGCAGACGAACGGCCGGCGGCGGATTCGCTTCAGTTGCAGATCGACCCGAAGGACATTCATGTCTTCGATAAAGAAAGCGGCAAGAATATCAGGAGTGCTTTGGATAGCCGCCGCATTCATCCTTAGCCTGAGAATGCCCGGCGCCAATCCCGAAGGAGCCCTGTCGGTCCTGATGGAACCCGACGGAACAGGGACCTGGCGCATGCTCATCGCGCAGTTTGAGAAGGAGAATCCCGACATCCCGATCCAGATGGTGGAAGGCCCGCCCGCCACCAATGCACGAGAAGATCTTTATGCAGCTTCCTTTCTTTCGGGCAAAGCGGGCTTCGATATAGTTTATTGCGATGTCGTGTGGACCGCCAAATTCGCGGCGGCGGGCTGGCTGCGGGATCTGACGGACCGCCTTTCCCGGCAGGATCTCAACGATTTTCTCCCTCAGGAACTGGAGGCGGGATCCTACAAAGGACGCGTGTATCGAATACCGGCCTTTACGGACGCAGGCATGCTGTACTACCGGAAGGACCTGGTGGAATCGCCGCCGGTCACATTTGACGACCTCGAGCGGCAAGCGCGGCAACTCCAGAACGGAAACCGGTGGGGATTTCTGTGGCAGGGGAAACAATACGAGGGACTCACGACGGTATTCCTGGAAATCCTCTGGGGATTCGGCGGAGAGTGGATCGATGCCAAAACGAAACAGGTCTATCTCGACAGCCGGGAGGCAGTCAAGGCGCTCGAATTCCTGAAGAAGACCATCGGCACGATCTCTCCTCCGGCAGTGACGAGCTATATCGAAGAAGACACCAGAACGCTGTTTCAGGCCGGTCGCGCAGTCTTCTTACGTAACTGGCCTTATGTCTGGACCCTGGTCCGGGAGTCTCCCGTTAAGGACAAGGTCGCTTTCGTACCGATGGTGCATGCACCCGAAGAGTCGAGCGCGGCAACTCTCGGAGGATGGGGATTTGCAGTCTCGGAGACGAGTTCGAGAGTTGAGGATGCATGGAAGTTCGTCAAGTTCATCACCGGTACTGAACAGATGAAGGTTATGTACGAACGAATGGGGAGAATCCCATCGCGGAGAAGTCTCGTTCCCGCGGAATTTGTGCCCATCATCGAGAAGGCTCGCATGAGGCCTGCGATTCCGGAATACGCCCAGGCTTCCGACATTCTGCAGCGCTGGGTGAGCGCCGCACTGACAGGCCGTCCGGGATGCGAAGAAGCTTTGAAAAAAGCGGCGGAAGAGACGCGGGCACTGCTGGGACATGCGAAATGATCCTCCCTTACACGAAGGATGATGCGCCTATGCGGAAGGCTCGGGGAATTGTAAGGAATCTGCAGCAGGCGGGCTGGTATCTTCCGGCCGGTATTCTCCTGTTCCTGGTATTCGTCTACCCGGTTCTGCGCACCCTTGTCCTCAGCTTTCTGCACGTGAATCTCGAGAGCGGTTTTCAGCCCGTGTTTGCAGGTCTTTCAAATTTCGGCAGGCTCGTCTCCGACACCCGTTTCTACCGGAGCATGCAGGCCACGCTGGTGTTCGTTTCCGTATCGGTGCTGCTGGAATTTGTGCTTGGCCTGGCGCTTGCACTTGCACTGGAGCAGTTGAAAAGATCGGGACGGTTTTTCCGGACCCTCCTGCTGATTCCGTGGACGCTACCGACCGCAATCATTGCAATTCTCTGGATGTGGTTTTTCAACGATCAGTATGGGGCGGTCAACGATCTTCTCCTGCGACTGAATGTGATCGAAGCGCCGGTGGCCTGGCTTGCGCAACCACGTTCCGCAATGGCTGCGATCATTCTGGCCGACGTGTGGAAGGCATTCCCCTTCGTCCTGATCGTGCTGGTCGCCGGCATTCAGGCGATTCCGCGCGAAATGTACGAGGCTCTGGAAATTGACGGCGGGACGTACTGGCACAAGTTCAGATACGTCACGCTGCCGCATCTTCTCCCTTTCATATTTGTGGCCGTCATATTCAGAATCATTCAGGCGTTCGCAGTCTTTGATCTGGTGTTTGTGCTGACCGGGGGCGGGCCCGGGGGGAAGACCGAGACGATATCGGTCTACAGCTACTATACTTTCCTGCGCTACATGGATTTTGGTTATGGATCGGCGCTGGTCCTGGTGCTTGCCGGACTGCTGGCGCTCATCGGCTGGACACTTTACACCCTTCTGCTGCGTCATTATGAACCGGGCCGTTAGGATATTTGTTTTCTTGATATGCGTGTGGTCACTGATTCCGGTCGTGTGGTGCGGACTTGCATCGCTCAAGAGTTCCGAGGAACTCGCGAGAATCCCCGCCACGCTTCTTCCTGCGGATTTCACTCTGCAGCATTACATCGAACTGTTCACGCGCAGGCCGTTTGCGGCTTACTACATTAACAGCCTCGTCGTCTCGTCCCTGTCGGCGTTTCTCTGCGTCGCGGCGGCGGGACTGGCCTCGTACAGACTGGCCCGCTCGCCGAAACGTTTCCGGTCTGCAGTCTCGTCTTCGCTTCTGGTGATGGCATTTTTCCCGCCGATCGTCCTGCTCTTCCCCGTGTACGAAATCATAAGGATGTTCGGGCTGGTCAATCAGCCGTGGGGCCTTATCCTGCCGTACGCCGCGTTGAACCTCCCATTTGCGACCTGGCTCCTTACCGGATACATGGAGCTGATTCCTTACGAACTCGAGGAGGCGGCTGCCGTCGACGGCCTGGGGCCTTTCGCCATATTCCGCCGGATCGTAGCGCCGCTCGCCATGCCGGCGATGACTTCGGCCTTTCTCCTGGTATTCATCTTCTCGTGGAACGAGTTCATGTTCGCACTGACGTTCATGAATCTCGAATCGGCCCGCACCCTGACTGCCGGAATGGCGACCCTGAGCGGCGCATTCAGCCAGGAGATCCCATGGGGATTGCTGGCCGCGGGAGTGATGGCAAGCACAATCCCCCTGATCCTTGCAGTCTTCGTTTTCCAGAGAAAGATCGTCGCAGGCCTGACCGCCGGAGGGATAAAGGAGTAGCGATCGCTCCAATGGCACCCGGTTTGCATCAGTTGAAGGAAGGGGGGACTGCACATGTTTACCTACTTCAGGCTTCCTGTGGGACCGTTCCGGCTGGCAAAGAGCACCGCCCGGGGAATAATGGAAGACGACTGCGACGTGCTGGCGGCGGCGCTGGCATTCTATTTTTTCCTGTCGCTCTTTCCGGCACTGATTTTCGGAGTCGCTCTGCTCGGTTTTCTGCCGATTCAGGGATCGATCCAGCCGATGCTTGACAGGCTTTCGCAGGTGGCGCCCAAAGAGGTAGTCACGATCATTGAAGGACAGCTCAGGCAGGTCATGCAAGGCGGAGGGAGCCGCGGCCTGCTGACCTTCGGCATGATTGCGACGATCTGGAGCAGCTCCTCTGCCCTGGTCGCCATCATCGATACACTCAACAAGGTGTATGGAATCGAGGAATCGCGCCCCTGGTGGAAAGTGCGGGGCCTCGCGATTCTGCTGACCATCGGCATCACTCTCTTCACCCTTCTCGCTTTGACCCTCGTACTCGTGGGCCCGGTGGTTGCCAACTGGCTCGACACAGCACTGGAAGCCGGCTCGACATTCATCATTGCCTGGCAGGTATTCCGCTGGGCGGCCGCGTTTCTACTCGCAAGCATCGGGATCGGCATCGTGTACAACTTCGGCCCCGACGCCGAGACGAAGTGGGTCTGGCTCACCCCCGGATCGTTGCTGGCCACGACCCTCTGGATACTGGGATCTCTGGGATTCAGCATCTATGTGGCGTATTTCGGCAACTATAATGCCACCTATGGGACGATTGGAGGCATTATCGTCCTGTTGCTCTGGTTCTATATCTCGGGATTTTCGATTCTGGCAGGCGCAGAACTTGATTCGAAGATCGATGAAGCCGTGATTGAGAAGAAGCAGCTCCCGCGTGGAACGATGCGCAGGAGAATCGGCGCTGCTCTTGAACACAGCTGATGGATTTTTCGACGGGTCCAAGGTCGCCGGCTGATGAGGGCAACACCAATTGCAATTGACGTTGCCCTCCGTCAGCGATCGATCTCCCGGCTAGAACGAATATCGGATGGTTCCGTATCCGATGTCTGCACGATACCTTGGAAACGCGTAGATGCCGGTCAGGAAGCTGGTGGTCGGCCCGGTACCGATTGTGTACTGGTAACCGTTGTACTGATCGTCGCTGTAGCTGTAGTTCTCGAAAGCGTATCCTACGGTCAGCTCCATTCCCCTTGGCAGCGCATAGATGATTCGCGGATGCACCGACTTGCGGGTGGTGTCGTCATAGGAGGTAATCGGGAACAGCACCGCGGCGGGGGTTCCGTCATCCAGGGTCTCCGACTGGAAATCCACGCTCCCCCTGGTCTGCTGGATGATCGCGGAACCTCGGAAAGTAAGCTTGGGAGTCATGAACCATTCGGTTGCGAACTCCACCGTCCAGTTCTTGTCCTTCAGCTGAGAAGCCCAGTTGAACGCAGTCGGGGTAGCCGGCGTAAACGGATCGAAACAGTTCGGGGCCGTCTCCGGGCACGTACCCGCGTTGACGGTTCGGTGGAACGAATCATAGTTGATGAACTCCACATCTCCGAACAGCGTCACACGGTATTTCGAGGGATCGCCGTAAGAAATACTCGCATAGATTTCCTTGCGGCGGTCATTCAACCTGCCGAGCGTGAGATCCTTGAAGTTGTTCCGCTTGTAGTAAATTTCGAGCCCGAAATCCAGAAACTCGACCGGCGTCCAATCCATGTACGCCTTCACCATGTGCTGATTCACGTTAGCCACATCAAACGACCGCACGAAGCGCTCGAGAAAGAAAGGGGAATTGGCGTCAAATCCGGCGTTCTCGATAAGGAATTTTGAACTCCTGTTGAGAAACTGATAACGGAGCCGGGCCGTGATGGTCTCGAACGACGTATTGGACCACTGAACGAATACCTTGCTCTCACTCGTTTTGTTCGAGTCGAAGCGGTTGCGTTGCGTGTGCAGGAGATCAAAGCCGGAGCTGATCCGGTTATCGGTCGTCAGTCGATAGCCCGCCTCCACTCCGGGATTGTGTTTTGTGTACTCGTAGAAATGTCCTGCACAGGGGACGTTTACGTTCTGCGGAGAAGTGGTCCCTTCCTCAAAGCAGGCGAGACCGCTTACCGTCGTGTTGAACACCACGTCGGTCGACCTGTTGGAGCGGCGGTAGTACCGGTAATAGGTGCGTGTGTCCAGTTTTCTTGTCGGCACCGACGCGAGAGAAGCCGTCGCAGTCACGTTGCGCACTTTGCCTTCGAAGGTCGGAGCGCTGGGGTTGGTAGGACTCAGAAGGTCTGAGTTGGCGGTATTCAGAACGGCGCCAATCATGTCCTGGCTGGCGGTGACCTGGTCAAATGTCACCCTGCCCGAGAGAGTCGAATTCCAGAACAGCTGCCGCAGCATGCCGTTGGCGCCGATGCGGGCATAGTAGTTGTCCGGCGCAAAGGTTGCGGTATCGGTCCCGAAACCGAAGAACGGGTTCTGAAAGCTGAGAAGGGTATGGTCGTTTTCGAAATCGCTTTGCAGCACGCTGACAGAAGCATGGCCGCGGGGTGTCTGATACCCACCTTCCAGCAGGACGTTGTAAGTCCGGTAATCCACGGGATACAACACATCAGTGAATCCATTGCCCGGGCTTGTGCCGAGAGCGACGGCGTAATTGCTGATCCCGTCCTGCTTCGCCTGGTCCGTTTCCAGCAGAAAATACCACGGGGATCCGTGGGAGAATTCGAAGGCCCCGCCGATGTTCCGCCGCTTGATGGCGTAATCAAAGGATCTCCAGGGCGAGACAGCCGAATTCGCCAGTTCCACCGGCACGTTCGAGAAAAGCGTCAGGTTCGAAGATCCGGGATTGATGTACGGCGTACGGGCACCGTCCGGACCGAACCCGAAGTTGTGGGTCAGCCAGTCGCCACGCACGCTGTACTTGAACTCATTGTACATTCCTCCCCGGAACTGGATGAACATGTCGTCCCGTCCGAGATTCTCGCCGTATCCGTCGTGGAAAAATCGGCTGCTGCGGCTGCGGTACTCGAAGACTCCGAAGGCCCCGTCGGACAGGTCGCGGTACTCGCTGGCCTTTGAGGAATCCTGAGAAGTCAATCCCGACCCGATGCCTCCCACGGAGAAACTCCCCTCCACTCTGGTTTCGCCTTCATCCTGAGCGAGCGACATTCCAGGAACGGCAAACATGCTCGCGATAAGTAAAAAAAGGAACTTTGCTTTCATGCAGCCTCCTTATCGTGTGAGGAATTTGCCGCGCGTGGACGGAGCGTTGCTGCCGTGAATTGCGTTATGGCAATTCAGGCACGACCTGGCGACGAAGCGGGTGTTGGGGGTTCTCACCGTCGAACCGCCAAGACGGATGAATCCCTGATCTCCACTGTACGCGGTCCCTGGATGCCGGGACCAGTCGTGGCAGTCCTGGCACAAATTCGGAACCTTCTCGTTCAGCAGCTTTGCGTGGGACGAGCCGTGCGGAGCGTGGCACGAAAGGCAGTTCTCCTCCACAGCCGGATGCTGGAACAGGAACGGGCCCCGCTTCTCCGCATGGCAGCTTTCGCACTGCACGTTTACGGTTTCATGTTTGATCATCCCCGGACTTATCGAGCCGTGCGGATTGTGGCAACTGGAGCAGGTGACTTTTCCCTCTATGATGGGATGATGTGACGGCTTGTTGATCTGGACGCGGGTCTGTTTATGGCAGGTGATACAGGTCTCGTACTCAAACTGCCGCTCGGTGTTGACGAAAGGATTCGTTGAGGGGTCTTTGCGGGTGATCGCGATCGTCGATCCGCGAGGCGGTTTGGCATGAACGGCATGACAGTCGTTGCAGCGCACGTCATTGCGCCCGTGGCGCCCTGTCTCCCAGAAGGCAAGGTGCCGATTGCCGGCGTGGCAGCTCATACAGGCTTCAGTCTGTTGCCTCGCGGGAACGGCCCCTTTGTCGAAGCGCACCGGGTGCTTGTGCTGCGACGGATTGCTCTCATGCTGGATATTGATACCGTGGCAGGCGGCACAAGCCTCGCCCCGACCCACTGGAGATCCGGGGTCGGCGCCCGCGCCGTGCTTGGTTTCCAATATTCCCGCCTGGTCCTGGTGGCAACGCAGGCAATCCATACCTTTTTCAGCCTGCGCCAAAACATCCTCGCCCGATGCAGTCAGGACGAGAAAGGAGATGAGTACTACCGTGGAAATCAAAACAGAACGAATAACCATGCGGTTTGCTCCTCTTATCAGCATCTACAGCATCTACTGCGCCCCCTTTATACGGCATTAAGGGACGCTGTACAAAACGAAAAATGAATTAGTTCAAGTTATAGTTACGATTCGGCTTAACCCTCCTCAGCCAGTACGGAGAAACGCCTTGCAGCCGCTCAGTACAAAGTACGGATGTATCCGTATTTTCCCCGGATATGGATATCCGGCCCGGGCGGACGGCGGACGGCAGGATTAGCAGATTTAATGGAAATGTCGGCGTCGCCCATCACCCGCCGCTGCCTCCCGTTGCCATCATTACAATTGCGGCTGTTCCCCGCGTCAGGCATAATTACACTCACTTTCGTCGGTGCTCGCAGCAAAGGGGGCTGGACAATCCGTGAAATCAGATCTGCAGCCGCAGAAGGCGTTCGCCGCCACGGCAGTCGTGCTTTCAGGCCTGGCGTGGATCGGCGCACATAACTATCTCATCTTCCATGCCCTGACCGAACTGTTCGCCATCACCGTGGCGGCGGCCATTTTCGTAATCGCATGGAACGCCCGGGACAGCATTGATAACGGCTATCTTCTCTTTCTCGGAATCGGCTGCATATTCATCGCGATCCCCGACCTGTTACACACGCTGGCCTACCAGGGAATGGGGGTGTTCCCCGGATACGACGCCAACCTTCCCACCCAGCTCTGGATTGTCGCCCGCGGGCTGCAGGCTCTCACTTTTGTTGCGGCGGCATTTTACCTCGATCGCCGAGTCCGGCCGTTTCTGACGATAGCAGCATACAGCGGAGCCCTGGCTCTTCTATTGTTATCAATTTTCGTATTCCGTATTTTCCCCGAGTGCTATGTCGAAGGCCATGGTCTGACCGAGTTCAAGATAAACGCCGAATACGCGATCTGCGCCGTTCTGGCACTGGCTTTCGTCCGGCTGTGGCTGAAGAGACGCAAATTCAACCGGCAGATCCTGCTGCTGTTGTACGGCGCGATTCTGGCCACGATTCTCTCCGAACTGGCCTTCACCAGATATATCACTGTATTCGGCAATTTCAACATGGCCGGACATCTTCTTAAGATCGTTGCGTTCCTTTTCCTGTACAGGGCGATCGTTCACACAGGTTTCCGGCAGCCATACGAACTGCTGTTCCGCAGTCTCACCGAAAGTGAGCGCAAGTTCCGGTCGGCGGTCGAATCGAACATCATCGGGGTAGTATTCACAGACCTGATTACCGGGACGGTCACGGAAGCCAACGATGAATTCCTCAGGATCATCGGCCGGACAAGGGAAGAGCTGGAACAAGGCAAGATCAACTGGAAGGAGATAACTCCTCCCGAAAGTCTCGTCCGGGAAGAGGTGGCACTGGCGTCGCGCCTCTCCTCGAAAGAGAGCGTGCCGCTGCTGGAAAAGGAATACATCCGCCGGGACGGCAGCCGGGTTCCGGTCATCATAGGAAATGCGTTTATTGGAGATTCCCGGCGGCGACTGGTGAGCTACGTGCTCGACAACACGGCACGCAAAGAGGCGGAGCAACAGTTGACGGAGCTCAACGAGTCGCTTGAAAAACGTGTGCGTGAACGGACGGCTGAGGCGGAACGTAGGGCATTTCAGCTGCGCGAACTGGCCACGGACCTCACCCTGTCGGAGCAGCGGGAGCGCCAGAGGCTGGCCATGGTCCTTCACGACGGACTTCAACAGATACTCGTTGCCGCCAAATTCAGGGTTGCAATGCTCGAGCGCGAGAAAGACCTCGGAAAAGCCGCGACGGAGATATCGGGACTGATTGACGAGGCGATCCAGACATCGCGCTCCCTGACTGCCGAACTCTGCCCTCCGATTCTGTATCGGGGAGGACTGGTAGCCGCACTGGAATGGCTCGTCCGCTTGATGGAAGAAAAGCACGGCCTCAGTGTGGAATTCATCTCGCATCCGGCAGAGAGTCTTCCCGAGGAAATTGCCGTAATGATTTTCCGGTCTGTCCGCGAGCTCCTTTTCAACGTGGTCAAACACGCGGCGGTGAAGACCGCCCGTATGGAAGTGAAACAGCAGGATGGATGCATCCGGTTGGAGATTTCGGATGAGGGAGCCGGCTTCGACCCCGGAAGGATCAGCGCAGGAAACAAGCACGGAGGGATGGGCTTGTTCAGCATCAGGGAGCGGCTTGGTTTTCTGGGCGGAAGAATGGAGATTGAAAGCGCTCCCGGACAGGGGAGCCGTTTCACGCTCATCACTCCGCTCCTGCGGTCCGCGATGGAGCACTCCGCCAGCGCCATAATGGGCT
>JAAYAM010000310.1 GCA_012719355.1 Acidobacteriota bacterium
CATTTATACACCGCGTCTTAATTAATTGCGCATAGCCGTCTCAGAACCTGACTGCCTGTGCTCCAGGATTCAAATGTATGCTCAACGGCCTCGGCTACATCCTCGATCGCCGGGAAGTACCGATTGTGGGTGGCGAGTCAGCTTCCATACTCGCTCAATCGGATTGAGATCGGGACTATATGGCGGCAGAAATTCGAGCCTGAACCATAGCTCCGCCGTTTTCCGCCACTCTTTGTGCAGTGTCGCATGATGATATCGGGCATTATCCGAAATCACGATGACTCTCCGGCCAGAGCGCGAACTGATCTTCCAGAGATGCCAAAGAAAATGCAAGCATGTCTCGGCATTAAAGCAACCGGTCTCCCGCATATACACCAGCTTGCCGTCACGCAGGCGGACGGCGCCGAAGCAACCGACGCTCTTTCTTGTCGGGTAATGCAGCAACACCGGATCCTTGGTCTCCGGCGGAATCCACATTCGGCATCTCGAACCGTGCTGCTGGAAGTGGACCTCATCCATGGACCAGAGATCAACGTCTTCGCTTCTTGCCAGCCTGCGAAGTTTTTTTTACCCGGTCCTGATCCTCAGGATTGGCATTGGCGATCAGAGGCCTCGGTTTCCGCAAACGGAACCCGAGTTGCCGGAACACCCGTTGGCATTGTCGGGTTCCCAGGCTCACATTCCATTTGCGTTTTACGTATTCCGAAAGTGTCTTGCCGTCCCACAGGTTTCCAACCAGTCCAAAATCGCTGGGCTGACGGCGCAATGCCTCGTCAATATTCCGGATCTGCACCTCGCTCAGACGCCGAGGCCTGCCGGGCCGCTCCTCCTCTGTCAGACCGGTTAGTCCGTCACTTTCGAAACGTCGCACCCAGTAAGCAACGGTTCGCGGGGCATCGCCAAGTAATTCCGATACCTGACGGCAGCTCATTCCTTGGGCCACCAGGAGAACGGCGTGCAGGCGGTGATCATATCGAGATTCCTCGGACCGCCGGATCTCATCCTGCAGTCCGAAAACTACAGTTTCTGCATCCTCTATTGTCAGTGGCTTCATGCCACTAAGATAACATTGCATAAGGCCGTGCGCACTTACTTATGACGCTGTGTATAGTTTGATGCGCGGTTCGTTATACAGCCGTTCTTCCAAATGTATCCGGCTGCCCTGACACTCTGGAGTGAAGCCGGCTCTTGAAAGGTCCGTCAGGGTTCAGATCTGGAATAGGAATAGAAAATGGCATCTATCCACGATGCCACTTTGACAGCTTACGTGCAAAGAAATACAAATCGCAAGAAAATTCTAATCTGCTTGCAAAAACAATTTGCCCGGTAATGTAACTTCCTTTCTGTAAATTCGATTTGAATCTGATTCGGTTTGGGACCGGAGTGGAGGCGAGGGAACCGAGCCGAAACGAAGGTCCCAGAACCAGTCTGCCGACTTGCGTTGGGTGGGCCAAATCTGTTTTCCTATCCATGAATCGCTCAATTCAAAGGAAAGGAGATCGGACGTGGCCCACCAGCCCGAATCTAACGTAGTGGATACTGTTGTTCAACTTCTTTGTGAATCCGGCCTGTCACACATGGCAGAGGCCATACGAATCCTGCTGAACGAAGCAATGCGGATCGAAAGGTCGCAGGTACTCGGAGCAGAGCCTTACGAGTGGACTGAACGCAGAAGGGGATACGCCAACGGCTACAAGCCCAAGACGTTAAATACCCGTCTCGGTCCGATAACAGTCCAGGTGCCTCAGGCCCGCGATGTTGAGTTTTATCCGTCCGCTCTCGAAAAGGGCGTCCGCAGCGAACGCGCCCTGAAACTGGCAATCGCCGAAATGTACGTCCAGGGCGTGTCGACGCGAAAGGTCA
>JAAYAM010000046.1 GCA_012719355.1 Acidobacteriota bacterium
CGATACAGCCATAAGCTTTTTCCCGAGAACCAGGGCGTTGTTTTCAGCGTTGAAGGATATCGTTGTGTCGTCAGTCCCGCCGGTGCACTCCATGGTGATAATGATCGGGGCAGGATTTCCGAGACGTAATGGCACCTGAGTGCATGTGATCGCCGCACCAAGGCATATAGCGGGGGAGATGGTCAAGAAAGCAATGACGGACAGGATTATTTTCTTCATTTTAATTCCTCTGAAGTAAAGGCGCGGGGGAGAGGAGAGAGGTATCCGCCCGCGCCCGGTGATTCTTCCTTACACTGCCGCCTCTACGTATGCCCCCGGAGTAATCGGGACATAGGTGATGGTGGCCTTGCACGTTCCGCTTGTCTGGGCGGCCGCCGCACTGGTCACCCCGATTGCGCCAACACCATCATAGCATCCAAGCTCCAGGTATCCGGAAGCCTTCAGGGAGACCGCCGCATTGGCATCAATCACCGCCGCAGTATTCAGGGCCGTTCCATCCAGCCGGACCCGGCGACCTATCCCGAGCTGGGCGACCGTTGTCGAGGCCGCCGAAATGGAGACTTCAGAAATGGCCGGTGTCGACGGATCAAAGGTGAATTTAAGCGTGGTCGCGTCATTGCTCCATGCTGTGATTGCCTCAATGTCCAGGGACAGTACGCGAACACGTCCATAAACATTGAACAGGTCATAATCCGCGTTTCCCGGCATTGCCGTGGTGTTGTTCAGGGTAGAGGTCGCAACGACAATCCCCCTGTTGATATCTGCGACTCGTTCCCGAGTCGAAGGATTATAGTTTGCCATCTTTAACCTCCTTTTTTGAGGTCTTGAGTTTAGCTGATTCGTCCTTCAGGTCGTCAAGCTTGGACTCAAAATCGGCTCGAAGTTCAGCTTTCGCCACACCGACAGCCGCTTGAATCATTCCCCGGACCTGCTCAATTTCTTCTTTTAACATTGGAATCCCCTTATCTTGTTATAGGGCGGCCATATTCCAGACCGCCCAAGGTTTAATTACGCGATTGCTGTCGGCGGAGTGGTCTGCTTATACCTTGCGCCGTCGAGAATGTAGATTACGGAAGCGATATTACCGGCATTGCCGCCACTTGTTCCAAGAGCGACCCAATCACGTCCAGATGTCAGAATTGCAGCGGGGATATAGAACGCTACCATGTAATTCTTTGTCGTTGTCGCATCGATGGTATAGCCGAGGCCATCAGTCTGACGTACCATTGCGTCAGACGTAGCGCAATCGGTATTAACCCAAATGGGGAACTCCGCTCCCGTTGTAATTGGATAAGTTCCCGCAGCGGCCACAGCAGCCGTATCGCCTTCGTGGACAGTCAGAACCAAGTCAGTGTCCCCACCGGCGGTGTATTCAGTAACGATAATCAGAACGCCATTGGCGCCTTTCAAACAGATTGCATCCGATGTATCAGCCACGGCGTTTGATGCTGCCGGTTCATGACCAAGGATAATGGGAAAAGTTTCAGGGCAAAACATATTGAATCCTCCTATAATAATGCCGGGGAGTTTTCCCCGGCCTTGAGGTTATTATTTATGGTTAGCTGCGAGAATCCAGGGTAATAAAATGGGACTGGGTTGCACTGGACCCGCCCTTGTAAGGCGTGAGAGCCGAGGCGCGGACAGGCTGGCCGTCAATGCGGAGGACAAACCGGAATGCCGACTCGTCGTAAATGAACCGAACATGGATGGACATATCCGTTTTAATCCCGCCCTTTTCCGCGATCACGTATCCGTCCTTGAAGTTCCCCAGAATGATGTCTCCCTGAGTCCCTAAAGCGCTCGCCTGCTCAATGGCGATTGCCGGCAACCCGAGAATACGGCCATAAGGGGCTTCGCTGAAACCGCCGGGAGGAACATAAACCGGAGTGCCTCCGGTGCCGACGCTGATGCTCAGATTCATCAACTGCGGCTCGATGGTCTGGTTGTAATACCAGACGTAATTCTGAGTCTGACGGGCGAATCTGCGGGAATACATCTTAGAGATATTCTCGGCCAGAATGGTAGCCGCTGCCTGACCGGACTCCTTCGACACACTCACCAGGCAGCCGGCATTCATAATGCCAAGGGGCTGTCCTGCGCCGGTCCCGTTGATCATCGCTTCGTCAACCTGAAATCCAAACTCCCCAACGAAGGAATCGCGGATGATCTTTTCAAGCTGCGCAGCGTCGTCGAGATTCTCATCAGTCGCGTAGCAAAGGCCGATAAGTTTCTGCAGATTAAGCTCGATCTGCCGGAATTTCGGCTTGCTCTTGGTCTTTTCCTCGGCTTCAGCCGCCCAGTACGCCACAACTCCGCCGTATCTACTGGATACGCGGGAGGTCTCGTCAACGCCGTTGATCTTGGTTCCGTTGGCGTTTCCGCTGATCGGAATGCGACTGCCTACCCTTGAAGACAGGATGCCGGTCTGGAAAACATCTTCCAACAAGCCCGCCGCAAAATCCTGCTGGACCAAGAATCCTCCGTCCGAAGGGGTCGTTTCATTTAAGCCCGAAGCCGCCGCATTGAAAAGGCGAGGATCGGCATGACCGCCGGGGAGTCCGGCTCTCATAACCGAGGCAAGTTGTTCGCCGAAAGACGAGAATTTCTGCTTTTCGCCTCCGGTAATGACGGCACTGTCGGAGAACTTCTTTCCTTTTTCCACGGTCACGGCCTCCTGCGGTTTTTCCAGCAGGGACTTCATCCGTTCCTGGCGCTCCATCGTAGTTACAGTCTTATTGATTTCTTCGACTGCATCGAGGATTTCGTTCTTGAGGGCCAGCTCCGCTTCGCTCAGGTCGCGGTTTTCCGCAACCGCTTTCATGTCGATATCTGCGGATTTCTTCATCAAAGCCGCGATATCGTCTCTATACTGCGTAATGGTTTTCATATTTTTCTCCTGCTCCTTGTGGTTAAAGTGATGGTGCAACTATCTCCGCCCTGATCAATAAATCTGCTATCCGGTCGCGCTTGGCCTTATGCTGACCATCAACGTCACGTTGTCCGTCATCTTCAGGAATCTCAGAATCATCAACGTCA
>JAAYAM010000311.1 GCA_012719355.1 Acidobacteriota bacterium
AGTCACCGCAGACCGAGAATGCAACCACGCTCCCCTTGCGGATTCCAGGAATCTCTTCGACCACCCACTCGATCGCCTGCGGCGGGTAGTTTCGTCCGTTGATGATGACCAGATCTTTCTGTCTTCCCGATATGTAAAGATCGCCGTCGAGGATAAAGCCGAGGTCGCCTGTGTGCAGCCAGCCTCCCTTCAACAGTTCCTCTGACGCCTCCGGATTCTGAAAATATCCTGGAGTGACGCTTGGTCCCCTGAAGACAATTTCTCCGACTCTGCCCTCGGGAAGTGCTTCGCCGTCTTCATTAACGATACGCACCTCGTGATCTTTGAAAGTGCGTCCGCAGGAGACGAGTTCGAATCTCTTTTTCGGATCATAGCTATCGCCGGGATGCAGCGGTTTGGCAACGTTTTCGCTTTCATAGGCCTGGCGATCGATTACAAGCTTGCGTACGGGTCTGTGGAGGTGGTCGAAGGCAATTGCGAGTGTGGCCTCTGCCATCCCGTAGCATGGCATGATCGAATTCGATTTGAGCCCCCACTGAGCGAAAGTCGCAAGAAACCTCTCCATCGTTCTGGGGTTGATAGGCTCGGCTCCGCATCCGAGAACGCGCAGGCAGGAGAGGTCTATGAAGCGTGAATTCCTCGGGATCCTCTTTGATGCAAGATCAAAGGCGAAATTGGGTCCGAAAGTGATTGTCGCGCGGTACTTGTGTACAGTCTCCATCCATACTCCAGGATGTTTGACAAACGCGATCGTGGGAATGATGACGACCGGAACCTGTCCCACGAGCGTGGCGATGACAAATCCTATGAGTCCCATATCATGATACAGAGGGAGCCAACTGGCGGCCCGATCGCGATCAGGGTCGATTTCGAGTGCCTCGATTATGGCTCTCGAATTGGCTATCAGGTTTCTGTGGGTGACCACTACCCCTCTGGGAGCGGAGGTGGATCCTGAGGTGAACTGAAGAAAGCATGGATCGTCGGGCATGGTGACGCACTCAGGCTCGGGATGATCTGTCACCGCCTGGCGCAGCATCTCGACATCCATAATCCTTTCCACTCCCGGGGTTCGCGAGGAAACGAGATTGAGTACGGGAATCAGGTCCCTGGAGGTAAGTAGGGCGACCGCACCTGAAACCCGAAGTATCCCCAGCGCTCTCTCGATGTAGTTGTCCATCCTTCCGAGGGCCAGTGGAGGGTACATCGGAACGGGCATGATTCCTGCGCTTACGCAGCCGAGAAACGAAAGAACGAAATCCTCCGGAGAGTTGAGCACGAGCGCCAGGCGGTCTCCCCGGGCAAGTCCGAGGGAATGAAGGCACGCACCGACTCTTCTCGCCTCGGCCGTGATTTCTGCAAACGACCAGTGCGTCGGATCCAGATTGTTATCCAGAAAAGTGTATCCCTTGTATGTTACCGATGTAGCCGCGTCGAGTGTATCAATGAGCGTTTCATCCATAGTATCCTCAGTTCATCGAAACGCAGCGCATCATCGTCCGGAATCCAGATGACGCGTCGAACATAGCCTTTTTCAAATTTACTTGCAATCAGTTTCGGCCGGCTTCGACTCACAACCAGCCATGTTCGCGGTACCAGCGAACAGTTTCCCTCACTCCTGTCCGGATATCGATTTCCGGCACGAAGCCGAACGTGTTCATAATCTTTGCAGGGCTGCAGATCCATGAGGGTTGCAGCAACTCCCGAATCTTGTGGCTGTTGATGGTCAAGGTCTTGCCCGTCGCCTTTGACCACAGGTCTCCTCCGAGTCCTGCAGCCAGCGCGATGCATTTCGGAAAAGCCACTCTTCTGTAGGGCCGGCCGAGTTCTCCCGCAATGGCACTACCAACGTCATCCCAGGTATACACCTCCGGGCGCGTAAGAAAGAAGACGTCGCCCGAACCAGTATCCTCCTCCCCGGCTTTGATGATGCCGGCGGTGAGATCTGCCACGTGGATGAGGCTGAAGCGCCTGGTGATGCGTCCCGGTGTAAAGAGGCATCCGCGCCTGATCATGCGGAAGATCACAAGGGTCTCGCGATCCCACTGACCGTATACGGCTGATGGACGTACTATAGTGACAGGGAAGAGATCCGCAAAACGGAGGACTTCCCGTTCGGATGCGAGTTTACTTTCTCCGTACCAGGAAATTGGATCGGGCGCAGCAGCTTCGGTGAGGGCTCGCCCGTCCGGACTCGGTCCGGCCGCGGCAAGGCTGCTCACGTGTACAAACCTTTTCAGCGTCGGATTCGTTTCTTTGATGATGTCGAGCAGCCGTCGGGTTCCCTCCTGGTTGATGCGAAAGTAGCTGTCGCGGTCAGCAGCCTTTATCACTCCCGCGACGTGATAGATGGCATCGATCCCCTGCACCGCATTCCTGATGCTGTCGGGATCGGAAAGGTCTCCCATCGCCAGCCGGACAGGCAGACCTTTAAGTCCGTCGGTGTTACTCCTCCTCCTGACAAGGCACGTTACTGCATAGCGCCTTTCAACCAGCCTCCTGACGATGTTCGTGCCGATGAATCCGGAAGCGCCCGTAACGAGCACATTTCGGACTGAATTTTCCATACCGTTCCTGCTCCAGTTTTCGGCAATTTACAGGTGAATAAGCAATTCTGGCATAGTTTTCTGTTTTTGATATGTGAAATTTATTACGAAAGTTGTTCTTCGGATTCGTGGAATTCATATGTGGCTGCCGCCTTCGTCCGTGGTACAATCACCGGGAAATCGCAAGATCCGGATAGTCTATTATCTACTCTTCATGGTCCCGTAAACCTGAAAAGGGGGTGGAGGACGTGATGGCTGATGAAGACCTGCAGAAGGAGATTGAACGGCTTCGGGCAGAAAACGAGGCCCTGAGGAGATCCTCCTCGAAAGGCCTCTCTTTGAAAGTGAGCGAGAAGGGAGCCGTCTCGGTGTATGGCCTGGGCCGGTTTCCGGTGACGCTTTACAAGGAACAATGGCTTCGGCTTCTGGACATGGCGGATGACATCAAGTCGTTCATCGCCGAGAACGAAGCTCAGCTCAAGTCGAAAGCGACGCAGTTGTAGTTTTGACACCAGGGCAACAGACAATCCACTCAGGCAGACTTCCCGTGTTGCAGGATCAGACACGGGCTTTCCGCTTTTTCCGCCTGCAGCCTACGCGGTGACGCATCGTCCACTTCCGACGATGAATACCCAACTCCGGAGCAAATCTGTGATACTTTTGTGAAGCGGCGGCCACTGACCGCAGCAAATCCAATGGAAGATGTATATCCTGTAAACACGAAAAAGACAGACCGGCGCCGGAACAAGCTTCCGTCGCGGCTGGGCACGGCGTTGCGTGCGCTGAGTTATCGCAATTACCGCTTGTTCTTCACCGGCCAGCTGATATCTCTGATAGGAACTTGGATGCAGATGGTTGCCCAGTCCTGGCTGGTCTACCGGCTCACTGGATCCTCGCTTTTGCTGGGAACAGTCGGCTTCGCATCGCAGTTCCCGATCTTTCTGCTGGCGTTCGTCGGCGGTGCCGTCGCAGACAGGTACAATCGCCACCGGATCGTAATCGCGACGCAGGCTGCTTCAATGATCCTGGCGTTCATACTTGCGTTTCTGACGCTTACGGGCGCGGTGCGTGTCTGGCACATCATAGTCCTGGCGGCCCTGCTTGGAATCGTCAATGCGTTTGACATGCCGGCTCGGCAGGCTTTGATCGCCATGCTGGTGGATAAGAAAGACCTCATAAATGCGATAGCTCTCAACTCGTCGACGTTCAATGGAGCAAGGGTGCTGGGGCCATCTGTTGCTGGGATTCTGATAGCGGGGATCGGGGAGGGCTGGTGCTTTTTCGCCAATGCGGTGAGTTATATTGCGGTGATCGGCGGGCTGCTGATGATGCGTGTGGATGCCGGGGAGAGGACTTCCCGCGGCAGTATGGGACTCGGCCACCTTCTTGAAGGCTTTGACTATGCACGGCGGATGCGATCGATCCGGGCTCTCCTCCTGATGCTGGCTCTCGTCAGCATGGTCGGGATGCCGTATACGGTCCTGATGCCGATTTTTGCCGACGATATTCTTGGCGGGGGAGCCAGAGGTCTGGGTATCCTGATGGGGGCGACCGGATTGGGAGCGCTTATCGGCTCCGTTACGCTTGCGCTGAGGTCTGGGACCAGGGGACTTGGGAAACTCGTCGCGTATGCAAGCGGCGGTTTCGGCGCCAGCCTGATCCTGTTTTCGATTTAACGCTCCTTCTGGATTTCTGCTCTCTGTCTCGTTCCAGTCGGGTTTTCGCTGATGGTTCATATGGCTTCGACCAATACCCTGATTCAGACGATGGTTCCCGATCGACTGCGGGGCAGGGTGATGGCGCTGCACGTGATGATGTTTATGGGAATGGCCCCGTTCGGTTCATTCTGCGCGGGAGCTTTTGCCGGCACTGTCGGAGCTCCAATAACAGTCGCGTCAGGCGCAATCCTCTGTCTGCTGGGGGCGGGGACTTTTCTTAGCCGTCTTAACCGTCTCAGACTGGCTGGTTGACCGCTGCCGGAAGGAGGAACCGGTCAACCGGTTCCCCCTCTTGCGGCTCAACGTCTTGCGAAGTAGGTACTAGAACAGGCCCATGACTTCGCCTGTGTTGACGTTGACATCAATCTTGCGGAATCCAGGATTGGATCCGGTGCCGGGCATGAGGCTGATGGTCCCGGTCAACGGGCACAGGAACTTGGCTCCCGAGAAGATCAGGATATCGCGGATCGGGAGAGTCCATCCCTTGGGAACGCCTTTCAGTGACGGATCGTGGGAAAGGCTCAGGTGCGTCTTCACCATAAGGGTCGCATAATCAGCGTACTTGGGATCCGACTCGTAGGCTTTGGCTTTTGCCGCCGCTTCCGCAGACCATGATACGCCGTCGGCACCGTAGACTTCCCGGGCGATCTTTTCGACGCGGTCGCGCAGCTTCATTTCCAGCGGGTAGAGATACTGGAAATTGTTCTTGTCGTTGCACGCCTCGATGACCGCTTCGGCCAGCTCGATGGAACCTTCGCCGCCTTTCGCCCACTGTTCCGACAGTGCACAACGGGCACCGGCAGCTTCCGCAGCTTTCCGGACCATGGCGATCTCGTCTTTGGTGTCGGTGTGGAACTTGTTGATGCAGACCACCGGGGTGATACCTGCCTTCTTCACGATATTTATGTGATGAATCATGTTGCAGAGGCCGGCTTCCAGAAGCTGCAGGTTCTCCTTGGTATAGGCTTCCGGCAGCGCGACGCCGGGCGTAACCGTCGGCCCGTTTCCGTGCATCTTCAGGGCACGTATCGTGGCGGTCAGAACGGAGGTGCTGGGTGTCATGCCCGCATAGCGGCACTTGACGTTCCAGAATTTCTCGAAACCGATGTCGGCGCCGAATCCGCTTTCGGTAACGTGATAATCGAAGAGCTTCAGCCCGACGCGGTCGCCGATAATCGAGGACTGCCCTACCGCGATGTTTGCGAACGGCCCTGCGTGCACCAGGATCGGCTGATACTCTGCCGTGCTGCAGAGCGTCGGATTGATGGTGTTGCGCATCCAGGCCGTCATCGCTCCAGCCACTTCGAGGTCGCTCGTCGTGACAGGTTTGCCGTCTCTGTCAAATGCTACCGTGATGTTGCCGATTCTCTCTCTGAGGTCTGCAAGGTCGCGAACGATGGCCAGGATCGCCATCAGTTCCGAGCTCGGGATGATGTTGAACTGGGACTTCATCATGTAACCGTCCTGCTTGCCCCCGATCCCGATAATGATGTTCCGCAGCGCCTGCACGCAGAAATCCATGACCCAGCTGAATTCTATACGGGTGGGATCGATATTCAGACGCCGCATTTTCGAGAGTCTCTGCAGTTTCTCGTCATCGTAGTTGCGTTCGTGCTGCATGCGTGCCGTCATCGCAACCATGGCGAGATTGTGCGCATTCATGATGTCGTTAAGGTCACCGGTCAGCCCCAGCGAAAATTCAGTCATAGGGATGAGGAGCGCATTTCCACCGCCTGCCGCAGTCCCTTTGATGTTCATGGTCGGACCGCCCGAAGGCTGACGTATGCAGCCGCCGACGTTCTTGCCCAGCTTTCCCAGCCCTTCCATCAATCCGATGGTGGTGGTGGTCTTTCCTTCTCCGAGCGGCGTAGGAGTGATCGCCGTTACTTCCACAAATTTTCCGTCGGGGCGGTCTTTGAGACGGTCCATAATCTTGAGAAAATTGAGTTTGCTCACCCGCCCCATGGGCAGCAGTTCTTCTTCCTGAAGTCCGAGTCGTTCTCTCCACTGTGATGCAGTGGGCATGTTCTTTTCGGTGGCCTGAGCTATTTCCCAGTCGGCCATCTTGGTAGCATCGTAGGGCATCTTCTGCGACCTCCATCAAAATATGAAGTTTGGTGCTGGATCCCGCCAGCCGGCTCATTATAAAGGAAAATCGTTGAAAGTCCATTCATCGTATTAATTTTACTACTTGAGTCCGGGCGCAGTCGGCCGGCGAATTAAGGTGTGGATCGAATTCCGGATCGGGTATAGCATATCATTAAGGATGTCACCCATAAGGAGCAGAGGATGGGGGTGCTGCTTCCAATGAGTGTTTTTGAATCGGAAAGATTCAGTTCCCGACTTTAGGCTGTTTCACAGGTTCGCGACGGGCCCCGAAGGAGCAGCCAGGGAGCGTGCCTTCCGTTTAACCCGTCGTAGAACCGGAAAAGGAGGGCGATATGCCGATTCCGGCTCACATCAGCAAATTCCTGGAATCCCACAACGTACCATATCAATCCTGCACTCACTCGCGAGCCTACACCGCACAGGGGATTGCACAGGCACAGCATATAAGCGGCAAGAAAGTCGCAAAAGTGGTCATGGTGATGACCAAAGACAGTAAACTGGTGATGGCCGTCGTTCCGGCGAGCCATCGCGTAGATCTCGACAGACTGGCCCAAGCTATGGATATTGACTGGGTACGGCTTGCGACAGAGGAAGAATTCAGGGACGCGTTCCCCGAGTGTGAAGTAGGAGCGATGCCTCCGCTCGGGAATATCTATCACATGGATGTCTGGGTCGACGAGAAACTCAGGATGTGTCCTACCATTTCCTTCAATGCCGGCACGCACGCCGAGACGATTCAGATGTCCTACTCGGATTTTGAACGACTGGTGCAGCCGAAGACAGCCTCTTTTGGAGTGCTTCTGCACTGAGTTCCTTGAGAACGGGAGAGTGGCTTTGAGCAGAAACCATTGCCAAAAGAGGAGGGTAGATGGCCAAGAAATTACAATTGCGTGAAGCGCTCAAGATGCCGAAACGGGGCGAAATCGGCGGACCGTTTCAGAAAACCGAAAAATACAGAGCAAATACGATGTGTCCCAAATGCCATCTGGGTTTCCAGGATGGCGTGTGGAAGCATGTCACGGTTCCGGCCAACGGGCCGGAGCCGCAGATGAAGCTGTGTCCGGCGTGCATGCAGATCAGAGACGGGCAGGTCGGAGGCATAGTCCAGTTCAGCGGTGCTTTCGCCGAGAATCATCGTCAGGAACTGCTGAATAGGATCCGGAATGTCGAGAAGCATACCCAGGAAGAACGGCCATTGGAGCGGATCATCGATGTCAAGGAAGACAAGGAGGGAATTGTCGTTTCCGCGACGAGCGAGCATCTGGCGGCGAAGATAGGGAAGTCAATCCAGCGTGACTTCGACGGCGTTCTGGATCTGCGCTACGCGCGGGAAGACAAGTTCGCGTACGTATATTGGCACCGAGACTGAGAGCGTGCCGGGCGGGCGTCCGGTCCATCTGGACGTCCGCCCGCTATCCCGGTTCGGTCATGCTTCGCAGATCGAAAATCTCCTCCAGTTCCGCACTCGAAAGCAATCCTTTATCACGCACGATGTCCCTGATGGATTTCCCCGACGACAGATACTCTTTCGCGATCTCAGCCGCTGCCGCATAGCCGATACGCGGATTCAGAACGGTCACGATGCTCATGCTTGCCTCGGCATACGCTTTGCACCGTGCCCGGTCGGGCGTGATTCCCGACACGCAGAGCCTGGCGAAGGCCGAGAGCGCATTTGACAGGATCTCGATCTCATGCAGGAGGTTGTAAGCGACGACCGGCATCATCACATTGAGCTCGAGCTGTCCTGCCTGTCCCGACAGCAGAACGGTCGTGTCGCAGCCGATGACTTGAAAGCAGACCATGTCGAGCATCTCAGGAATCACCGGATTCACCTTTCCGGGCATGATGGATGAGCCGGGCTGCAGTGCGGGCAGGGAGATTTCGGCCAGTCCGGTCTTGGGGCCTGAACTCAGAAGCCGCAGGTCGTTGGCAATGCGAATGAGATCTTGTGCAAGGGAGCGGATACTGCCCGATAGCGCGACGAACGGGCGCAGCGACTGCATGGCTTCGAAGTAGTCGTCAGCCATTCGGAAATCGATTCCCGTTTGCAGACTGAGCTGTTCAACCATCATGGGACGATAGCGCGGATGCGCATTCAACCCGGTTCCCACCGCAGTTCCGCCGATGCCGAGTTCTTTGTTCAGTGCGGCGGCAGCTTCGACTGATCGGCGATGTTTCTCGAGGCAGTTTGCATATGCGCCGAACTCCTGCCCGAGCGTGATAGGGACGGCGTCCTGCAAGTGGGTCCGGCCCGATTTGATGACGTCCGCGAATTCCGCCGCTTTTACGGAAGAGGTTTCGCGGGCGAGCCGGAGAGACTCCAGCAGGGATCCGGAAAGCATGACCGCTGCTATTCTGATGGCCGTCGGACATACGTCGTTCGTCGACTGCGCCATATTCACGTGATCGTTCGGGTGAACATGATGATAATCACCTTTCTGTCCGCCCATCAGTTCAATGGCACGATTCGCTATGACTTCGTTCGTGTTCATATTGTGGGAAGTGCCGGCGCCGGCCTGGTAGATGTCCACGACAAACCACTCCCGCAGTTTTCCTTCAAGGATTTCATCACATGCGGCAACGATTGCTTCACCTCGGCGGACGTCAAGAAGCCCAAGGTTCATGTTTACCTTTGCGGCTGCTTTCTTTATCTGGACGGTTGCCTCCACGTAGGCGGGTTTCGGCTTCAGCCCGCTGATCCGGAAATTCTCCACGGCACGGTCCGTGTTTATTCCGTAGTAAGCTTCAACAGGGATGAGTCGTTCCCCAAGCGAGTCTTTCTCGGTTCGCGTTTGCATCGTTTCCCTCCTTACTAAGAAATGTATGAGGAACAGCG
>JAAYAM010000312.1 GCA_012719355.1 Acidobacteriota bacterium
GACGGAATCGTCTTCCAGCCCCTGTTGATGAAACGCAATGCAAAAGTTCCACTGTGGGCTTCAATTCTCGTCCCGCTTGGGGCCGGCCTGTTCTTCAACGTATGGGGAGTGCTTCTGGCCCCGCCGCTCCTTGCCGTCATCTACACCTTCCGGGAGAAAAAAAGAATCAACCGTTCGCCCCATGGGTAACCGCCGAAAGTGCATTCCCCATATCCTCCAGAATGTCGTCGATGTCTTCGATTCCAACAGACAGGCGAATGAGACTTTCGCCGATTCCGGCCTCCTGCCGCAGTGCCGAATCCATCGATGCATGTGTCATGCTGACCGGGTGATCAATTAATGACTCGACTCCGCCCAGCGATTCCGCGAGAGCGAACAGCCTCACGGAGCGCAGCACGCGATGCACATCGGCCAGATTCCCGTTCAGATCGAACGACACCATGCCGCCGAAACCATACTGCTGCCTCTGCGCGACTTCATGGTTCGGGTGGCCCGGCAGGCCCGGATAATAGACGCGCTTAACGGCGGGGTGACCGGAGAGAAAGTGTGCCACTTTTCGAGCGTTCTCTTCGTGAAGCTTCATCCTGGGCACCAGGGTCTTGATCCCTCTGAGTACCAGCCAGCAATCAAACGGCGATGCGCCTTGCCCGAGCGCATTGCATAGATACTGCAACCGTTCAGCGATCGCCGGTTCCCTGGCGACCACCGCTCCCCCAACCACATCGCTATGGCCATTCAGATATTTGGTGGTGGAATGGACGACGATATCGGCGCCGAGTTCGAACGGGCGCTGGTTTACGGGCGACATGAAGGTGTTGTCGACGATCGACAGTGCGCCGTGCTCGTGTGCTGTCACTGATAGTGCCCGGATATCGAGTATATTGAGAAGCGGATTGCTCGGTGTCTCAATCCATACCGCCTTCGTATGTGGGCGGAGAGCCTTCCGGAGATTGCCTGGATCCTGTAGGTTGACATAGGTGATTTGCAGGCCGAAAAGCTCCTGGTATAGGCGCAGAATGCGATCGGTGCCTCCGTAGCAGTCGTGCGTGCAGATTATGTGGTCTCTCGAATGGAACAGGTGAAGGACGACGGTGGTGGCAGACATCCCGGTCGCGGTCGCAACGGCGCCGGTTCCCCCTTCAAGCGATGCGATGTTTTCTTCCAGCGCTTTGCGTGTGGGATTCGAGGTGCGAGTGTAATCGTATCCCTTCGTGACGCCGATATCGGCGAACCGGAAGGTTGAAGTCTGATAGATCGGCGTCATGATGCTGTTGTAGGCAGTATCTTTATCGACGCCGGCGTGGATGGTTCTGCTCTGCAGACGCATAAAATTCCTCCATTCGGAAACAGCAAAAAGCACAACTAGCAAGCCTCTTCAGATGACAGGAAGAGGCAACGGAGAAACTGTATGCGTCTTCCTCATCTTTCCCCGGCTCGTTGCGAGCGAGGCAGGATTTAGCACCTGACATTCTGTCGGCTCTGGCAGAACCGGTTGCTACGGCGTCGCTGGGCCTGATCCCTCAGCCGTTCTCGATAAGTTTTCAGCGGCTTCAGCCTAACCGCCGGTCCCTTGCCTTGTCAAACGTTTAGATGAAAAATCTGAGAAGAGTAGGGGGAGGGGGAGGGGGGAGTAATGACCGCGGCCGATATCATGCGGCCGCTTCGTTGTTTATTATGGTGGTCATCCAGTTCCTGACGCTGCTCAGATGCATCTCTTCCTGCTGCAGCGCCTTCTCAAAACGGCCCGCAAGGGTGTCGTGTCCCAGCGACCTGGCCAGATCGATCAGCATCTCCCAGCCGTCGTGATCCGCCAGTTCCGCCACCAGCAGCGAATGAAGGCACTCTGCGCCCCTTGTCCTCGGATCGGTAATGACCTGCAGGAGACCGGTTGATTCGACCCCCGCAAGATCTGCCCCCGGGGTTACAACCGTCGGGTCGGCACCCAGTTCGACCAGCGAATCCCAGAGCATCTGAAAATGCGCCAGTTCGTCTCCGTGTATTTTCTTCAAATCAGCCAGTTTCGGAAAGCCGGGTGTGGCCTTAAGCACGTCATACCGACTGATCACGGCCTGATACAGACGTGTTCCGGTACGTTCAAACGCAAGCCTTTCTCCGAGCTTGTTGATGAATACAGCAGGATTCTTTCCCGTCAACATCTGAGCCCCGGTTGTGATCGCGCCCTTTACGCTGGCGGGGGGCGGAACAGATCCAACTGGTGCGGCGTTCTCCGAATATGCGGTCCTCACCGCTGAGATTCTCGACTTCTCAATTCTCGGGGCAGTTGAGACGTTCGGGTCGACGTTCTCGAGCATCTTCTTGCTGTCAACCGGCGAGGAAGCGTTTCCGGTTCGATTCATTCCGATTTCATTAGATTTCTTTTTCATAGTTCGAGTTTACCCTCCACACTAAGCGGCTTTTGGATACACCTTGAGTTCGGTTCCGGGACGCCACTGATATCCGTCCGCCACGATTTCAGATGGAATGCCTTTAGAGTTCAGCTGATTGCGGTAGATAACCGAGGGTGAATCAGGTGTTTCCTGGTCCTTGTGGATGAATTGAGTCCCAGAGGTGCGCAGGTCGACTTCGTTCTTCAGGGTTTCTCGTATGAAGTCACGATGGCTCTCAAATTTGATCGGTTCCGGCAGACTATCTGGGATCACTTCCGCCGGATCCCTCCTTTCGATCTTGCTGAAGAGCTCGGATACATATCGAATGTGGCCGATTTCGTAGTCCAGGAAACGTTCCCAGATCGACTTTATCCTCGGATTGCTCTCGTACGAAGCGCAGCTGAGATAGTTGTAACACTCCGTGGCTTCGTGCAGCAGCCATTTCTCCAGCCACGACTCGGTCGGGTCGCTGAGGGACTCGTATTGGGTAACGTGCTGTTCCTCGATGGCCGCGATTTCCGCGTACAGCTGACGCGCCACCGGATCGGCAAAAGTCGGGCCGATATTCATGTAGTAGTCATGCGTCTGGTATTCAGCAGACATGATAGTCACTGCATGCAGCTTTGACAGGGGGTGGGCGTTCGTCCTGTCATAGTGATCCCGCAGATCATCCTGTGGATCCCGGTGTTCTACAGCTGTGGGACGCCCAGGGATCACATCGGTATAGTTCTGAAGGATGTTGTTGGGATCCTTACCTTCGACCCGGTCCATAAGAGCCGAATAGCGATACATGTGGTCGAAATCCTCCAGCAACCCGAACCTGTAAACCTGCGCCAGGTATGGATTCGGCTCATGCTGGGCGACCGAGGCCGTCACCTCTATCGCTACCTGTTCGTATCCGATTGTGGTCTCCAGTGGAGACTGATCCGGCGGCAGCAGCCAGTTCACCATGGTCTGTTGAAAATGCTCAACCCTTCGGATTTTCGCCAGGTGGGGACGGAGCTCTTTGTTCATTCGGCCGCAGATATGCTTGAAGCGCAGTGCATCAGCTTCGATTCCATTCAGAAGAATGACGCGGACGCGGGTGAACGCATCGTCATTGAGTTTGCTGATCGGAAGTCTCACCAGGTCTTTCCAGTCGAATTTCTGGTCGGAGAGACTGATACCTTTTTCTTTTCTTAAATCGAGACTCAAATTGAACCTCCAGATTTCATTACGGGGTACGCAGGCGGGAGAACCTACGGGACTGTTTGCCTGATTAACGCAACATCCGTACCTGCGAATGAGGAGTGCTCAATCTATGGCTGAACAATAGATATGACTAAGAGAGACAACGTGAGATCACGGGCAACGTTCGAGAAAAAGGAAGGATGTCGGGGGCATTTTTCCCCATGCCTAGCCTGCCTTTGACACATCCCTTGCTACACGGTTGCGCCCATGGCTTTTGGCGGCATAGAGACTCCGGTCGGCGGCTTCAAGCAATTCGGTTGAGTTCGAGTACTCCGAACCCGACGAGAGTGTCGCCCAGCCCACCGAGACCGTTACATCGACCTTTTTTCCATTGCCGGACAGATGC
>JAAYAM010000313.1 GCA_012719355.1 Acidobacteriota bacterium
CCGCTTCGTGCAGCACATCGCGCAGTTCGTCCGACAGATTGCTGATCACATCGACCTGGTGAAAGTATTGCCAGGCGGTAAAAGTCGCTGGGTCTTTTTCGTAAAATTTCTGAAAACATTCCCAGAGCTCTTCGAGCAGCTGGTTTTTCGTGTTTTCCCGTTGGTCGTAAACTTCCTGGAGCAGCTGTGCGAAATAATCGGAATGAGCCACTATGGCGCTGACCAGAATTTCTTCTTTGTTCTTGAAGTAAAGGTAGAGCGCGGCCCGGCTCAGTTCGGCCCGTTCGGCAATCTTCTCCATCGTGATCGAGTGATATCCTTCTTCTTCATAGATGCTCATTGCAGCATCTATGGCTGATTCCCGTCTTATCTCCCGCTCCCGCCTTCTTCGCTCCAGAACTCCCATAGCGGACCTCGCCTCCGTCTTTGGACATTGCGTCTAGCTTAAAGATGGTGAGTCTCAGGATGCAAGCGCAATTTCGTCTGCGCCTCCCCCGACTGTTTCGTGTACGATGAAGAGAAAAGGCCGCGGGCACTTATTCATGAGTAAACGGATTCGCACTGACGCAAAGACCCTTTGCCGGGTCAAAGGATTGTTTCACGACCTCATAGTCACGAAAAAAGGGAAGCAGATTACACTCTGGTCGGACGCGGGTGTGCGGCACACGGTTTTCGACGCTGATGCCCCCCATATCCCCGGGCTCGAATATGCTCGCAATGTCCTTGCTGTGCTCGCATTCTGTCCTGAAGCCAAGTCCTGCCTCATTCTGGGGCTCGGAGGTGGATCGATTCCGCGCATGCTGTTGGCTGCGCTTTCGGAAATCTCCGTGGATGCCGTCGAGATTGACCCCGCAGTCGTGGAACTTGCCGCGCGATACTTCGAAATCGACACCCTGCCGCGCCTTACCGTTCACCTCGATGACGGCGCGGCGTTCCTCAGTCACTGCAGGAGACGGTACGACATCATCGTCATCGACGCGTACGCCGGGGGGCACTTTCCCGCCCAATGCGCCTCCCGTGAATTTCTGGCGCAGGCCCGGAACTGCCTCGCCGCAGACGGCGTGCTGGTGATCAACTGGCTCGAAGGACGCGCAGAGATGCAGAAAACGCTGTTGACGAACATCGAGAAGGCGATTGGCCCGGTTTGGCGGCTTTCCGGAGTGAGATCACGCAACGTCCTCTACTTTGCCACTCCACGAGGAGTCACCCGTCCCGAACTGGCAGCCTCCGCGACCGCTGCTGAGCGCCGGTTCCCTTCCGCGATTCCGCTCACCCGTCTTGTGAGCCGCTTTCGGACTTGAGAAGAGCGACATTTCTGTTTAGTTCTGCTTTTCTTTCGTAGTAAGATCATTAGTCGCTTTCATCTTGCCTTCGGCAGGAGACTGGCGGTCCGGAAAGCAGGAGAACCAAAAAGTCAGTTTCCACCATTCCGGAACAGATTGCTCGCGCAACAGCGTTCGGTTCAGTAGTAAAACCCAGCTTATGGGGGAGTACATACAATTATGATGTTCACGAAAATCTTCGGGCGAAATACGGAATTCCAGAAGTTCATGATCTCCTATGCGACAAACATAGAGGAAGCCGGTTCGAAGTTCGCCACTTTCGTGCGGGCTTTTGATCCCGAGAGACTCCCCGAGTGGATAAAGGATATCAAGGACATCGAACATGCCTGCGACGATGTCACGCACAAGACCATGAACTGGCTCGAAGGTACGTTCATAGTGAATTATGACCGGGAAGATATCTATCGTCTGGCAGCGGATCTCGACGATATAGTCGATTCAATGGATGCCGCAGCCACACGCATTTCGCTGTATAATCTCAAGGAGATACTGCCCGACATTGTGCGCCTGGCCGAGGTGCTCGACGCCGCGTGCAAAGAAACCGCAAGAGCGGTGCATGCGGTTTCAGGACAGAAACTCAACCGCAGCGTGCTTGAAATCTGCAAGAACATAAAGAATCACGAAGAAGAAGGAGACAAGATCTACCACAAGACGTTGGCCTGGCTCTTCCAGGGGGAAAAAGATCCGCTCGACGTAATCAAGTTCAAAGAAATCATCGAAGATATCGAACGTTCCCTCGATAAATGCAATCAGACGGCGATGAACGTAGAATCTATCATCTTCAAATACAGCTAGGCCCCGAACATGTTCGATTTCTTCACTCAGATCCCCTGGTTCTTCTGGGTCATTGTCTTTGCAGCGCTCGCCTTCGATTTCGCCAACGGCTGGCATGATACCGCGAATGCCGTAGCTACGGCGATTTCAACCCGCGTGCTGCGGCCTTCCACCGCAATCATAATGTCGGCCATTCTGAACTTTCTTGGCGCCATGATGTCGACAAAAGTTGCCAAGACGGTCGGATCGGGAATCGTCGACCCGGCAATCGTCCAGGATCTGAGTGGAAGCATGGTGATTCTTGCGGCCGTCGTCAGTGCGATCTCTTGGGAAGTCTACACTGTGTTCAAAGGATTGCCGGTTTCTGGCTCACATGCGCTGATCGGCGGCCTGATCGGGGCTGCAGTCGCTCTTTACGGCGTGAAGGTGGTCGTGCTCTCCGGTATTTCCAAGATCTTCCTTGCGATGCTGATCTCGCCGATTCTGGGCGGTTTGATCGGCTACGTCGTTCTGATGATCAGCTATTTTGTGGCATCCCGGCTGAAACCCAAACAGGTGCACAGCGGCTTCTCATTCCTTCAGATCTTCACCGCCTCAGCGATGTCGCTCATGCACGGCCAGAATGATGCGCAAAAGGTGATGGGCGTTATCACGCTTCTTCTCTTCACCGGTGGATATTTCGGCGCTGTTCAGTTTTCCGAAGCGCAGGTGCCGGTTTGGGTGATGGTCGCCTGTGCCACTTCCATGGCGCTGGGAACACTGGTTGGCGGACGTGCGGTTATTAAGACACTCGGCCGAGGCCTGTCGCACCTCCGCCCGATTGAAGGGGCATCGGCGGAGTTCTCGGCGTCGCTGGTACTGGAAGGCGCTGCCGCCATGGGAGTTCCGATCAGCACGACTCATACCATTACCGGAAGTATCGTAGGGGTGGGATCGGCCAAGCGTATGAAAGCGGTGAAGTGGTCCGTGGGACTGCGGATCATGTATACCTGGATATTCACGCTTCCGGTGACCGCCGTGCTCAGCGCCGTGCTCGCTCGTATCTTCGTGCTGTTCATCTAGCAGATCTTCCGTTTAATCCATACCGGCTTTGAAAACGGTGTGGAGAAATCATCGCAATTCGGATATATTTCCTTACCGTCGTACATCTCTCATTCTCATTCGGATCCAAAGGAGGGCATATGATTCGGGCGACCATCATGTCAGTTCTCCTCTGCGCTATCGCATCGGTTCAGGCACTGGCGGCTGAATGTACGCGCCAGACCCTGCAGAGCGTAACCGACAGCTACGTGGATGCGCTCAGGAAGGGATCCCCCTCGCTGATGCTTCTTGCGCCACAGGCAAAGTACATTGAGAACAGGAAAGAAGTCCGATTCGGCGAAGGGATCTGGAAGGCGCCGCTGGCTGTCAATTTTTTCCGTACTCTCATCGACACCGACATCTGCGAGACTTTCACCGAGATCATACATGCGGGCAGCAGCCACCCCTACGTCATAGGAACAAGGTTGAAGATCGAAGATGGCAGGATAGCCGAAGTGGAAAGCCTCGTCAGTGACGAAGACGACTGGCTTTTCGATGCCGACAACTACCTGAAGTACTCGTCGACCGAGAAGTGGGACGTTTTGCCGCCCGACAAACGGACTGACCGCCGGACTCTAATAAAAGTAGCGAGCGACTATTTCGATATCTTTGAGGATTACTCAGCCTTTGAGAGGGTTCCCTGGGGAATTCCCTGCGTCCGCATTGAGGGAGGAGCTTACACCAACGTCAGCAACGCTCCTGATCCATCGTGCACGGTCGGGGTTCCGAAAGGTGGCGGCGTGCCGATGACCAACCGGCGCTACATAGTCGATGTCGACATGGGTGCAGTCGTCGGGCAGGTGGACTTCGGCGGTCCAAAAGGGCTGCCCGATGCCCATACGTTCAGGCTCGAGAATGGGAAACTTCGCTATGTCCACGTCATAACGCTCTGCCCGAACGGTTGTCCCAAAATTCCTCCGCCGGAAGACATGCCGGAGCAATAGCCTTGTTTCTTGAGTTGGCGAATGCGGCTATTAAGATTCTTGTTCTGAGCTCGGGCGATTGAGCTTACAATACTCCGAATCAAAAGCAATTGAAGCTGGTTTGTCGGTTCACTCAGGTATTGGCGAGGAGTATATGCAGGATCAGGGAGAACTGGTCATCAAAGGAATTCGCATCGAATCAAAAGTCCTTCAAGAGAGAAACGTTCGGCCGTGCGGGGAAGGCAAATGCATTGCAGCATGCTGTTCCGGCGGAGTGTGGCTCAGGGAAGATGAAGCACCGCGAATACTGAAGTGGGCCGACGCGATCAAGGCATGCCTGCCTGCCGACCGCCATGACCACTCCAACTGGTTCGAGTCAGGCAAAGATGACGAAGAAGAAGAGATCGGCACCAGCACCGTCGATGATCCCGCGAGGCCGGGCCAGCACTGCTGCGTCTTCTTGCAGCCCGACCGCAAATGCTCGCTGCAGGTCGTCTCGCAGGAGAATAATCTGAGGTGGCCCGGAATAAAGCCCTTCTACTGTGCCACATATCCTTTCTATACAGAAGATGACGCGCTGATGGTGGACGATGAAACCCCGCTCAAGTTCAAAGGCGCCGCCTGCCGTCGTCCCTCGTCGGATAAACGCCCGCTGTACGAAATCTACAAGATGGAGGCCATCCTCGCATTGGGCGAAGACGGATACCGCGAACTGCTCAGCAGGGTTGATCGATCCCGACGGCGGTGAACCTTCCTACCTTAAACTATCCCTCTAGTTATGAAATAGCGATTCATTTTTGAAACAATTGCATCGTTTTCCGTATCATCTCCTTAGCATGCTAAGTAATTCAGACAAGGCGGGCGACGATGCAGTGGCGGCATTCCGTGCTGTAATTAGAGTTTACGGACTCTTGGGGCGGATCATGCAACCCTACTTTCACGGCCTGGGGATAAGCGGCTCGCAATGGAGCGTCCTGAGGGCGCTCGTGAGGGTGGAGCAGGAAGGCCGGGAAGGGCTTCGGATGGTCGAGCTGGGCGACAGGCTGCTTATTCGTCCCCCAAGCATCTCAGGTTTGGTCGGCAGACTGCAGAAGAGCGGACTGGTGTGGAGATATCTCCCAAAATCCGATCTGCGCTGCAAGGAGGTGCGCCTCACACCCAAAGGCCGGGATCTGGTCGACAAAATCCTGAAAACGCATCGAAATCAGATCAGGTACCTGATGTGCGGATTGAATTCCGGCGAGCGTCAGGAGTTGTTGACGCTTCTGGAAAAACTTGGAAATCACCTGTATTCGATCACTAACGGGCTGAAAAGGAACGGAGCATCGACGGGCACAGTCGAGGACTTACGCGGATGAAGGGAGTGATAAAGACCACCGGAATAATCATCGGCCTTGCGGCGCTGATCGCTGCCGGCGTAGCATCGCTCAACCGTGACAGCCAGACCTCCGCAGAAATCTTTCGCGTTTCTCCCGTCGAGAAAGGTGATCTCAGGGTAACAATTACCGCCACCGGAACGGTGGAGCCGGAAGAAGTGATTGATGTGGGCGCCCAGGTGGCGGGTCGAATTGTCTCATTTGGAGAGGACCGGCAGGGGAAGCCGATAGATTACGGATCGGTCGTCAAAGCCGGCGATGTTCTGGCCCGCATCGATGATGCGCTCTATGTTTCCGATGTCGACCATGCAAAAGCCTCCCTCGCTCAGGCGAGAGCGAATCTCGAGCGTGCTCAGGCGGACCTCGGCCAGTTGGAGGCAAAACTCGAGCAGGCTCGGAACGACTGGAAGAGAGCGCAGCAGCTCGGTCCTTCCGACGCGCTTTCGCAAAGCAGCTATGACGCGTACAAAGCCGGTTTTGAAACCGCCAAGGCGAATCTGGCGGTCGGCCAGGCAACGATCGCGCAAAACAGAGGCGCAGTACTGCAGGCGGTAGCGGCGCTTGCGCGCGCCCAGAGAAACCTGGGGTACACCACCATCGTGTCCCCGGTAGACGGCACGATCATCGACCGCAGAGTGAATATCGGCCAGACCGTCGTGGCGAGTCTGAATGCTCCCAGTCTCTTCCTGATAGCCAAAGATCTGAGGCACATGCAGGTGTGGGTGGCGGTGAATGAAGCCGACATCGCCAGTATTCATCCCGGCCAGCAGGTAACATTCACTGTGGATGCCCATCCCGGACGGGCCTTTTACGGTAAAGTGGGGAAGATCCGCCTCAACGCGTCGATGACCCAGAATGTTGTGACGTATACCGTTGAGGTGCTTACCGACAACTCGGACCTCGTTCTTCTCCCCTACCTGACAGCCAATGTTCAGTTCGAGGTTGCCAGCAAATCCAACGTCCTGACGGTACCCACCGGAGCATTACGCTGGACGCCGGCACAGGATCAGATCGATCCCTCTGTAGCCGGGAACCTTGAGACCGTGACGGCTCTGGCACGCGCCGATGTTTCCGATGCGCGCCCCTTGCGCACCACTGGCGGAGCTAAATCCGCTACATTGTGGGTTCAGTCCGGTAACAGCGTCCGACCTGTTTTTGTGTACGCAGGACTTTCGGACGGCGTCAGGACCGAGATCGAGGGCGACGGGATTAACGAGGGGATGCAGGTGGTGATCGGCAGCAATGCCGATGAACGCGAGAGCGAGACCCGGCAGGGGCCGTCGAATCCGTTTACACCGCAGATCAGGAGGGGACGTGCACGTGGGGCGTCTCCTCACTAGAGAGGCATCGGTTTTGGAACGACGGGAACTTAAACTTATAAGAGTGGTGGATGTTCACAAGACGTATCTGCTGGGCGAGATAGAACTCTCGGTACTTAAAGGAATCTCGCTTCAGATAGCCCGAGCAGAGCTTGTCGCGCTCATGGGATCGTCAGGGTCGGGAAAGACGACCTTAATGAATATTCTTGGCTGCCTTGATCGTCCCACATCCGGTCAGTACTGGCTCGATGGCGAAGATGTCTCCCGTCTATCGGCTGACCAGCGAGCGGTGATCCGCAACAGGAAAATGGGATTCGTTTTTCAGAACTTCAATCTCCTGCCGCGAACGAGCGCGTTAGAAAACGTGATGATGCCTCTTTCCTATTCTCACGAACACGTTTCGGAACGTGAGGCGCGGCGTAGGGCAACCTCAATGCTCGAGCGAGTCGGACTCGGGAGTCGGCTGGATCACGAACCATCGCAGCTTTCCGGTGGGCAGCAGCAAAGGGTAGCGATCGCGCGGGCACTGATCAATAACCCGTCCCTGCTGTTTGCCGACGAACCTACCGGGAATCTCGATTCGGTGACGAGCCGGGAAATCCTCTCGATGTTTCGGCAGCTGAACCGTGAGCAGGGGCTAACGATAGTCCTGGTAACTCATGATCCGGAGGTGGCCAGGCATGCGCAACGCACGATCCACATATCCGACGGTTCTATTCAGGATGGACTCCGCCCGGCCTCCGCGCAGCCTTATCTCCCAGGTCTGAAAGGGCCCTCAGAGGTATGCGCATGAAGAGCTACCGCGTGCTCAGGACGGCGTTCAAGGCCATACGCCGCAATATCATGCGTTCGATTCTGACGACGCTTGGAATCATGATCGGGATTTCAGCCGTCATCACGATGATGGAGATCGGCAAAGGCTCGTCAAGCGCAATACAACGGACCATATCGAGCATGGGAGCCAATACGCTGATGATCCTCCCCGGCACGGCATCGAGCGGTGGCGTGACCTTCGGTTCCGGGAGTGTCATGACGCTGACTCCACAGGATGCCGAGGCGATTCTCAAAGAGCCGACGGTACGTGCGGCGGCACCAGTAGTACGTGCGCGCACGCAGGTCATTTATCGCGACCGGAACTGGGTGCCGATGTACATCTATGGAACCACTTACGATTTCCTTGAAGTGCGCGACTGGACTGATCTGTCGGACGGGGTTGTCTTCACTGAAGAGGATGTACGCACCGGCAACACCGTCTGCCTCGTCGGACAGACGCTGGTTCGCGAACTGTTCAGGGGCGAGTCGCCTTTGGGAAAGACCCTGCGGGTCAACAATGTCACTTTCAAAGTGATCGGAGTGCTGTCCAAAAAAGGGGGCAACATGATGGGGATGGACCAGGATGACATTCTGGTCGCGCCCTGGACTGCGATCAAATTTCGCGTCTCACGATCTACGATGGGCAGTATCAATCAGAGCAGTTCTTCCGCCCAAGACTCAGATGTTTCAAACGGCCTCTATCCAGGATCCCGGACATCCCTGTATCCAGTCCCTGCCGAAAACCAGACGACGAGCAGGCCGAATCCGGTTCGCTTCACAAATGTCGACCAGATCCTGGTTTCAGCACGATCTGCTGAGAACGTATCGGCGTCTATCAGTCAGATCACGGAGCTATTGAGGCAGCGCCACCGCATTCAGGCGGGAGAACCGGACGACTTCGTGATCCGCGACATGACCGAAATGACCAATGCGCTGACGTCGACTTCTCGCCTGATGACCAATCTGCTTCTGGGAGTTGCCTTGATTTCGCTGGTAGTCGGCGGGGTTGGAATCATGAACATCATGCTGGTTTCGGTGACGGAACGTACCAGGGAGATCGGGGTGCGCATGTCCGTCGGGGCCAGGGGGCGCGACATTCTCCGTCAATTCCTGGCCGAGGCAGTGGTCCTCTGTCTGGCGGGAGGCGCGATAGGCATCATGATCGGCCGCGGAGGCTCGTATCTGGTGAGACTGCTGCTGAACTGGCCGACGGAGATTTCGATTCCCGCCATAATAGCTGCCGTCGTCGTTTCGGTCGGGGTAGGTATTGTGTTCGGCTATTATCCCGCATGGAAAGCTTCCAGACTCGATCCTATCGATGCCTTGAGATACGAATAGATCCGTGGCGACAAGACAGGTAACAGGCATTCTCGTGCCCGTTCTCTTTTGCGGGCTGGCGGTGTCATGTAAGGTTGGCCCGAATTACCATCCACCGAAGGTTCCCATGCCCGTGCAATGGGAAGGAGTGCCGGCGGGTGCAGCAGGCGGTCAGAGCGTTGCGACTGCCCACACTGCCGACCTCTCGGAGTGGTGGAAGAGCTTCAATGATCCGCAGCTGACTCTTTTGATCGAGGAGTGTCTCAGATCCAATCTGACCCTCCTGCAGGCGCGCACTAGGATTCTCCAGGCACGTGAGGCGCGCATCATCACCAGATCAAGATTGTTTCCAGAGGTCATCTCGAGCGGAACAATCAGCGGCAGCCGCAGTGCCATCGGCGAATTGGGAACGCGAACCCTCTTTCAGGCCGGACTCGACTCGGCATGGGAACTCGATTTCTTCGGAGGCATTCGGCGGGCTGTCGAGGCCGCCGATGCGAACATCCAATTTGCTATTGAAGACAGCCGCGACTTCATGGTCATCCTGACTTCCGAAACCGCTGTGAACTATGCGCAACTTCGCGGATTTCAGCAGCAGCTCACAATCGCAGAGAAGAACCTCGCGCTGCAGCTTAGAACGCTTGACATCACTCAGAAGAGATTTGAAGTCGGTTTTGCCAGCGGACTTGATGTTGCCAATGCAAAGGCCCAGGTTGCAGCAACTGAATCGACGATACCGGTGCTGGAGTCAGCTGCCCAACAGGCGATCTACCGCATAAGCGTGCTGCTTGGGCGGGAGCCTGTGGCGCTTCTCCCGGAGTTGTCGCCGAGAGCGGATATTCCAATCACGCCGCCGGTCGTTCCCGTAGGCCTTCCTTCAGAACTGTTGCAGCGTCGGCCCGATATCCGCCGCGCGGAAGCGCTGCTGCACATTACAACGGCGGAGATTGGGGTTGCCCGCTCGGATTTCTTCCCGAGATTCAGTTTGACGGGATCTGCAGGGGTGCAGAGCCTGGTCGGCGGAACTCTTGGCTCTCTGGCGGGGACGTTCTGGTCCATCGGTCCTGGATTCACGCTTCCTATCTTTACTGCCGGCAGGATCAAGGCCAACGTGCGGCTGCAGACAGCGGAACAGCAGGAAGCATTTCTGGCCTACAGGCAGTCCATCTTTACCGCGCTGCAGGACGTGGAGAGTGCGCTGATCGCGTACAGCAAGGACCAGCGGCAGCGCGCCTCTTTGATTGAAGCCGTGAGAGCGAACGAGAGGGCAGTCGAGCTTGCCACCCAGGCATATACCTCCGGACAGGTCGATTTTCTGAACGTTCTGACTGCACAGCAGAATCTCTATTCCAGCGAAGAGGCTCTGGCGCAGAGCACCACCACCATTGCCACTGATCTTATCGCCCTCTACAAAGCCCTCGGCGGCGGCTGGTCGGCAACCATCAATTAGAACCAGAAACTCGCTCATGCAAAAACACGGTGAAGCGTGGATACGAAATCATGTAGACTATAACGCTGATGTAGCAGATCAGATCAGTTCGTTTCTCCTAGTGAATACAGTATGTCGAAAACAGCCTTGTGTCTTCTGGTATGGAATGAAAAACACGGTTGCCAGCGCGACCTGCCAAGGCTCGACTTTTCGCATTTTGACGAGGTGTTCGCTATTGACGGGGGCAGTGAGGACGGTACTGTCGAGCTTCTCAAAACGTGGAAAATTCCGGTTTACCAGCAGGAGCACCGCGGGTTGAATGCCGCATACTGGCAGGCGGTGCTTACAACAACTTGCGAGAATGTCGTGGTCTTCTTCCCGAAGGGAACTATCCCTCCCCGCGTTGCTGTCGAGTTGAAACAAGCACTCGATCAGGGTTATGAACTGGCGATTGCCAGCAGAATGATAGCCGGTGCGAGAAATGAAGAAGACGGTCGGCTCTTCCGACCGAGGAAGTGGGGCGTCAAGATACTGGCGATGGCCGCATGCGCGATCTGGCGTCGTGAAGGAGGGATGCTCTGGGACGTGCTCCATGGCGTAAAGGGATTCTCTAAGCAGGCTTTCCTGATGATGAATCCATCCCGCAGTGGCGTGTCCATTGACCTGGAAATGGCAATCCGTACCTACAGACTTCGGATAAGACGATGTGAGTTGCCGGTGAGTGAGAGCGCGAGAGAATCCGGTGCCACACATTTCAAGATTCTACCAACCGGTCTCATGCTTGCCCGATGTTTTTGTCGTGAGCTTTGGCGCCCACTCCGGTGAACTGCTCAAGGCCGGTCACTGCGGACATATACGGGGAGCGCTCCGATTGGGACTGATAGAGGACAAGTGGGTTTTTTCTCTCGGCGATTGGAAAGCCGACATCTTTCAGGATCGAGCTCAGCGTTGACCAGGCAGCTTCTGCTCCCCAGTTGCTTTCGGAAAACTCCAATCCTTTCCGGCTCATCTTATTCCATAGTGATTCATCTTGATAAAGTCGTACAACCGCTTCTGCGAACTCCTCGCTTGTGTCAGCCACGAGAACCGTCTCCTCATCACTGAGCGACATCCCCTCGACCGCC
>JAAYAM010000314.1 GCA_012719355.1 Acidobacteriota bacterium
CAAAACGGTTTACAGGATAGATGGGGTCGAGGTATCAAGGAGCCCGGACCAATTTCAGTTCCTGGGTAAGCTCCCGTCTCAGCCTTCTGATTTTTTCGAGGATTTTCTTGCTGGCCTCTGCTGAGAGCGTCAGCAATATCTCCGTGTACTCCGCCGTGGTGAACAGAGCAAAGCGATTGCAGTAATAGACAATAATGAATGAATCTGTCGGCATGAGTTGCCGCCGGATTTGCGGCTCTGTACGGCGATTCAGGTCCGCGCGTTTGATTCTCAACAGGAACAACTGCATCAAGCTGTAGCAGAGAGCCACGAACACCACCTGATTGCAGATCAACGAGAACTTGCGCGAAGTGAATTCCATAAGGTCAACAAAACACTTGAGTTGACGGTGGCGCTCTTCGATTCCAGTCCGGAGCCTATAGTCATCCCGGGCACACGCCCCCTTGCCGCTGTTTCCGGTATCGACCAGCATCCAGGTGTCGGTGTGGCCGTCGGCATAGTGCTCCTGGTTGACCGTCACATTCAGAGGGACCGGGCAGCTGGGCCAGGTGCGGAAATCCCGGATGGAGGCGATCTCACTGCGAATCAATACCTTGTCCGCAGGCGGGGGCGGCGCCGATTCCTTTCGCTGCTGGAGTGTTTTCTGCCGCTTTTTCTCTCGCTGCTGGATCTCCCGCGGTACGCGCGTCGGCTTTGGATTCACAGGTGGTTTCGGCGGTGGCGGGCTATAGGGTTCGAACTTGACCTTGCGCGCGCGGACCAGGCCGAGGACATCCTCGTAGACATCCATGTTTTTCTTCAGCGGGATGAGGACGTCGATCCCGTGTTCCTGCTTGCAGCGCCCGATCTGCTTGCCGTCCAGAAACCCCCGGTCCAGAATCAGCTGCTTCATCACCCCCCGCCCGACCGCCTCGACGAAACCATCGACCAATCCCCACAGAATAGGCCCTTCGTGCCTGTTGCCGGCAATAACCGACAGGCCGGCATACAGGAAGTAGTCCCCCGCACGATTCGTATGAACCAGGGACACCATTTTGTAGCAGCGGCGCCATCGGCAGCGCGCTTTCTTCTCCGGACCGATCTCTTTGCTGTCGACCGGATGATTGTGCTCATCAAACAGCATCCGCACCGAGCCTTCATAGTTCGGATTGTCAGGAACGAACAGGTAGCTCGCATCCCCCAGAAAGATCCCCTCCGCATCGAAAGCCCGGTGCTGCTTCAACACCTGCATGACGTCCCGATTGAACCATCGGTGCAGCTGCTCCGGCGCCGTGGCCCGAGCCAGTTTTCTGAGGTAGTCCTGGTCACAGGGCGTCTGACGGTCATACGTGTTTTTATCGTTGAACCCGTTGCAGCTTAACGTCACATCTCCCGTCTCCGGGTGTTTCGTTTTTCGTGCAACCTTCGGCCCGAAAGCGTTCAACATCCCCCCGCACCGGATCACATAAGGGTACGCATGAAAGCTGTGAACCCCATGCAGCCGCATCGACAGATTGCTCGCCACATACATCCACAACGGCACCTCTTCTTTTTCCCGCGGCGTAGGATAGGTTTCCGCCAGCTTCCCCAGGATCTTCTTCGCCCCGATGTAACGGAAAAACTCCGTCTCGGCTACTTCGCTCACGCCATCGACAAAGTCAAATTCCCCATTCCGGAAGCAATCCAAAACATAGTCCTGGTCGTATTCGTATACGATTAGATCCATGAATGTCAGGGTTCCTTTCGCCTGGCCTCTTCCAACTGGTCGATGAGCTTGACCATCGCTTTGTAGATCTGCCCAAGCCGGGCACGGGCGCTCCGAAACCGCTGGTAGCGCTCCGTTAAAACCCGAAAATCCTTCAAGTGGCCCGAAGGAATGGTCACCAGCTTCGTTCGCCCCCGATCACTCCGGCTCAGCACCATCGAGCGGTGAGGTTCGCCGTCGGCACAGTGGCAGTTGGGTTTGCCGCATTTGCGCCGCTGTTCGTAGACGGTCCCCTTGATCATGGGGCGGCGATCGAGAAGGGCGGGCATCAATCCCTGGATCTCGTCGGCAAGCTGGCGCAGAGATTGGCG
>JAAYAM010000001.1 GCA_012719355.1 Acidobacteriota bacterium
CGTCAAATGAATGCGCACGCCATACAAGACCTGATTCCTGACAACCTATGCTATGGCTGCGGTCCGGACAACGCTCACGGACTGCAGATCAAGAGCTTCTGGGAGGGTGATGAGACGGTTTCTACATACGTGCCGAAACCGTTCCAGACCGCGGGACCGGAGAAGATCCTCAACGGCGGCGTCATTGCCACAATCATCGATTGTCATTGCGTCTGTACCGCGATAGCGGACGCTTATCGAAGAGAAGGGCGGACAATAGGAACAGAACCCCCGATATGGTGCGCGACTGCATCATTGAAGGTGGATTACCTGCGGCCGGTTCCGATTGATCAACCGGTGGTGCTGTGGGCGCGCGTCGCCGAAGCCGAATCGAAGAAAACCAGGATCACCTGTTCCCTGTTCAGCAAAGGTCTGGAGTGCGCAAGAGCTGAAGTACTGGCAATACGGGTGCCTCCCGAATGGCGGAACCAACAGCCCTGACACAACGTGCTTCAGCCGGATCACCGTGTTGTTGCAGCACCCGGAGTTGCCGTTGGCAGCGAAACCTCAGCCGATTCCATGAGGATGTCGGGATCATTCCATCCTTTCAGTGTCATTAATTCCCGGTGAGCTCTCCTGTAGATGAGAAGAGCCTCAACCCGTACGTCGCCCGAGGCCGGAGCCGCGAACAGGAATTCACCATAGTCAGGCTTAAATGCTTCGAGCCGCGTATCCATCACTACTTTGAATGGGTTCCAGTATGCGCCGGTCGGGGAAACGCCGGTCCAGAGTTCTTCGAGCAACTTGACGAACACCTTCCCGGGGAGCCCGGCGTAACCGCCGTCTGCCGGATTTCCGGAACCGCACCACCCGGGAAGAACCGGGCCCGACTTGAGGGCCAGTTCAAACCCGTCGCTGCCGTACGCCCGGACTACGAGCATCACATGTCGCAACGGAAAATCAGTAGGGACATGGTGACCGGTCAGGTCGTTGACCACCTTAGTCCTGGCTCGTATTCCTTCCGATGTTGATTCCGCCTCGAGTGTCAGAGTCACCGCGTTTTGAAGAAGGTCTATGTCATTGGCTCCAGGCATCGTGTGGCTGACAATGGTTCCCGGATTGCGCTTGAGTCCTCCTTTTTCAGGATGGGCGAAGTATTCAGCTTCGGTAGCCGGCATATGGCAATCCTGGCAGGTCTTTCCTGTACCCTCTTTGCTGTAGGGGCTTCGCAGCCACTCTTCGAACGATCCGTACACGACTGTATCGTAAAAGACGCCGAAATGGCATGGGGCGCAGAACTGGCCGGCCTTCTGGACTGCTGAGTACGTGTCCTCGCCCGGGGCAACATCATCCAGCGGCCCGGAAAAGAACTGATGTCCGTTGAAAGGTCTCCGGTATTCGTACGAAAGCACTCCGGGTTTGTCGGCAAAAGGAAGGCCGGTATCGGGATCAAGAATGACATCCCATATCTTGTGACAGAAGTCACAGGTAACCCCTTCGGCATCGACTCCGCTGGCAGAAAGAGGATCAGTATTGAAGGGAGCATGAACACCCGCCGTGGGAACATGACATGCTCCACAATCGCCGGTGTGGTCAGGGTCGTCGAGTCTGTACCCCGGTCCGTAATAGGGTTGATCAGGGTCTGGAGGAAGAGGAACAAGCATGGAATCACTTGTACGCCTGTAGCGTGTAGACGGGCTCCGTCGGCCTGCTACGTCTGTTCCCGCATGCATGCTGAGGAAACGTGGATTGACAGCCGACTGCGAATGCGCGTCCTTGAGCCATTCGTCGACCGGAAGCAGCGGCCCTGAAGAGTCGCTGCCCCGGAGGTGGCATTCCGAACATATGCCCTTCTGCTTTGATCCGGACGACGGCAAAGCGGGTACCCACTCATATTCGCGATTGTCCCACAAGCCATGCTGTTGAAGTGAAATCGTCACGTCTCTTGCGCCCGGCGAGGCTTCAATCGGCCCGCCGATGAAGTATCCTTTTGCCCACGCTGTGAGTTTGACGGGATCGCTGAAGGAACCGGGCACAACCAGCTCAAACTCTCCCCCCGAACCGGTTGCTGTGCTATGTTCCGTCGTCTGTATCCGCACCACGGCTCCGGAGAGGGGGCCTTCGGGGCCGCGGACTGTGCCTGTGATCGTCGTTTCTCCGCCCGCTCCCTTCACCGAATCCTGGAACCAGGGGCAGAATGCGAATCCGGCGAAAACGAATACGGCGGCAACGGCGATCCATCTCAAACCTCTCGAAACCTCAGTAGTCTCAGAAGCGTGAAAGGGTCGTAAGTGCCGAAAGATTCCGATCATGTCCGCACCTGAAGAAGTTTGCACACAGCAGTCACTGGCGCCAGTCTAGCACTTTCGGGTTCTCTTCCGGTACCGATTTCGCCGCAACAGTCCGCAGTTCCATCTCAACCGGCTTTCTCATCAAGCTGAATCCCATCATCTCCGGCGCCTCGTCCCGCAAGAGAGAACGGCTTCTCAGATCCGAAATCACGGTAATAGTCGGGACTGTCTTCAAAACGGGGCACGAACGAATGACGTTTGGTCATTTCCCGGAAATGATCCGGTCCTTTTCGGTCGAAATAGCGGGAGAATGTCTCGTCCTTTTCAGCATGTTGAGCGAAGTCGGCGGCAAGTTCTGAGAGAAAAGCGGGAAGCGTTTTTGCCGGAACCTTCCCCGCGGAAGTGCCAAGACGCGCATCCTCAGGCCCGCAGCGTCCTCCCAGCGTTATCCTGTAGCACGGTGCAAGATGTCCATCCACTTTTTGTGCGGCTCCGGAAAAACCTATGGAGGCAACTGGCTGGTGCCCACAGGCATTCGGGCAGCCGTTCACATGCACTGCGAATCCGCGCAGGTCGTTCTCGGCATATCCGGCCCGTTCCAGTTCCTGCTCGCAGGCGAGGACGGCATTGCGTGACAGGCAAAGCCCGAGCCGGCATGTATCCGCTCCGGCGCACGACGTGAAGCGCTGTGCCGCTGCACGCCGATTGGCCCCGACGGTACTGTCGTCCAGTTCTGCAATCAATGAATCCAGGTTCGCTGTTTCAACAAAACGTATTTGAAGCTCCTGCGCGCGTGTGCTGTACAGTCTGCCGTCTGCACTGAAACGTTCAACGAGTTCACCGAGGCGTGCGAACTCCTCTCCAGTGACAAGCCCCGACTGGTGCCTTAGGGGGATCGTGACCATTCCCTCCTGGCGCTGGCGGAAGTAATAAATATCTTTGTATCTCGACAAGACCGGGCGGTCGAAGACGCGAGTCTGCCGGTTCGATACAACCGGAAGGGCCGCCTCATACGTGGGGACTTCTGCAGCTACCACCCTGTCGAGCTCCTCATGGAACAACCTGTGGAACGCGCTCTCGCCCACTCTTTCGACAACAAACCGCAGACGGGCACGGTGCTTGTTCTTCCTGTCTCCATGTTGATCGAAAACCCTGCGGATTGCTTCAGCTATCCTGATGACTTCCTGCGCCGGAATCCACTCCAGGAGAAGGCCGGCCACCCTGGAGTGGGCGCCGAGCCCTCCCCCTGCAAACACTCGGAATCCCGGACGACCTTCTCTTATCTCGCCAACGAATCCAAGGTCGGAGATCTGCGCCAGCCCGCAATCAGCACGGCACCCGCTAAAAGATATTTTGTATTTCCGCGGAAGGCTGTAACTACCTGACAGCCCGATCAGGTAATCAGTGACCGCATTAGCACATCCTGTGACATCAACGCATTCCTGCGGGCAGACGCCGGCGTAGGGGCATGTCGTGACGTTCCTGACTGTGTTCCCGCCGCCTCCTTTCGTCGTGAGACCCACCTCCAGCAGGCTCCGCATTATCTCGGGAGTGTCCTTGATCAAGACACCGTGTATCTGCACAGCCTGCCTGGTCGTAATGTGAAGGACGCCATCCCCGTAGGTTCGGCTCAACTCAGAAAGCCTGCCTGCCTGTTCCCGATTGAGAATTCCTGCGGTCACCCGGACACGCACCATGAATGTGCCGTTGCAGCGCTGTTCGTAGACTCCTCTCGGTACCCGCTTGGCTTTCAGAGTATCGGCCGGCATCAATCCCGAAAGGAACCGGTGCACCTCGTTTCCGTACGTCTCGACATCTGCCGCGAGCTCCGCCCGCAGCTTGGAAAAACCTTCATTCATACTGCGTCTCCTTAGATCTAACGCATCATCAGCCATCTCCGGCTCCAGGATTTCCGCATAAAAAAAGCCCTTCGAGGATCGGATCTTCGAAGGGCTTGAGGTCTTCTTTCCGGCGTTGCGTCTATTTATTCATCGTCTGAACGCTGTCCGGCCGCATGCAGCCATTCGAAGCAGGGTGCAACAACACGCCGCACCGCAGCGGCAGCAACAACAAAAATTGCCGTGAATGACCGAATGCATACGTCAGTTTCTACTATGTAGAAATCAAGGTGTCAAGCTTGTTGCCTGCAATTTTTCCCATTGACATCGCGAAAAACCGCTGATACAAGTACGAACCATGAGTTCAACTCGCATAAGCGCAACCAAAGTCGAAACCCGCTGCGGATGCTGTTGTAGCCGGCCGACTGTGCGCTTTGCGGCACGGACTCGCACTGCGTCTTAGCCTCCAGGCAATCAGTCGGCATACCCTCTCTCAATCAAAACAAGGTTCCGGATCGAAACACACGCTGTTGTGATCGGTCGATATCCGGAGCAGGTCTGCACGCATAACCCTACAGGAGAACCAGAGAGAAAATGGGACGCATATACGACGACAATTCGTTATCAATCGGAAACACACCGCTTATCAGGCTTAACCGCATCACAGCGGGCTTGCCCGCCGTCGTCACCGGAAAGATAGAAGGACGCAATCCCTCTTACTCCGTGAAGTGCCGTCTGGGAGCGGCACTGATCTGGGACGCGGAGAAGAAAGGAATATTGAAACCGGGTCACAACGGGATGACTGTCGTCGAACCGACCAGCGGCAACACGGGGATCGCTTTGGCATATGTCGCTGCCGCCCGGGGCTACCCGCTGATATTGACGATGCCCGAAACCATGTCTCTCGAGAGGCGCCGGTTACTGAAGGCATTCGGTGCAACGGTGGTTTTGACTGAAGGAGCAAAGGGCATGCCCGGAGCCATCGCCAAAGCTGAAGAAATCGTTGCCACAGATCCTCAACGGTACTGGCTTCCCCAGCAGTTCAAGAATCCGGCCAATCCGGAAATTCACTTCACGACTACCGGGCCCGAAATCTGGAACGATACGGACGGGAAGATCGATATTTTGATATCGCCAGTAGGAACAGGTGGGACAATCACCGGAGTAAGTCGCTACATCAAGCAGGTTCAGAAGAAGAATTTATGGAGTGTTGCTGTTGAACCCGCAGAATCTCCGATCCTGAGTGCCATCATTAACGGCGAATCACCAAAACCGGGACCACACAAGATTCAGGGGATCGGGGCAGGTTTCAAACCCGAGGTTCTTGATCTCAGCATCGTCGACGAGGTGCAGAGGGTGACGAGTGATGAAGCGATCGAGATGACTCACCGGCTCCATAAAGAGGAGGGAATAACGGCAGGGATTTCCTCCGGAGCAGCGGTGGCGGCGGCGGCCAGAGTAGCTTCGCGCCCGGAAAACAGAAACAAACTGATTGTCGCGATTCTCCCTGACGCCGGAGATCGCTATCACTCATCCGTTCTGTTTCAAACTATTCAAGTGTGACGGTAAACATGTTCTCACGTCTGCGCAAAGATTTCGATGCAGTCTTCACCAGGGATCCGGCGGCAAGATCCAGGATTGAAATCCTTACATCATATCCGGGACTGCACGCACTGTGGTTCTATCGCATTTCTCACTGGCTCTGGACGCACGGCTTTTTACGCTTTGCAAGGTTTGTCTCGCATATCGGACGCATCCTTTCGGGTATCGAGATTCATCCAGGCGCACGAATCGGTCCCGGCCTCTTCATCGACCACGGCATGGGAGTGGTCATCGGGGAGACCGCCGAAGTCGGCGCCAATGCAACGCTCTATCACGGGGTGACATTGGGCGGAACCAGCTGGAACAAAGGGAAACGCCATCCAACTCTTGAAGACGACGTCGTGGTCGGCGCGGGCGCAAAGATCCTTGGTCCGATCACTATAGGCGCGCGCACACGGATAGGTGCAAATGCGGTCGTGGTGAAAAGCGTACCACCCGATTCTGTCGTTGTCGGAATCCCCGGGCGCGTTACAGCTCGCAAAGACACAGCCCGTATGGTCCAGTACATCAATGGTTCGATCCACAGCCTCGATCTCGAGCACGGATCAATACCGGACGTGACCGGCCGGGCGCTGCATCATCTTGCAGACAGAATCGCACGGCTCGAAGGCATGATGGCGGTCACGCCGCCTTCCATAACTCCGGAAGAAACATGGTTCTACACCATATGAGCAAAGAAGAGGACTGCATGAAGGCAATGATTGAAATCCGTCAGATGTCCAGCTGCTGTTGTCACAGCATTCATGGCGCCGTGTGTTGCCGTGCGCGGCGCAGAAGGGTTCAATCACCGGAATTGTGGGGGCACAAAACAGGATAGGACACCTCACAAAGACAGGATGCAAAAGGCCCTTCAAGATTCTCTTGAAGGGCCTTTTTTTTGGTCACAACCAATAACAACTGGAGAGTGCATGTTCCGTAACTTGACGCTTCAAATCGGAATGCTGGGAAAGCTGAAAGGAAGAGGCTCCACTGGTGAACAGGAGAACCGCAGAACGATTCTCGCAGCTGACAATCACTATCGCAGCCTGATCAAGGCCTTTTCCTGGCGGATGACCGGGACGTTGGACACAATCTTTATCTCATTTCTTATTACGGGCCGTATTCGCTGGGCGTTATCCATCGGATTCGTCGAACTGTTCACAAAGGTGGCCCTCTATTACTTGCACGAACGCATCTGGAACAGGTTTTCGTTCGGACGAAAGCCAACAGCGGGAGATTACGAAATATGAATCTATGCAAAGAATTCCACAATGAGATCAAGGGGCTGAATGCAGAAGGAATTTTGAAATGGGCCTTGACGAGGTTCGGAGAACGGGTCGTGCTGGGGACCAGCTTTGGCGCCGAAGACCAGGTTCTGACCGATCTCTGGGCGAGAACCGGTGCACAAGGACACATATTCACGCTGGATACCGGCCGCTTCTTCCAGGAAACGTACGACGTGATGGATGCCACGATGAAGCGTTACGAACTTCGCATGGAAGTCTACACTCCGGGTGCCGGCGACCTTGCGAGGCTGGTCGAGTCCAACGGGCCGAACCTCTTCTATGAAAGCATGGAGAAGAGGAAGGCATGTTGCGCGGTGCGCAAGACGATACCCCTGCGCCGTGCACTAAGCGGCCGCGATGCGTGGGTCACGGGGCTGCGCAGAGAACAGTCGATCACTCGTACTCAGACCCAGGCGATCGAATGGGATGAGCTGCACGGAATCTACAAGATCAGTCCGCTGCATGACTGGACCGAAGAGCAGGTATGGACCTACATCAGAACACGCAACGTTCCATACAACGCTCTTCATGACAAAGGGTTTCCCAGCATAGGGTGCGCGCCCTGCACCCGCGCCGTTGCGTCCGGCGAGGATGCCCGGGCAGGACGCTGGTGGTGGGAACAGCCGGAGCACCGTGAATGCGGCCTGCATAGCGGCCGACCCCGGCAATCATGATTGAGCAGTAATCATCAGAATCAACTTGGCAGGGATGATCATGGATACACTTGACAGACTCGAAGCAAGAAGCATTTACATCCTCAGGGAGGCGTACCGGGAGTTCAGTAACCTGTGCATGCTCTGGTCCATAGGGAAGGACAGCACGGTGCTTCTCTGGCTCGCTCGCCGCGCCTTCTTCGGACATGTGCCGTTTTCTCTGCTCCACATAGACACGCATTTCAAAATCCCTGAAATGATCCAGTACCGCGACCGCATGGCTAGAGAGTGGAAATTGAACATGGTCTATGGTGAAAACGACGAGGCCATCAGCTGCAGAAAGACGTTTCCGGACGGGCACGCCGACCGGATCACCTGCTGCCGCAGTCTCAAGAGCGAAGCGCTCCGACGCACGCTCTCAGGTGAATGGCCACGTTACCGCATGGACCACGCCTCGGGGGAATATGTCAGAGAACTCAATCGCAAACCCTATACGGGAGTTATCGTCGGAGTGCGGGCCGACGAGGAAGGGAGCCGCTCGAAGGAACGTTATTTCTCATCGCGGGACAAGGACCATGAGTGGGACATTGCCGACCAGCCCCCGGAACTGTGGAATCAGTTCAAAACCGATTTTGCACCGGGAACGCACGTACGGGTTCATCCACTGCTGGACTGGACAGAGCTCAACATCTGGGAATACATCGAACGGGAAGGTATCGCGGTGGTACCGCTCTATTTCAATCAAGGGAACGGGAAACGTTATCGCTCCCTCGGCTGCTTTCCTTGCACTCACCCGGTCGACTCCGATGCCCGCACTGTCAGAGACATCATCGAGGAACTGCGGACAGGCAAGTTCGCAAACATCGCGGAACGCTCAGGGCGTGCGCAGGATAGAGAAGACGGAGGCGGTCTGGAAACCCTTCGTCGCGAGGGGTACATGTGACGGAAAGGAATCATGAGATGCGGGAACAGATGAATATCGTGGTGGTGGGACATGTGGACCACGGCAAGAGCACGGTCATCGGGCGGCTCCTCGCGGATACCCGCTCACTGCCCCAAGGAAAGCTTGCGCGGGTCAGGGCCATGTGTGAACGAAATGCCAGGCCCTTTGAGTACGCATTCCTCCTTGACGCTCTCAAGGATGAACAGGCCCAGGGAATAACAATCGATACGGCACGCTGCTTCTTCAAGTCTTTGAAGCGCGACTACATAATCCTTGATGCACCGGGACATATTGAGTTCCTCAAGAACATGGTGACAGGAGCGGCGCGCGCCGAAGCTGCGCTGCTCGTGATAGATGCCAAGGAGGGAGTGCGCGAAAACTCCCGCCGCCACGGCTATCTGCTTTCCATGCTCGGCATCCGGCAGATAGTGGTTTTGGTCAACAAGATGGATCTCATCGGCTTCGACCTGTCTGGTTTCGAGCGGATCCGCCTGCAGTACACTGAGTTCCTTGAAACGATCGGTCTGCATCCACTCGGATTCATTCCGGTTGCGGCTCGCGACGGAGTAAACCTGGTTAATAGAGCCGAATGGTATGACGGGATGACGGCTCTGGAATTCCTCGATTCATTTTCGAAAGAAGCCGAAAAGGAAGATCAACCGTTTCGATTTGCCGTGCAGGATGTATACAAGTTTACGGAAGAAGGGGACGACCGACGTATTTTGGCGGGGAGTATTGAGACGGGTTCGATTGCAACCGGCGATGCGGTGGTCTTTTACCCTTCGGGAAAAAAGTCAGCCATCAGAAGTATCGAGTCCTTCAACCGGGCGCCCTCGTGCACTGCTTCGGCCGGCCAGGCTATCGGCTTCACGCTGGCAGAAGAGCTTTACTTTCGTCCCGGCGAACTGATGTGCAGAGCCGCGGAATCACCGCCTATCGTCGGCTCGAGGTTGCGTGTACACATGTTCTGGCTCGGGAAGACGCCCATGATCACCGGAAAGAGGTACAAACTCAAACTCGCCACGGCCCGTGTGCCCGTCTACCTTGCCGAAGTGCATCGCGTTCTCGATGCTTCTGATTTGAAGGAGGAAAAGGAAAAGAATGAACTCGAGCGCCACGATGTCGGGGAGTGCATTCTTGAAACCATGAAGCCGGTGGCTTTCGATCTGTGCGCCAACAACCCGGGGACAGGTCGCTTCGTCGTCGTTGATAACTACGAAATTGCCGGCGGAGGAATCATCCTTGAAGCGCTTTCGCAGGAGCAGTTGCTCGTAAAGGAACATGTGGCGCAGCGCGAAGCCTCCTGGGAATCGGGATCAATCCCGCTGTCCAGCCGCGAATCCCTCAATGGCCACAAATCGAAATTCGTGCTGATCACCGGTCCTTCGGGAGAGTTTGTCAGGAGTGCGGGAAAGCTTCTCGAAAAACGTCTTTTCGAGGCTGGTTTCTCCGCATATTACCTTGGGGTATCGAACATGGACAAAGGGATCGGATCCGATGTGGCGGACGCTTTTGACAGAAGAGAGGAAACCATCAGGAGGCTCGGGGAACTGGCTCGTATTATGACCGACAGTGGAGCCATCTTCATTACCGCCATGCCCGACGCTGACCGGCATGAGCTCAAGATGCTGCGAGAGCTGGTGCTGCCCCAGGAAATCCTCACGATACGGGTGGGGAAAGGGGTGCTCGGAGATGAAGGGGAAGATCTTAAGTTAAATGTGGCAGATCCCGCCGAAGCCTCCAGTGAGGCTGAGAATCAGCTCAGAAGAGAGGAGATTCTACCGGAGTTCACGATCTGAAATGAGCCGAGGCATATGAAAGGACGAGTGAAGAATGAAGCCGCCCTGGCCGCTAAGTCGAAGGTCTTCATAGTTGGAGCGGGTCCCGGGGCAAAAGACCTGATCAGCGTGAGGGGGATGAACGCTCTGAGCGAGGCGGACATCGTTTTCTACGACGCACTTGTGAATCCAGACATCCTGGAGCATACCAGTCAGGACGCGGAGAAGGTGTTTGTCGGAAAGCGGTGCGGGCGCAAGGTAATGGAACAATCGGAAATTAATCAAAGAATCATAGAGGCAGCCAGGTCCGGCAAAACGGTCGTCCGGCTCAAGGGGGGAGATCCGTTTGTCTTTGGACGAGGCGGAGAGGAAGCCCTGGCATGCAGGTCAGCGGGAATTTCTTATGAAATCATACCGGGCATTCCTTCCGCCGTAGGAGCCGCCGCATATTCAGGCATCCCTCTGACGCACAGAGGGACCGCCGCTTCCGTCGCATTCATCACGGCGCGCGACTACAAGCTCACCGGAAAAGGAAGAACGCTGGCCGGGATAGCAGCGGCCGTAGATACGCTCGTGATCTTCATGGGCGGCCTGCAGGTGCGTGAAATCGCGAATGAATTGACGGCCGGCAACATATCTCCGAAGACACCGGCGGCCGTGATCAGCCATGGAACCCTGCCTGAGCAGAAGACGGTGTTCGGAGTCCTGGACAACATCGCAGACCGCGTCAGCGCGGCCGCGTTGCGCACTCCTATGCTGATCATCATCGGCCAGGTGGCAGATCTCGGTCCACTGCTGGGCTGGTTTGGAGCCATGAAGTCCGCGCAATCCGGCCTACTGCTCGAGGCTGAACGATATGCCGGGATCCGCCTTCTGCGATCTGTTGATCAGTAGCCTGCTCAGGTCATACATGACCCGGAAAGGCTGAATATCGGTGATTCCGTCTACGAACCGCGCCTTATCTATCGCGATTTTTTCGGCGCTCTCACCGGCTGCAAGCCTTGCCAGAATCTCACGGTGATACCTCTCGGTGGCGCTCATTGCATACTCGAGATGCTCCCGGACTTTTCCGAACAGAACGCAGTTGTGACTCAGAACGGCCCGCTTTGCGGACAGCTTCGCCATTTTTCGTATGCTGTTCAGATAATCGGCAAGCGACACGAAGTAGTTCGGCCAGAAGGCATCTTTTTCAGGAACATAGAATCCGGTCGCGTCCCCTACGACCAGAGTCCCCTCTTCCTTTTCCAGAAAGCATATATGGCACGGTGAATGCCCCGGCGTTTCGTACACATCCCATACGATTCCCTTGCCCAGATCGATTCTGTCTCCTTCGTTGACAGTCGAATCGAGTCCAAAATGGTAATCAGTCAGGAAAGGGGGGAGATCATCGATCTCCTGCTTGGCTTTCATCATTTGGGCGATCGCGGTATCCGCCAGGAGGTATTCATGAAACAGGTCTCTTTTCTGAAAAATCCTGTGCGCGCCGGAGCTCCCGATTATCTGGATGTGCGGCCAGATGCGCTTGAAATGCGGAATGCCCCCGATATGATCTGCGTGGGTGTGGGTCAGCGCTATGAATCTGATCTTCTCGGGACTGATGCCCAGTGCTCGTATCTGTTCAAGGATAATCGGGAACGTCGGACCGGTGCCTCCCTCGATGAGCATGCCGATCTCTCCCATAGACAGGAATGCAGGGAAAGCCGGAGTCCCCAGTTGGAACAGATTTGATGTCAAAGAAATGGGCGGATGCTTCATCCGGTACATTGAAATTCCTCCTTGGCCAGAAAAATGAGCGGGTATTGTATCGCAATTAGAGTTCAAAAAGGTGGCGGCAATGAAATATTCCGCAGGAGCCTTGCTGCCTATCCAACTGCGGCAGAGGTCTTAAGAGAGGTGCCCGGAGCCAGAGGCGCTCTTCCGCGTCGATTGCGCAGCTGATTTATCAACGGGAAGGCTCCTGTATTGAGCACGAGCAGCCACTCCAGACGCCGCTTCGCTGGGAAATCCATCAGCATCAGGCCTAGCAGCGCGATCAGGATTCCAGGCCCGGGGACCCCCGGTATTGCGAGTACCATACCCAATGCCAGTATCAGCGCTCCGCAGATGTTCTTGATCGCTATCATGAGTCCATGGAGTGCCGGCACCTGAGTTCTCATCCTGCAGACGGACTGCCGCGGCTCAGAGAAATATGTTTGAGGGAGCCGCACGAGTATCAGGCAGGCCACTCCAAAGCACAATCCGGAGAGAACCATCGTGGCGAGAGTCCCCAGAAGCATCCATGTCCAGTGCACTTGCAAAAACTCAAAAATGTGCGTCACAACGCTCACGGACACCTCCGCTTGTTCCATCCTGCAACTGAGACAGTGCCATTTTACAGAGGCCGCGTCCCAGGCACTTGACGTAGGTCAAGAACAAGGTTTTTGTGGTCCGGAGATCGGCAATAAGACTATTGGCTGTCCCCCGAGGGGCTTCCGGATGTCTTCTGTGGTATCATCGCTATCTCAACTCAGTCGGCAATGGGGGATTCCAGTATGGCCGCATCTAAGTACGAAAGATTCGTCGTTCGGAAGCCTCTTCGGGACCAATGCCACCCCGGCTACGGGCTGACGTACATGAGCGCTGCCCAGATTCCGGAAGCCAATCTCAATATCCGGTTGAACTGGGTGTATGACACCTCTCAGGCTCACGGCTATAGCTCTCAGCAGGTGCTGAATGATGATCAACTGCTGCTCCACATAGGGATGTCACCGGATACACCCCAAGCCCTCGGCGGCACTGTCGAATTTCAGCTTGGCGGCCAGCCGATAGTCTTCAACACGACGACGTCCGTCTTCATTCCCAAAGGAACCCCGTTCGGCCCGCTGTCCTGGAAGGAAATACGCCGCCCGCACGTGCAGTTGGCGATAACATTCGGCAACTCGAATTCCCGTGCTCTGGATCAGACGGCCGCCGGATCAGGGACTTTCGATTACGAGCAGTATGTCATCCGCAGTCCGCTGCGGGAGGCCGGCCCTCCTCATGTTGACGGCAGGCAGAATCCTACTATGACGTACTTGAGCCGTCCCCAGATCAATGCAGTAAACAACTACATCGAGTTTGGCTGGATATGGGATCCGCCCAATCCCGACCTTCCCAAGATGAGGCACGATAATTATGACGAGATCGTTCTTCACATAGGAAGCGACCCGGAGAACCCGGAAGCGCTTGGCGGAGCACTGCAGTTCGGTTTGGGGGAAGAATTTCTCGAGTTCGACACCACGCATTGCGTATACGCTCCCAGAGGCACGGACCACGGTCCGCTGCGTTGGAAAGAGGTGCGCAGACCCTTGATCGAACTGGCGATGATGCTGGGGGCCGGCACTCTGGAAGAAGGATGGGCGAACAGCTTCTTCGATCAACCGGACGGCTCGCGACGCGGTCCGAAGTAGAAGAAGCGTAAGACGGTGCATCTCCGATTACAAAGGAGTATCCAATGTCGAAATACAGGCAGTATATTCTGACCGAATTGAGAAGGGACTCCCGCGACGCTACATTACCCCCGGGCATCGACCCGGCTGCGGTCACCGATACTCCTTCTCACAAGAAGATCTTGAGCCTGGATGACATCGTTCTGAAAGGCTCCTTCTATACTGAATCTGTCTGGATGTGGCCAGGGGGACCGGGGGTCTACCCGGAAACCGCCGAACCCAATGCGCATGCACACGACTACGATGAAACCATAGGGTTTTTTGGCACCGACTTCGGTAATCCCAAAGATCTGTGTGGCGAGATCGAACTTTGGATCGAGGATGAGAAATTCATCCTGACCGAGAGCTGCCTGATCTTCATCCCGAAAGGAACCTACCATTGTCCGCTGCGCATTCATCGAGTTGACAGGCCGATTTTCCATTTTGCAACCGGTCCCGGCTTGTTATACACACAGACAGTGAGGCAGCCGCCGGCAGCCTCGGCCAGATGATATAAGCAGATTTGGATCTTTAATTTAGTAACTTTGCTCGATTTTCAACGAGGTAATCACATTGCCGACAGATAAGAAATTACACGGGAAAGTAGCTATCATTACAGGCGGAGGCACGGGCATCGGAGCTGCAGTAGCAAAACGGTTCGTAGAAGATGGAGCCAGGATATGCATTGTGAATCGTCGAGAGAGCGTCCTTGACGAAGTCATGCGATCCTTGCCGGCCGGGACGGTGATCAAGTGCCCGGCAGACGTTTCAGTAGCAGGCGACGTCCAGCGCATCGTAGATGCAGCATTGAGTTTCGGCGCAGGCATTGATGTTCTGGTCAACAGCGCCGCCATGGGATCAGAAGGGTCCGTTGCGGCCGCCGATCTTGCCGAGTGGAGGAAGACTTTCGAAGTAAATGTGATGGGACCTTTGATGCTCATGAGAGCGGTGATCCCTCACATGAGCAGAAAAGGGGGCGGCTCAATCGTGAACATATCCTCCCTGGCTTCGCTGCGTGTCATTCCCCAGGCATCGGCATATTGCACGTCGAAGGCCGCGCTCAATGCGCTTTCGCAGCAGGCGGCAGTAGACCTGGGACAGGACGGGATACGCTGCAACGTGATCTGCCCAGGGTTTGTCTTCACCGAGATGGCCGAAAGCGGGCCGCTTGCCAGAGTGGCTCGCCCCGATATGGCGACCTTCATGAAGAGCGTCTTCGAAGACGTCCCATCGCGCAAGCCCGCAGTGCCGGAAGAGGTGGCGGGGATTTGCAGTTTTCTTGCCAGTGACGACGCATCTTATATTACAGGGGTTGTAATCCCGGTCGATGGCGGCACTTCGGTGCTGGATCCGATTCCGGCAATGATCAGGAGAGCCATTCTGCAATACGAGACGGGCCAATCGCGCACCTGATCTCTGCCACGGCGATTTCAGGAGGATCCTTATATGAGAAAACACGCGTTGCTTTCTGTTCTTCTTCTGACCGTCTTGCCGGCAATGCCTGGTTTCGGCCAGGAAGACGATCATCCATCGCTGATCGTAACAGGAGACTCGACCATGCAGGCACCACCGGATCAGGCGGTGATCCGCCTGGGAGTAGTCCGTCAGGGTGCAACGGCACAGGAGGCGCAACGCGAGGCGAGTTCCGCGGCCCAGAGTGTGCTGGCCAGCGTGCGCAGCATGGTCCCTGACCCGAAGAACCTGCAGACTTCACAACTGACCATTTCTCCCGTTTATTCGGATTCGCGTCCTGACCCGATACGCCGGACGACAGAGCCGAAGATCGTCGGCTACCGAGCCAGCAACATCGTCTCGGTCACCATGGACGATCTGCAGAAAGTCGGCCCGATGGTCGACGCTGCCCTGAAAGCGGGTTCGAACCAGGTTGAAGACATCCGGTTCCAGTTGAAGGACGACGAGCCCCTCCGCGAAAAGGCACTCACGGCGGCTGCTGACGAAGCAAAGCGAAAGGCACAGGTGATAGCTGCCGCCCTGGGGGTCGAAATCATCGGAATTCAGGAAGTGTCGGAGAGCAGAGTTACGGTCCAGCCGGTTGGATTCAGGGCGGAATTGATGGCAGCCCAGGCGGCCGACGTGTCGACACCGGTCGAACCCGGGATGATTTCTGTGCGGGCCGGCCTGACGATCCGTTACAGAATCTCCGCCAAGTAAAGCTCCTGTGCCCGCCTCCCGTCAGGTCTGGAAGTCATCCGATGCATGAGTCGGGTGATCTACAATGATACTAACGGGAGGTAAGAGGCTTATGCACGTCCAGTCAGAAAGCCCGCTGCAGGCGGGCAAGGAGTTGCCCTCTCTCACACTGCCGGAAGCCGGAGGAGGCTTGGTCAGGACGTGGGATTTCCATGGCCGGGAAAACCTGATCCTGGTGCTGGTATCAGATCCGACATCTGCCTCGGCGCGGCATTTCCTGGAAAAACTAGCGCTTTCGTATGAAGAAATCAGAACCGAGGAGACGGAGGTTCTGCCCATAGTCCGTGCGTCACTGACTGAAGCGGACGACATCAAACGGATGCTTGGATGGAAGGGCCGGATCATGGTGGATGAAACCGGAGAGGTATTCTCCCGGTATGGAGTGGCCGAACAGGTCGCGGTGATAATCGCGGACCGGTATGGCGAAATCTATTACCGCACGGACGCATCAATCAAGGAGATCCCTTCGATCGAGGAAGTACTGAGCTGGCTCAGGTTCATTCAGAGCCAGTGTCCCGAGTGAGGAGCGCCTGAATGGTCCGGTCGGGCCGGTTAGGCGCCATAGCTCCGCAGATGATTTACGTTTGATTCTCGAAAGCAAACTGCTAGTCTGGTGGCACCGATGCCATGCACGAACTGAGCGTTGTTGAGTCGCTTTTGAGCCTGGCGCTGAAAAACGCAGAAGAGGCGAATGCCCGGAGAATCCTCAGCATCAACATCGTGGTCGGAGATTACACTGGAGTGGTCGAAGAAGCGATGAGTCTCTACTTCGGCTTTCTCAGCAAAGACACCATTGCAGCAGGCGCCCGCATCAACTACACCCACGTGCCGGCGCAGCTGCGATGCCGCGATTGCGATATTCTGTTACCCCTCGGCCGTCGTGATTATCGCTGTCCAAGGTGCGAAGGAAGACGCGTGGAGATCGTCGGCGGGCGCGAACTCTATATCGAGGCCATGGAGGTGGAGTAGATGACACCGAGGATGCTGGATGTAAAACAGAGTATCCTCGGGGTAAATGCCGCAGCTGCTCAGATGAACCGAAAGCTGCTCGACAGCCATCGTGTGCTGATGATTTCGCTCACGTCTTCTCCGGGATCAGGCAAGACCAGCCTGCTGATGAGAACCATTGAACGGCTGAGGGAAAGATACAGAATTGCGGTTGTTGAGGCAATCGCCGGCTCGTCAATCGACGCGGACCTGATTGCAGGCCAGAACATCCCCACAGTTCAGATACATGCTTCCGGTGCCTGCCATCTCGACGCGGCAATGATCAGGAAAGGTCTGGCTGAGCTGGACCTTCATCAGCTCGATCTTGTCTTTGTGGAGAATATCGGCAATCTCGTCTGCACCGCTGATTTCGATCTGGGCGCGCACAAGAATGCCGTCATCCTGAGCGTTCCTGAAGGGGATGACAAACCTCGCAAGCACCCGATGATCTTCCTGAAATCCGACGCGGTCCTGGTGAGCAAGATTGACGTTCTCCCCTGGTTTGATTTCAACCTGAATGCTTTTTCCGAAGTCATCTCTGATCTGAATCCTGCAGCAAAGATCTTACCGTTCTCTGCCAGAACGGGAGAAGGCATGGACGGCTGGTTTGCGTGGATTCGACAATCCAAGGAGGAGCTCAATGGCGGAAAAGATCTACAAGGAGCTGTCTGACAAGCTGGGCGTCTGGGAATCGGAGCGTTTCCTGAAAATACTGGCGGCAATGCTAAGCCCCGAAGAGGCCAGGATCTGTCTTGAGCTGTTTGCACCGGCAACCTGTCCGGAACTGGCTGCCCGCCTGAACATCGATGAGAAGGAGCTCTCCGGAAAGCTCGATGTCCTGGTCGACAAAGGAATGCTGACCAGGGGATTGACCCAGTATGGATTTCACACGACTTTGCTGGCATTTCATCATGAATGCGTCGCCGATACGGCTCCACATACGGGGCCATACGCGCTCTCCAAAGAGGTCAAAGAGCTCTGGTCCGACTTCTTTTACAACGAGTGGTCGTACCATTTCATGGAGCACATAGAAGAGTTTATCAAGAAGACCGGCCGCAGCCTCCCGATCTGGCCCGCCATCGGAGCAATCGAACGCAGCCCAGGAATCGGGCCCGAAGATCTTCTTCCGGAGGAGAACTGGAAGCTGAGAATCGAAAACGCAAAAAGCCGTATTCTGGCGCCCTGCGGGTGCCGTGTTTCATGGGGACATCAGTGTGATCTGCCGCTCATGACATGCTTCGCCTGCTTCGACCGTCCGCGGGGCGAGTACTACCTGAACCAGCCCGGACGGCTACTGAAGGAAGTGTCGTTGGAAGAGTCTCTGGAGGTCGTCAGGCAGGCGGAGGAAGCAGGACTCGTGCACTGGGGAGACTGCTACTGCTGCAGCTGCTGCTGCGAAAACCTGTTTCCCATCACGCGGGAAAAGCGCTGGGACCTGATGACGCCGAATCGCTTCCTTGCGGTGGTGGATGAAGAGAAATGCACCGGCTGCGGCATATGTGTCGAACGATGCAAATTCGACGCTGTCGTCATGGTGAAGGCATCAACTCCCTCAAAACAAAAGTCGTATGTCGATCCGGAGAAGTGCAAGGGGTGCGGCCTTTGTATTATTACCTGCAAACCTAATGCTCTGACATACAAGATAGTCAGACCGCCGGAATACTTGAAACCGGCGGGAGAGCCGGTGCACTTCATACCTGTTTGGGGAGAGTATTTCCTGAAGTGAGAACTCTACCGCGGAGGCGCAGATGTGAATTCTGCGCCTCTGCGGCAAGGACTCCTGCCGCTCGCATCTAGGCGCGGCCGAGGATTTCTTCGCCAAAAGCCATGCAGTCGGGACGCTTCAGGTTGTCGTATTCGCCCATCATCTTCATCTGTTCGCGAATATCGGGGGGAAGCAGTCTCGGCGTCACCCTTCCGAGGAATACGCGAGCGGCCGCATCTTTTGCACCGCACAGCGGGGCAAGATAATCCGTGATAAGCTGCTTTGTCAGTTCGGGGGTTACCGGGCGGCGCATGTTGCCGCACACGATGTACAGTCCCCGAACCTTTGGCCCGATCGCGCTTTGGTTCTTTTCGAGGAACGCCTGCAGTTCGGGAGTAACCTTAGCTGACCGGATAGCCGATCCGATAATGATGTTTTCAAACTTCGCCAGATCGGGATTTTCACGCACGTCGAACACGTCCGCTATTCCACCCATTCCCTCGGAAATCCAGAGACCTGCGTCGCGGGCTGTTCCACACCATGTGCCATAAACGACAGCCCATTTCTTGTCAGAAGGATTAGGATAGTACTCTAAAGCCATCCCCTTTTTGGCAAGAGCGACGGCGCCTATGCCCGTAAGACCCAGTCCAAGAAACGCCCTTCTTTCCATTCGTAATACTCCTCCAATCATCCAGTGCTTTCTTGCATTGCGTGCTCGCAAAATTGATTCAGTTCATGAG
>JAAYAM010000315.1 GCA_012719355.1 Acidobacteriota bacterium
AGGCCTCCCATTCATGCCTCAGATGTTTAAGTACTGCGGAATGCGTTTCGTCATCTACAGACGCGCCCATAAGACTTGTGACACCATCAATCAGAGCGGCGGCAGAAGGTTATCCAATACCGTTCATCTGAACACCCGCTGCGATGGGCAGGCATACGGAGGATGTCAGGCGAGCTGTCTGATCTTCTGGAAAGAAGCATGGCTCAGGCGGCTGAACACTGAGGATCCGGCTGTATCCGGAAACACTACTCCCGAAAGAAGCGGTTGCACTGAAGCAGCTGTATGGACTGCAACCCAGGAGCGCCGGAATGAAACAGTGAAATACAGCTGTCAGGCAACCGAGTTGCTCAATTTCACCACTCCGCTGCCCTGGTGGGACCTCAGGCAGTACATTGAAGACGTTGTTTCGCGGAATGTGTCGATCGGAAAACTCTGTCGGGGTTTAATCTATTCTATGTACTTCCACTTTCGCGCAGCGGCAGGATATTGCCGTCCTCTGGATTCAGCATATGACTGGATTCAGAAGGTGCTCGGCGGCGTCCCTTTTCCGAGAAGAACCGGGAAAGCCTCCCCGGCGCAGGTAACCTCGCTCAAGACTCTCGATCTTCGGCCGGGCGAACTGGTCCGAGTCAAATCCTATCGGGAAATTCTCTCCACTCTGGACACCAACAACAAAAACAGAGGATTGTACTTCGATGCTGAAGCGGTTCCCTACTGCGGCAAAACTGTCCGGGTCCAGTCACGCGTCAGCAGGTTCATCAATGAAAAGACGGGATATATGACAGAGTTGAGAACGCCGGCGGTAATACTTGAAGGAGTATGGTGCCAGGCCCGCTACAGCGATTGCCGCATGCATTGCCCGAGAAGTATATATTCCTGGTGGCGGGAGGTCTGGCTTGAACGCGGAGACAGGTCTCATCCCTGCACAGTTCCGGATAGAGGACAGTCGAGTGAAGAGCAGTTCGAAGTGACAGGAAAGGCCGGGAACTCCGCTCTTGCCAAAACGGACGCGTGATTAAGCTGACCTCTTGGAGGGGGACGCAAGACAAAGCGCATCCCCCAACCCCCTCCCGGGACAGCCGAGGCGTACGTCCTCGGCGCCTAAACTGTGTCAGTCTTTCTCGCTGCCGTCAGCATCGATGAACAGCAGTTTATCCCTCAACTCTTCCTTCACAAGCTTCTTGAGGCCTGTTTCGGTCAGTTTCGGAGCGTACTGGCACTGAATCAGAATAAAAGGCCTTGTGACCTCGAGCACCCTGTACGGCGCATGTATGAATCGGGCCGGGATCCATATCATCGTCGATTCGGTGACGATATGGCTTTCCATTTCCGGCCCCATGCACATCTCGATTCTGGCGCCGAGGTCACGCGGTTTCTCCATGTCCGTACCAAGCAGCACCAGCAGTTCCGGATCCTGGTGAATGTGAGGACCATGGCCGGGATGTCTGACAGCTTCCGGGCCCATGATCATTACCGAGAAGTACTTGCTCCCTTCGATGATGTCATTATCAGTGTATGCGATCATCGAAGGCATTTTGCCGAATCCCTTGAAACGCTGTTCGGGCGGCAGTTCGCTAAGGAAGTATCTGCTGTATTTCAACTCGGACATTGTGGCACTCCTCTCAATCTCCGGCCGCCGTTAGCCGTAACGGTAACAGCTCACCAGGTGATCGTTGACCATGCCGGTGGCCTGCATGTGAGCATAGACTATTGTGGAGCCTACGAACTTGAATCCACGCCGTTTCAAATCCCTGCTGAACCGGTCAGACTCCGGTGAAGTTGCGGGAATTTCGGATACTTGCCGCCGCCCATGCCTGATCGGCTTTCCGCCGACAAACTCCCACATGTAGCTGTCAAAACTTCCGAACTCTCTCTGCACCTTCAGAAAGGCCCTGGCATTCGAGATGGCTGCCTCGATCTTCAGCCGGTTGCGAATGATGCCCGCATCGGAGAGAAGTCGTTTGATGTCTTCTCTCGTAAATTCGGCGACGATTTCCGGGTCGAAACCTTTGAAGGCGGCGCGGAAGTTCTCTCGCTTGCGGAGAATGGTGGCCCAGCTCAGGCCCGCCTGCATTCCTTCGAGCACGATGAATTCATAGATCCTTGTATCATCGTGCAGCGGGACTCCCCATTCTGTATCGTGATATTCGATCATCAGGGGATCTTCGCCGGTCCAGGGGCAACGACTCAGTTTCTTCATGGCAACACTCTAGAGTTCAATCTCGACAGGCTTTCCGATAAGGGAGAACTGACGCTTTACAACTCCGGTGGTCGGAGCATCGGCGCTTCCCGAAAAACCAGGCTGTTTACCTCCTACCGATATGTCGAAGACACCAGGCTCTATCACCCTCCGGGTATCGTCGGTGATGAGCGAAAGCTCGCGGGGATCGATCATGAAGGAAATCCGCTGCGACGCCCCCGGCTTCAGAAAGATTCGGCGAAACCCGACGAGTCTCCGAATCGGAACAGGCACGGACGCTTCACGATCAGTCACGTATACCTGTACTACCTCCTCTCCGGATCGACGGCCGGTGTTCTTGACCGTGACCGACACCTTCACGGGGTCGCCCGCTTTAACTGATTTCGGAACCTGGAGGTCGCTATATGCAAATGTCGTATAGCTCAGTCCGTGCCCGAAGGGATAGAGCGGCGTGCCGGTGAAATACCTGTAGGTGCGCTCATTCATCGAGTAATCCTCAAACGGAGGCAATTGTTCAATCGATTTATAGAACGTCACGGGAAGACGTCCGGCCGGATTGTAGTCTCCGAAGAGAACGTCGGCTATTGCGGTCCCTGCCGCCTGTCCCGGATACCATGCTTCGATAATCGCGGGAATGTTGGCGTCCGCCCAGTTCACCGCCAGGGCGCTGCCGTTCAGCAGCACGAGCACCGTGGGGGTCCCTGTCGCAACGATCGAACGCATCAGGTTTTCCTGGACTTCAGGCAGGTCAATGGTCTCCCGGTCTCCGCCGGAGAAGCCTTTTACCCTTACAGGCATCTCCTCGCCTTCCAGCCGGGGGGAAAGGCCAAGGAACAGGATTGCGACATCGGCTTTCCGGGCCACCGCAACAGCTTCAGCTGCGTAATCGCGGCCGCGCATCGACCACTGCAATTCCACGTTCATTCCGCCAAACCTGTCGGCAAGCTCGACCATGATCTGATAGTGTCTGCCGGCTTCCAGGGTCACGTACTCGGGTGCAGCCATTCCTCTTCCGCCCAGCTGCCTGCCGTCGAGAAGGAGCCTGCCGAATGCACCGGCGACGCGAAGCGTGTATTCTCCTGATTCTGTGGGCGTGATCTGACCCGACCAGCGCACCGAGAACTGATTGTCGACAAGGTCCGGATGAGGGGCATCATTCCCCCAGTCGGCCTTGATGTTGGGACTGTATTCCGTCCTTACCGGGGCGCCTTCATGTTGCAGATTGTTGAAGAACTCGACTTTGACGCCGCTGCGTCTCTGTCCATCAGGACCAGGAATCGAAAAGAACGTAGCGGGGACTAGCCCATAGGACGCCATCCCTTCGGCGATATCGCAGCCACGGGCATAGAGCACTTTTGCAGATGATCCGATTTTTGCACGTATACCTGCAAGCGGAGTCACAGGATTTGAAGGGGTGCCGTTGTAGTTTCCCAGAAGCACCTCGGCGTCATCCGCGTTCGGACCTATTACTGCGATGGTACGCACTTTCCTGCTAAGCGGAAGCGCCCCGTTGTCGTTTTTCAGGAGCACAATCGATTTGCGTGCCGTCTCTTCAGCCAGCTTCGAGTGCTGTGGAGAATCGTTCACGGAATAGGGAATACGGGCCCATTTGACCATCTCGGGTGGATCGAACATGCCCAGCTTCATCCGGGCGACAAAAAGCCTCTTCACTGATACATCGAGTTCCTTCTCGCTCAGAAGGCCCTGCTTGATCGCTCCGGCCAAAGCCTTGTACGTGTTGCCGCAGTCGAGATCACAGCCGCGCTTGATGCCGAGAGAAGACGCTTCTTCCGCGGTCGCGACTAACTTGTGGTTCGCAAAGATGTCACGGATCGAGTCGCAATCGGAAACGATATAGCCGTTGAAGCCCCATTTCCCCCGGAGGAGTTCATCAAGAAGCAGCCTGTGTGCGCTGGCTGACTCGCCGCGGAAGCGGTTGTAGGCGCCCATTATGGAATAGACTTTTCCTTCAGTGACTGTGGCTCGAAAATGAGGGAGATACGTTTCGTACAGATCCCGATCGCTTGTCTGTGCATCGAAGATGTGTCGCTTCGGTTCGGGACCGCTGTGCACCGCGTAGTGTTTGGAGGTGGCAATGACCTTGAAGTACTTTGGATCATCCCCCTGGAGACCCTTGATGAAGGAGATCGCCATCCTGCCCGTGAGAAACGGGTCTTCCCCGTATGTCTCCATGCCTCTGCCCCAACGCGGATCACGGAAGATGTTGATGTTGGGAGACCAGAAGGTCAGTCCCTGATACCTCCCACGCTTCCCCTGTCGCACGAATTCATGGTGTTTTGCGCGCGCCTCGTCGGAGATTGCAGTTGCCACTTTGAACAAATGATCCTCATCCCACATGGCTGCAAGGGCAATCGCCTGCGGAAACACGGTCGCCACTCCTGCGCGGGCGACACCATGCAGGGCTTCGTTCCACCATTCATATGCCGGTATCCCAAGCCTCTCGATTGCCGGAGCATTGTTCATGGTCTGCGAAATCTTTTCTTCGAGAGTCATACGACTGACCAGGTCTTCTACCCTCGTCTCTACCGGAAGGCTTGGATTGAGGTAAGGCGGGCCGTCGAATTCGGCGCTTCCGCCGTGACCCAGGATGCAGATGGTGAGCAGAGTAATAGAAAGCGCACAGCGCGTGACAAGTCTGGTCTTCATCTCAGCTCCTCTGTCGGATTTCACAACGTGCACTGGAAGACCAATACTAATCCGTACAGTTTCCTTTCGGCAACTGAATCCCTGAAAGCACCTGCTACTTGAGCCCGTTGACGACGCGCCGGGCAGTCATGAGTCCGGAAGGAAGTCCGCCGCCGGGAGCGATCCACTGACCCACCATGTAGAAATCGCGAACGGCTGAAAGGGTGCACGGCAGTTCTCTTGCACCCGTCTCGGGCGTGAGAAGCCATCCTTCCATGCTTCCTTTCCAGTTATTCGTGTACCGGTGCACAGTGGCCGGGGTGGCGACGTCGACTACTTCGATCTTCTCTCTGCTCCCCGGATAACGCGCTTCGAAGACGTCGATGATACCGGAAGCGATGCGGCGCTTCTCTTCCGCGTAGCGTTCGGGTGAGGTTGCACGAAGCCGCGCCCAATAGTCGTAGTCGTAGGTAGGGATAAACGAAACGATTGCGGTCTTTCCCTGCGGCGCAAGAGTCGGGTCATAGTTGAAAATGCGGTACGAAGCCACCCCCAGCTCAGTCTCACTATCGATATGGAGTAGACGATCCAGCAGGATCGCAAGAAGCTCAGGCTCTCCGGCGAACTCCCTCGCTACCCCGAAAGAGACCATTACGTAAGAGGGAAAAGGTTTCAGTGTCTTGAATCTCTTTCTGGTTCTGTCATCGAGATACTGGTCGCCGAGCAGCTCAAAGGCAGTGGAGTGACCATCAGCGGCGGAAATGACGATATCGGCATCGATCGCTTCACCGTTCTGCAGTTTCAGTCCGGCAGCGCGGCCATTCTTCACAACGATGCGTTCGACACGGGAATCGAACCGGATTTCGCCTCCAAGTTTTCGGTAGTTGTCTGCAATAAGCTGTATCATTCGGAGGGAACCGCCGACCGGATAGCCCGCGTTACCGCTGTTCATCCACGAGAGGCTGAAGAGGAGGGCGATTTGCGACAGGTCGGCCATCTGTTGAAAGAACGCCAACAGCAGGGGATTCTTAAGGCGCCTTGCATACTCTCCGACTGTAGTCTTTGACGCCCTCGAAAGAATCGGGAGATAAGGGATGTCATTCACATAGGATATTGCTTTATCTATCAGGTTGTCGCCCATCGGCAGCCGGAAATGCGAGAGTTTGCGCAGGTCACGTATGAAATCCAGGATCGCCTCCCGGTCTTCAGGAGCCTTTGAAAGGAGTTCCCGTTCAAGAGCATCGATATCGCGATAGAATGTAATCCTTTTTCCGCAGCCTTCGATAACCGATTGGATTCCGCTTTCGTAGAATTCAAGCTGATCGATATCGAACACTTCACGCCACATGTCGTTCAGATCGCCGTTCTTTTTCGATCCGAGCAGCCAGTGGATGCAATTTTCGAATGTGTATCCCTGCCTTTTCCAGGCAGTTGCCAGGCCGCCCGGAATGCTGTGCGTCTCGAAGATTTCCGTCTTGAATCCTCTTTTCCTCGCATAGACGCCGGCGCATAGTCCGGCAATTCCTGCGCCGATTATGGCCACCCTGCGTTCTGCAACCATACCCCTCCCTCCTGGCTCAAGTGAAATTCTTAGGATATTGTATACCAGTATACCGGAGGGCAGGAGGTACTTATTCCTCGAGAAGCTTTTTCATTTCGATGCGAAGCTTCTTCATTCCCGCCGCCACTGCGGGAATTTCGCTCTGATAACCCATTCTTGGGGTCACCCGCTGGACATGAGTGAGAAGTTTCTCCAGCTCAGCGGCTTGAAGCTCCATTATCTCGATGAGTTCGTCAACGATGCCGGCCAGTTTTTTCAGGTCCATAACTGTCCTCGTTAGTTGCTCCGTCCGCGGTATTGTTAGCAACTGATGTGCCACAAGCCCCGGTGAAAGCAGAACCGGGCTCGGTTGGCTCGATCCGAAGACGCGTATGGATGAAGATCTCGCACAAATGAAGACATTCACGGAGAGCAGTCGGTGTTCGGGATAAAGATTCAGGGCGATTTTCCTCACTCCCGTGAGAGGGCCGGCAGTCGAACGGGTGAAAGCGCCTACTTGATTTCGACCAGAACTTGTCCTTTGGACACTTTCTGGCCTTTCGAGACACGGACGGCTTTGACTGTGCCGTCCATGGAGGACGTGATGCGATTGAGCATCTTCATGGCCTCGAGGGTAATTACAGTGTCGCCCTTCTTCACCGCGGTTCCGGCGGCGGCTTCGATCGTTGCCACGACGCCCGGAATTACCGCCCTGACGACCCGTGGATCTTTTCTTTCGTACGGCTTGCGGCGCGCAAATTTCGCGGTGAGATTTGTTTCGAAAACGCCGTTTTCCAGCGAAATCCGGCTGAGTCTCTCCTGTTCGCTCACAGCGGTTCTCCTCTGACTAGAATGGCGGAATGCCGTGTTTCCTTGCCGGACGCATCTCTTCCTTGTCGCGCGCCAGCTTCAGTGCATGCCCGATATAGGCGCGTGTCTCTTCCGGGGCAATGACCGCATCTACATAGCCGCTCGAGGCTGCAACATATGGATTGGCGAACTTGTCCGTGTACTCCTTGACCTTCAGTTTGCGCATCTCCTCCGGATTCTTCGCAGCCATGATTTCATTGCGAAAGATGATGTTGGCGGCACCTTCCGGGCCCATTACGGCGATTTCGGCCGTCGGCCAGGCAAAGACGAGATCGGCGCGCAGGTGGTGCGAGCACATCGCGATGTAACCTCCCCCGTATGCTTTACGCAAAATCAGTGTAATTTTCGGCACGCTGGCTTCGCTGTAGGCATAGAGCACCTTCGCTCCGTGGCGTATGACGCCGCCATGTTCCTGATCGGAACCCGGCAGGTATCCGGGAATATCAACCAGTGTCAGCAGCGGAATGTTGAAGGCATCGCAGAAGCGGACGAAGCGGGCGATCTTGTCCGACGCATCGATATCCAGAACTCCGGCGAGCACGAGCGACTGGTTGCCGACAATTCCCACGGTTTCCCCATTGATGCGACTGAAGCCCGTGATGGCATTGGGTGCGAAGAGTTCCTGAACTTCAAAGAAATCGGAGTCGTCGACAATGGCGCGCACGATATCACGCATGTCAAACGGCACCTTCGAATCCTGCGGGATCAGGTTCTGTATCGTATAGGTTTCCCTGGGGCTCCTGGGGTCTGTGACGGGCGCTTTCTGCCTGTTGCTGCTGGGAAGGAAGCTGATCAGCCGGCGGATCTGGTCGAAACATTCCGGTTCGCTGTTGGCGAAGAAGTGTGCATTACCGGCGGTCTCGACCTGGACGCGGGCTCCGCCGAGCTCTTCCATCGATATTTCCTCGCCAAGCACCGTCTTCACTACTTCAGGACCGGTTATGAACATCTTGGAAATCTGGTTAACGACGAAAACGAAGTCAGTCAAGGCAGGCGAATATACCGCGCCCCCTGCGCATGGACCGAGTATCACGGAAATCTGGGGAACCACGCCGGAAGCCATGGTGTTCCGATAGAAGATCTCGCCATACCCGGCCAGAGAATTCACTCCCTCCTGGATGCGAGCGCCCCCCGAGTCATTGATGCCGACTACCGGAATTCCCATCTTGACGGCATGATCCATGATCTTGGTTATCTTGCGGGCATGCATCAACCCGAGAGAACCGCCGGCAACGGTGAAGTCCTGTGCATACACGCATACGAGGCGTCCCGCAATCGTTCCGGATCCAGTGATGACGCCGTCGGCAGCCAATTCCTTGTCGCTCATACCGAAATCCTTGCAGTTGTGTTCGACAAAGAGATCGTATTCGTGGAATGAGTTCTCGTCGAGCAATGCCGCGATCCGCTCGCGAGCCGTCATCTTTCCGACAGCCTTCTGTTTGTCAATAGCCTTATCGCCGCCCCCCTTGGTGACGATCGACTTTCGGCTGAAGAATTGTGAAATCCTTCCCATTAGCGTCATAGTTCACCTTTCCACACTCTCAACGTACGACGAGCCTCAGAGGGGGAAGAGTGTAGCAGAAAAAAGGTACAAAGGGCTCGGATTTCGCACACTGCTGAACATTGCCGGCGGATTCTGAAGCTTGTTTGCCATGCGTGCTACAATAGGGATTCCGCATCGGCTCTAATCGAATACTGGAGATCCCATTTGCCCGTGGATCTATACAGTGGGAGGAATGCGCATTTTCACCGAGGGGTAGCATCCAGACATGAGACTTGAAGTCACGCCCAAATCGACCCAGACATTGTATCCGACCGATATTCTCTTTCAGACATCATTCTGGGGACGGGTAAAAAGCAGACTCGGGTGGAGTGTCGCGGCATTTGACCTGGCACTCCCTGCTTCCGAAGGAGACGTCTTGGTATTAACAAAACGCCTGGACGAAGAATCATCCATGGTTTATGTCCCGCAGGGACCGGAGATAGGGCCGGATTCTGAGAGTTACGGCGTCTTTCTGGAAACGCTGTCCGAATCGATCTCAAGTCATCTGGAATCGTCAGCGGTTTTCATCAGATATGATCTGCCCTGGAACGATCCGTATGCGTTGGACGAAACCGGCGGCTCACCTTATGACCTGAAGCGACCTGAGAACCGGCTTCGGGAGATCCGGATGAATTATTCAACCAGGTGCTGGAATTTGAGAAAAGCGCCCTATGATCTGACCGTCGCCGATTCGCTCGTTGTCGATATCACAGGCACAGAGGAAGAAATCCTCGGCAGGATGAAACCGAAGACCAGGTACAACATTCATCTCTCCGCCCGGAAAGGAGTGCGTGTGATCGAAGCCGACGCTTCGGCTCTGCCGGTATTCTATGACCTGTACCGTCAGACAGCGGCACGAAACGGGTTCCCTTCGTGCGACTACAGACATTTCTCCGCTCTTTTCGAGACTAAAGTCACAGCGGCGAATTCGCCCGGGCTCTTTTTCTATCTTGCCATTCACAAGAAGGATGCGCTTGCCGGGGCCATCATCGCCATCTCAGGTAAAAGAGCGACCTATCTTTTCGGCGCATCGGCGAATCACTCCCGAAATCTGATGAGTTCGTATGCGGTTCAGTGGCATGCAATCAGAAATGCACGCGATCAGCACTGCTCCGTGTATGACATGGGAGCAGTCTCGCCGTATCGTGACCCAGATCACCCGTTCTTCGGAATGTACAGATTCAAAACAGGTTTTGGCGGCCATATCGAGCACCGGGTCGGATCGTGGGATTACCCGCTCAACCAGGAGAAATACGACAGCATACGCAATAGAGAAATGCTCAGAAGCTTTCTTATGTGGTAAGGTGCGCACGCCGAATTTGATTCAAAATTCCTCCATCCTTTGGATACTGCGACGCAATCCTTCGGATGAGGCGGCTTTCAGTTGCAGAGAAGCCCGATTCCAGTGTCTCCCCGATTGTGATTTTCCCCTACCCGAGAGATTATTTGAACTATTGAAACGAAACCGCTCAGTAGACGACCGCGAGAAGTCGCAGGTTCAACGCTCAGTTCGAAAAAGGGATCTGTCTATGGCTCAGAATCGAAGGCTTCATGAAGCGGAACGGGATGACGCCTGACTGTCACGGGCGCCTGCCGCTGCCCCAGGAGACAGATTCGGGTTGTTCCTGGTTCCCGCTTCGACGGGGGGATCCGATGATGAAAAAGCGGACACTTCACATTACCGAATACGACATGCAGCGGCTCAGAAAGATAATCGGCGATGTGCGGAACTGGGACCGGAGAGACCGGGAGTACCTCGACTACCTTGAGAAGGAACTCGATGACGCAGTGCTGGTCCCTTCAGATCAGATGCCGGTAGATTTCGTGACACTGAATACCCGAATGCGAGTAAGGGATCTGGATTCCAATGACGAAGAATCGATCCAGCTGGTATTCCCTTCTGACGCCAATTTCCGGGAAGGGAAGATTTCAATCCTGACTCCCGTCGGCACGGCACTTATCGGTTACCGTGCAGGAGATACGGTCGAATGGAGAATCCCTTCCGGAACCAGGCGTCTGCGCATCGAAGAAATAATTTACCAGCCTGAAGCAGAGGGCTTGTTCTGAATAGTCAGGGAGGTTGTATGCAGGGAATTGCCGGGTTGCTCGGAGAGACACCGGTCTTCTCAAAATTTGACAAATGGTCATTGCAGTATATGGCCGGCCTGGCTGAGAGGAAGGAATACAAAGCCGGGGAATGGCTCTTTCGCGAGTTTGCGCCGAGAGAGTGGTTCGGCGTCATTGAACGGGGCGATGTCAGGATAGTGCGTGGCCCCGACGATCACCATACCCTGCTCGCAGTGCTCGGAAGAGGGGGTATCCTTTCAGAAAGCATCCTGCTCAGCAATCGCAATCATTCCACGGGCGCCTATACCCGGGAGGGAGCAGTCGTCGCCCGGTTTTTCCGTGAAGCAATGGAGAAGGCCAGAAAGGAACGGCCTGACCTGCATTACAGGATTCTGGCCTGCATCGCGCAAGCTGCAGCCGAAAGGCTCCGCTATGCAGCCGACTGCCTGACACCCGAAGACCAGGAGGTCGCATTCGGCCAGCCGCAGAGCACATGGAGCATCGTAAATCAGTGATCTCTTCGCGCCGGCGCACAAATCTAAATTATTACGCCGGCCTGGATTCTCGCGACTTCCAAAGATGTCGGATCTATCTGAGGATGGATCTGCAGGACGCGGGGATTCTTGCGCATATCAGGAGGCACGTCCGCTCTTACAGCGGGGCCCACCAGATAGCAATCATACTCAGACTTCTCCAGCAGCTCTCTGAAACCGTTCATGCCGCGGACAGGTTTCGGAGAAATCCGGAATTTATCCGGATCAACCAGCTTGCACAAATGGGCGATTATGAATCTCACCCTGTGCGAAGGCTGCGGCACATGAACATATGCAACTGAAGATCCGGGTTTGATTGTTTCGAGCATTTTCACAGTCTGATCCGACATGCGCTCCTCGACTGCTATTACCTCAATTCTCATCTTCGACAGGCGCGACTTGACTTCTTCATAGAGGAACTGGTTGACCAGGACCTTCTTTTTGCCGTTTCCTGACCTGACGCTTGCTGTCAGGTTGCTGAACTCTGTTGGTATCACCGGCACCTGCCAGAGTTGAGAAATTTTGTCCGCCATCTGCATTGCGGTCTCTCCATGGCTGTCGACAAAGATCAGGAACGGCTCCTTGCGCTCGTTCTCCTGGGCATACTGGTTGAGGTATCTGGCGAAGGAAGTCGGCGAGATACCCCACCGTCTCGATTTCGTGACCATTTCCTCCGCAAGTTTCCGGCAATTCTTGTGTATCTGTGCCGGAGAAGCGGTAGCGGTGGCGACCACGGTCCCTTTGCCGCGGATCAGCGAGAGCAGCCCCGAGCGTCTCAAAGCCAGATATGCTTTGTGAATCTGGTTGCGGTTGATCCCGGTCTGCTTCTCAATGTCACGGATCGACGGCAGGGTGTCGCCGTGCCGTAACACCCCCATCATTACTGCCAGCTTCACCTGATCCTGTATCTGGTTAGTGATCGGGATAGGACTGTGCTTCTCAATGTAAAACTCCATAATCTCAATTCCTGAATATTGAAGAAACGCCGAAAATTGCGATCAGCTGTTTATAAGGAAATTTCTTTCATAATTCAAGGACTTGTACCTGACATAAAATCTTCCCCTATGGAATATGGGTTCCAGGTGCGGAAACCGGCATTTTTCGGTTATGATGGGGCCCGCATACCAATCAGGGTTGCGCTGGATCTCCCTTCGCGCTTCCACATTGACGGAGGTTCGGCGCGTCAGTACTGACGGCATTCGGAATGGTTGCCTATGAAGGAGTCATCTTATGCCCGCACAAAAAGATGCTGGTAACAAAGAAGCGGCTGCCGGAAAGAGATTGACAAGAAGAGACTTTCTGGTCGCCGGCGGCACGGTTGCCGCCGTTGATGCGTTGATCGCGGCAACACCTGCCAGCGCGATCGCCCCTGCAGCTGGGACCGAAGTTCCGGAATCGAGGGGCTACCTCGTATATGACAGCAGGAAGTGCACCGGTTGCACGACCTGCATGCTGAGCTGTTCGCTGGTTCATTATGGTGTTCAGAACCTCTCACGCGCCCGCATTCAGATCATCCAGGACTCCTTCGGGAAATTCCCGAATGATCTGAAGATGGCGCCCTGCAGACAGTGCAAGGCGCCCGTATGTGTCCAGAGCTGTCCGGTCGGCGCGGCCTTCATCGACACGACCAACGGCAATGTCCGCCGGATCGACAGCAGCAAATGCATCGGATGCAGGACATGCATCAAGATGTGTCCTCAGCAACCGCATCGCACGGTCTGGGTGGTCATTGATGGACAAGGCAAATCGTCCAAGTGTGACCTGTGCATTGACACCCCTTACTGGGAGGAAAAAGGAGGCCCCGGCGGCAAGCAGGCATGTGTCGAGACCTGCCCGATGATGGCGATCAAGTTCGTCAGTGAGATGCCGGACCAGGAAGAGACCGACGGCTATGATGTCAACCTCCGCAACGATCACTGGCTGAACCTGGGCCTGGTGGATAACAGCACCGTTGTTCCTAAGCAGATGCCCGCATGGCCCGACATGGGAGGAGGGGAGTAGCGATGAAAGGCGGATACACCGGTAAAATCCTGAGAGTCAACCTGACAACCAAGACTATTGGCAAGATCGACACGGCGAAATATGAGGAATTCGGCGGAGGCCACGGGATCGGATCCGCCGTCTTCTTCGACCTTGTCGGCGACCAGCTGCCGTTCGAAGCTTTCGATCCCAGGAACCTGATCATCATGATGGCTTCTCCCTTCTCCGGCACGTTCATGCCGGGTTCAGGCAGGTGCGAAGTACAAGGCCTGGGTCCCATGCTCTATCCTGTCGAATGGTTTGGCCACAGCAACTTCGGAGGGCGTTTTACCGCCCAGCTGAAATTCGCCGGATGGGATGGGATCGTTGTTGAAGGCGCCTCTGATGACCCCGTATGGATCAACATAGTCAACGACAAGGTCAGGATCGAAAGCGCAAAAGGGATCTGGGGAATGGATACCTGGGACACCCAGGAAGAGATCTCCAGGCGTGTCATTCCGAGCCTCAAGTATGGCGAGTGGGCGGGACTCGCGGAAGACTGCTACACGACTCAAGTGCCGGCAGTTGTCTGCTGCGGGCCTGCGGGAGAAAACAAGAGCCGGCTCGGCTGCCTGCTGCATGGTCCAGGCTCGCAGGCTGCGCTCTGCGGTTTCGGCGGCGTCTTTGGATCAAAGAACTTGAAGGCTATCAGCGCAATCGGAACGCAGGACGTTCCCATTGCCGACCCGAAGGCGCTCATGGCTGCCAGGCTCTGGTTCCGGCAGTTCCAGTGGAATGTCGACAATCCGCGTGAAGCCGAGAGATTCGGGGTCGGAGGCCCATACAGTCTGATAAGCGGCAGGCCGAGCGGAGGCAATGTGCTCAACCGCGAACTTCCGCTTACGCCGGCGCGCGCCGCCGCCTGCGCCTCCTGTCCGAGAGGCTGCCGCATGAGACTTGCTACCGGCGACAGCAACGAATCGGTCTGCGCGGGAACCATGGTAGTCAACGTACAGGGCTCCCTGAAGTTCACACGGCAGGGGAACGACCTCATGCAGCGCTACGGCCTGGGACACTGGCAGCTGATGCCGCTCATGAGTTATGTTGAAACGCTCGCGAAAGAGGGAGTTCTGGGCAGAGGAAAACAGATCGACACGAATCTCCCGCTCAACCAGCCCGGGACATTTGCATATGCCGAGGCGCTCATACGCCAGATTGCGATGCGCGAAGGAGTGGGCAACGATCTTGCCGAGGGATGCGCGCGCTTCGCACAGAAGATCGGCCGCTACGATAAGGACGTGAACAGCGGCGTGCTGAGTTTGGCCTATTGGGGAACCGCAAACCATTACGATCCGGCGATCGAAGCGGAATGGGGTTTCGGCTCTCTTCTGGGAGAGCGGGATCTCATGCTGCACATGATGTCCAACTATCCGCTCCACTGGATGGCCTGGTCAGGCGATCCTTACCTGTCGGCCGAAGAGGCTGCCAAGCTGTATACCGATGCGATGGTCCCCTATAACGGCGACGTGTTCATGGTCGACCACAGCGACGGACCCACCGGGATCTACTCGGATTCCAAGGTAAAACAGGTCGCATGGATCAAGCACTACGAGAAATTCTGGGTGGGAGCGGGCGGCTTCTGCGGCTGGCGCTGGCCGATGTGTATCACGAACAATACGGCGGACCGGAGAGGACCGACGCCGGAAGCCGAACCGAGGTTCTGGAATGCTGTCACGGGCAACAATCTCACTTTCGCCGATTACATGGAAATAGGACACAAGATCTATACCCTGGATCGCTCGATCTGGGTCTTGCAGGGAAGGCATCGCGATATGGAGGTTTTCCCGGATTACATCTACGACAGACCCAGCGTAGGACACGATATGCCGATGTACATAGACGGCAAGTGGAAATACGACAAGGGCGTCGGCCGTACGCTGGATCGGAAGAAGGTGGAAGAATTCAAAACGAAATTCTACAAATTCGAGGGTTACAATCCCGACAACGGCTACCCGACGCGGGAAACCCTGGAGAAGATGAACCTCAGTAGAGTCGCAGACTTGCTGAAGAGCAGAAACAGACTGGGGTGAAACCGGCGGGAGGATGCAGGCCAGACTGCACCCTCCCGCGCTGTCGGTTGACTTCCCGGAGCATACGTCTTATGTAGAGATTCGTTCGATGTGGAGGCTGTTCATGAAACGGATCTCGGCAATACTAGTCATACAGTTTGCGGCGGCACTGGCTCTGTGCTGCCCGCCGGCCGCGTACTCTGCATCCGAACCCGAACTTCAGGCCCTGATCACTCAACTGCAGCAGGGGAATCCCTATGACCGGCAGCGCGCGGCAATAGCACTGGGCAATACGGGTGATGAACGGGCAATCGAACCTTTGATAAAGGCGCTCGACGACGGGGACAACTTTGTCAGGAGCTTTGCTGCCAGAGGATTGGGGAATGCAGGAGACCGCAGGGCGACCCCGGCCCTCATCAGAGTCCTGCAGAAAGACGACCATATCCTGGTGCGGCGCGCGGCGGCACTGGCTCTCGGGGACCTGGGAGACGAGAGTGCGCTCGACGCTTTAACAAAAGCTCTCGCAGATGAACACTTCCTGGTGCGGCGCGCGGCAGCGCTTGCCCTCGGGGAAATTGGAGACGCGAGGGCCGTCGACGCACTGGTAGAGGCGCTGAAAGACGAAGACAGCTATATTCGAAACAGTGCGGCGGCCGCTCTCGAGAAGATCGGATGGAGTTCCGATACTCCCGGTACTTAAGTCCCGGTTCACAACCTCACCGGATGAACTCACCGGCCGCCTCCTGCCCACGACCCAACACATTTCCAAAGCTCCGTTCCAAACAGCTTGTTGTGCTACGAAATCCCTCCGAGCTGCAGTGCTGATCTCTGGTATCGAGGTTGCATAAAGAGGAGCTATTGAAATCCTTCTGCGCGAGGAGAGATTGCGCCCCCCTGCTAGATATTCCGATGTGGTACCAATCGAAGAAGAACCCATGGCCGGCCGCCTCATACATCGCTGTAATCATGCGCTATGCGTGGGCCAATAAGGGGCTCCTGTTTGCAACCATCTTCATGGGCGCCATCGGTTTCGGCGCCACCTTCATATTTCCTGCACTCGTAGGTTCGCTCATCGACAACGTGATCCAGCCGCGTCCGGTCAATGGAATAATGCCGACGTCAGCCGAACGACTCCACCACCTGTGGGTACTGACGGGCATCGGTGTCATCACAGCCCTGCTCTTTGGAATCGCCGGCTATGGCCGCGGCCACTTCAACATGAAGCTGGGCTACAAAATTGCCTTGATGATTCGCGGAGATCTGTTTGCCCACCTGCAGAGGCTGTCACTGCAGTTCTATTCACGACAGCGTACGGGAGGCATTGTCTGGCGGCTGATGCAGGAAGTGCACGGAGTAAACGGCCTTATCAATTCCGGGGTCATTCTCTTTTTCCTGGATATTTCGCAGGTCAGCGTAGCACTTTTCCTGCTCTTCAGAATTTCGTGGCCCCTGACTGCAGCCATCCTGTGTGTGCTCCCCTTGTACGTACTGACGTTCAAGACGCTCAATCCGCGGGTGCGGCAGGCGAGCGAGCAGATGAACCATCACTTCGGAAAGATCACGGGAAAGGTGACTGAACGACTGGGAGCCATTTCCCTGATCAAGAGCTTTGCCGCGGAGGAACGGGAATGCAGGGAATTCAAGTCGGACAACGATGAGCACTACTGCCACATTGTTCATCAGAGCCACGCCGGTCACCTTATGGGAGCTGTCAGCGACATCCTGGTGAGTCTCGGAACCTGCATCGTGTTAGGCTTCGGCGGCTATCTGGCGCTCGAGGTTAACCACAATATAACGGCAGGCGATATCACGCGATTTCTGGGATACGTCGGCGTTCTCTACGGGCCTTTGAAACGGCTCGCCGACCTGAATCTGGTGTTCCAGAACAGCATGACGTCAATACGACGCGTGTTCAGCGTACTGGAGATCAAGCCGCAGATCCTCGAAAAACCGGATGCTGTCGAGATGCCTCCTCAATATGGTGAGGTATGCTTCGAAGACGTTCGTTTCCATTACGAAACACCTTCGCAGGAAAACTCCATCAGGCTGGATCAGGATGAAGCGGAGCCGGCGCCGCCACCGCAGCAATGTCCGGCACACTGGGTGCTCGACGGGATCTCATTTTCAATAGAGCCGGGCGAGCGGGTCGCTTTGGTGGGCCCGTCCGGCTGCGGCAAGACGACAATCGCGCTCCTGTTGCCGCGATTGTACGAAGTGGTCGAAGGGAGAATCCTGGTCGACGGCATCGACGTGCGCGACTACAGAATCAAAGCTCTCCGGAATGCGATATCCATCGTCCAGCAGGATTCCATAATCCTCGGCGGCACCGTCCGTGAGAACCTGCTCTACGGGTGCCCTGATGCGAGCGAAGAACGGCTTATCGATGCGTCCAAAGCAGCCAATGCGCACGAATTCATCAGTTCATTTCCGAACGGATACGACACCATGCTCGGAGAAAGAGGTGTGAATCTCTCGGGCGGACAGAGACAACGGATATCGATTGCCCGTTCGCTGCTCCGCGATCCGCGAATCCTGGTTCTGGACGAGGCCACCAGCGCCCTCGACGGCGAGAGCGAAGCTCTTGTTCAACAGGCTCTCGATCGCCTCATGAGCGGGCGGACCTGCCTGATCATAGCGCATCGTCTCAGCACTGTGCGCAATGCCGACCGGATTCTCGCAGTTCGGCAGGGGAAGATCGTCGAAGCGGGAAATCATGAAGAACTCCTGGCACGCAACGGACTCTATGCGCGATTGGCCAGGGCTCAGCCCGTCTGCGTCTGAGCTGGATTTTTCGTCGGCTCCGCTCTCCAGACTTTTAGTAGGCCGTGAAGGAGAGCCCTAGGATGGACAGATCGATACTTCTGCCCGTACCGGATGGTTCGCATTCAAGAACCGCTTCCTTGATCTGCGCCAAACCGGCCGTTGCCGGTAAAACCACCCGTATCTCTCTCCACTCGTCCCCGGTTGGATCGAGCTTCAGATACACTTCGATCGGAAGACGCGATGTTGCTGCTGATTCGAAAGGTTTGAGCTGTATTTTAGCGCGTGAAAGAGGCTCGCTGGTCCGATACCGGAAACTCAGCACCCCGTTGGAGAGATTCATGGCGCTTTCCGGCCGCGACACGAAAGCTACTCCCACCTGTCCTGCCGGCACGCCTTTCACACTGAATCCGCCTGCGCTGCGCTGCGATTCCAGACTGGTTCCGCCTGAGTCCCACGCGAAAGAGTCGGCGTCAGCGAGCAGGTTCGTGTCTTTTCCCTTCCGGTAAATCTCCCGCAGGCGGCCATGAAGTCCCTTGAATTCCAGATACCGCATCATGTTCTCCTGCCCGGTCCCGAGCAATCCCAGGATCAGCGACAGCGTGTGAGCGGATGTCTGTATCCGTACAGGTTCGTTTTTCAGCACATCGAATCCTTCCCATGGGCCGTGACTGGTCAGCAGCGATGATATTGTGACCCAGTTCTCGGCCAAAAAGCGTTCTACTGCAGCAGGAGCAACGGCGTACGCTACTCCGAGCGTGTAAAGTGAAGCCACAGTAGTGATCCGAGGCTCTGCATTGACGGCAATCTCCGGAATTCCGACATCACCCGTGTAGCGTGGACCCTCACCGATGTAACACTCAGAAAGAAATCCGGGAAGATTGTGCCGGCGGGCGTAATCAATCTGGGCGCGCACGACATTCTTCATCAACAAATGCCAGCTGCGGTAGCCGCCATCGGCCACCGAAAGACCAAGGCCGAGCGCCTGAAAGGCCGAACCGTCCCACGGCGCCAGCACATACACGTCGCGGCCGTTTCCCATCCGGTATGGCTTAATCGCAAAGCCAAGGTTTGCAAATGCGTCCACCGGCAGGCCGAATCGCATGACTGCAAAGGCGGTCGGCCCTCGGAATTCATTGACCATGTAGTCCATGTGACCCGGTTGCAGATTACCTTCACCGTCCTCCCAGCCGAAATACCGGTTTCTCGAAGCATCCCAGCCGAAAAAGAACCGGCCGGTCACGGAATCAAAAAGAAAAGAGTACCCTTCCTGCTGGTTGTCGAGGAACCGCTCCATCGCCTGGCGCAGCTTGATGATTGCCGGATTGTCTCGAACCTCAGGTGCGAGCAGCGCGCCGATTGCAGTCGCAATCGATGTGGAGAGGTTAACGTTGTCGCCGAAAACTATTGCGACCGTCCGCCGGTCGAGTATCCCCATCACCGCAGCCCTGGTAGCATCGTCGGCGAAAGGGGCAAGAGGCCCGGTGAAGAATGCCGCGCCGTACCCTTCATCCCGCCTTATCGACGCTTCCCTCCTGTTGAGCGGATCCAGCCATCCTTTCCGGATCAAGGCTCGCCATATTGCTATGCCTTTCCGCTTCCCGAAGGTTTCGGTAAATTTCGCCTTATCGACGGTCCAGGCGAGGGGTCCCATACGCCTGCCAGGTTCAAGATCGAGAAAATTCGTGAGAAGCCCCATTGACCCAGCTTGCGGATTCCGCTGATCCTGTAGAAGACTCCGCACAACCTGCTGCAGATTTTCGAGCGCTTCTTCATGCGAGAGATATGGAGAGTCGGCCTTGCCCGCTATCACGTTGGCGAGCACTTCCACCCACTCACCGATGGCTGTCAGCTGCGTGAACGATCTCAACCCAAGCCCCTGGTCCGGCTGGTTGTTCCACCCTTCCACCGGATATCCGGAAGACTCGTCCCTCGTGCCGCTTTTCGGGGAAACATAGCGCATCGCGTTATCCAATAAGGCCCGAGCGTGCCGGTGCTGCAGATCGACGGTGGCGAAAGAGCTGCGGGGCACACTGGTCACTGCTGTCCCTGCCGGAGCCGCCTGAATTGACATACCTATTCCTGTGAGAATCAAAGCCAGCCATACTGCAAGGCTGCGGCAACTGCAGCCGCCGTATGGTATCAACATCAATACTCTTCGACGCATGGAGTCTTCTGTCATGGCAAACCCTGAGAACGCAGCAGACTCTCGGCGGCGGGATCTTCCCGGACGGTTTTCCGGTTCCACACAACGCCTGCAGGAGCCAGTGCAAAGGGAGCCTCGTCCCGGGAAGAGGCAATCATCCGGTTGCTCTCAAGCCGCAGTCCGTAGACTCCTTCGAGCAGTTGCCGGAACATCCATCCCGCCGCGCCTGTATAACCATGCCAACCCATCCGGCCGGGAACGTGCGCGGTCACGATATCGGCAGCCTGCTTATTAGGCTGACCGCCGTAGACTTCAATTTCGTCGGGTTCTACGTGGGGCAACGGTGAAATCTTATGCCAGAGGCGGAAGGAAGCTGCGGCGTACTTACGAGCACCTTCAACATCTCCCTTGTCCTGGCACTGTCTCGACAGGATCCGTGCGGCGCCGACCAGCCACTGGACACCGTGGCAATACATGCCGTTCTCACGGACTCCTTCCGGATACCGGCTGCTTCGTCCCAGGTAGGGCATGGTATCTTCGCGCAAGGGAGGCCATCCCAAAAGGATGGTATTTCCTTTCTCCAGCGTCGCAATGGCCGTGTCGAACATCTTGCGGCCGCGCCACGGATCAATTCCCGACATAACGGCCCACGCCGCGGTCAGGGCATCGATTTCCCAGACACCGCTGCCGAGCACGCCTATTTCGGTTCCATCATCGTGGATGGCCCGCAGATAACGGTCCCTGCGCCAGGTGCATTGAAGAGCACACTCCAACTGCACTTCCTTATGGACATAATAGCGTATCGTCGCAGCGTCCTCGCGACCTTCCATGAGCGGGATCAGTCTCTTAAGAATGTAGTACAGGAAGAAACCGAGCCAGACGCTTTCCCCCTTCCCTCTGCTGCCGATCTCGTCCAGACCGTCGTTCCAGTCGCCGGCGCCGATCAAGGGCAGACCGTGTGCGCCCATTCTCCTTTTCAGCACGAGGTTTACGGCACGCACACAGTGTCGGTACACGGAATCGGTGCGCGATGAACGAAGCGGGATGAATCCCATTCCGTGTTTTCCGGCCGGGAGCGGAGCCAGGGGCTGTTCCGCGGCGAGATACGGCGCGCCTTCATCGAGAATGGATGTGTCGCCGGTCATTTCAACGTATTCCACTGCCGCCCACGCGAGCCACAGAAGATTGTCGGACGCATAGGTCCGGGCGGCAAACCCGGTGCGGCCGTCCTGCAGCCGATGGAACCAGTGCACCACGTCACCCTCGATGAATTGTTGGGACGCATGCAGCACAATCTGACTGCGCGCAATAAGCGGATCCACCCAGACGAGGTTTACGCAGTCCTGCAGCTGATCGCGAAAGCCGTACGCTCCACTTGCCTGATAGAATCCGCGCCGAGCCCAGATTCGTTCCGCCAGTGTCTGGTATTTCAACCAGTCGGCATACCGGTCCGTCTCCACATGGCCGCTCTCTATCTTCAGTTTCCCGATGAATTGCGCCCACCACTTCCTGGTGGCGGAAAGCGCGGCATACGCCTGCCCCGGATCGCGATACTTCCGGGCAGTCGCCGCCGCCTGCTTCATGTTGTCGGCCTGGCCCAGCACTATGCTGATCGTACAGCTGCTCTCCGGTGGAATCTGCACTGTTGTCAGCAGAGCGGCTACAGGACGATTGTCCGTCCCTTTGCCGCGATACGGCGCGCCTTCATTGATCATGAAAGGATGCGCAACGTCGGTGTCGGGCCCAAAGAACCGGCCGCGGCACGTTTCCACCAATTCGGCTGCGGCGGACATTGCAGCGAAGGCAGGCCCGGTTCGGAATCCGTTCCGTGGATTCTCGAAATACAGCACCTGGTCTTCCACCTCGTAACGCACCTTGAGCGGACCCGCATTTTCCGGCTGATCCGACAGCACAATCTGGAAATACGGTGCGACACGCAGGTTTCGCTCCACTGCACCCAGATTGCGAATCGTCAGCAGATACACACCCGCCGGATCATCGGGCGGGACAAATGCAGTCAGTTCCGTCGCAAGGCTGCCCCGCTTCATGCGGTACGTGGCGATTCCGTCGACGCCGAATTCAACTTCGTATTGAGCGGCGGGATCGTTCAGCGGATGGTAGGTGGGAGAATACCACTGCATGTCCTCCGGATCGTAAAGGTATATGGTTTCACCCGGCACTTCACGCGTCACGATGTCGGGGCAGTCCGGAGTAAGCCGGTTCTGCTGCGAGTTGCCGCTGGAACTGGTATGCAGTCCCCGATTGGTCACGACCATAACATGGCCGAGGGCATTCGACATCGTATGGTCGTACGGCCGTGGCGTCAGCGGAGTTCGGACCAGCAGTCTCGTCCCGTCACCGCTGTACTCATGATAGGGTTGGGGCGTTCCGGGCAGTATCTCACCATGTCGGACGGGGGGACAGTTCGCGCTCGGGCGAGAGGGCGCAGCATCTTCCGGCGGAATGCCAAGATGGCGAGAAATCAGGCCGGCAGCGCTCCTCCTGCTCGAGGTCAATCCGATCAGAAGCTTCACTTGTCCGGCTTCCCCCGGCTTCAGATTCACGCCGAGCACCAGGCTTCCGATCGGATCAAAGGTCGGATGAAATCCCGTATCGCGTGCCTCTGAGAACGCGAGCGTCTGAAGAATGCGTGGAGATGCCAGGGACTGGGCACGACCGATGAAATCGATTCGTGACGTGAGAAAACCTTCCGGCACCACGTCCGCAGCAAGAATGCCCATCGCCTTGGACTGTTTGTGCCACGCCAGTACCGAATGCAGACCGGCAACATATTCCATCTCAGGGTACAGCCGATTGTACTGAGTGTGGCCGCGGTCGGATTCCGGTCGATTCAGCACCCACTCCAGATAAGGAACCAGTCTCAGCTGTCGCTCCCTGGCGGTCAGGTTCTCGACCAGTATCGTCCAGAGTTCGGCAGGATCATCGCCGGCAATGGAAATGTCGACTGTGGTCCTGATGCCGTTGCCGCAGCTCGTGAGTCTTAACCTCCCGTCATGATGCTCAATTACGGGAGAGACGCATGTCCGCCGCGGAAAGTGGCCGAGTACGGGCCAGGTTTGAGCCTCATCGTCTTCACGGCATGACGAATCGACAAGAAACAAGGCTCTTCCGGCCGGATCGAGCACGTCGTATGACCGGCGGCTCACATCATATCCCTTGTCGGTTACGCTGCTGAACATCTCTCCATTCGGTTTCAGTACCGTCTCGTAGCAGGAATTGGAGAGCCTCCACTCCAACGGTTTCCTGCGGCGGACTATGGCGAAAAGAAACGTACAGACGGCGACGGCGATGCAAATTATCAGGAGTCCTTTGCCCGGCGACACACTCAGTCCGGTGCCTGCACCTGCAATCTGAAGCTCTTCCGCACGGCTCCATACAAAATCCCAGTCTTTTCCCCTCGGCAGGTAAAACGGGATCAGAAGGGGAGCCCACGTGGCAAAACGCCTTACTCCTTCAGGGATGCACTGCGCGGTTGCGGCCGCAGGGCCAAGGAAGCGTGCGAGTTTCCGGTCCAGTCTGTCCATACCAAGAAAACTCAGGTTCACAAGCGTCGCTACCCGCAGTCCCATGTGGTCGAGCCAGATCAGAACTCGTATGGAATTGTAGGCCAGGATGGATATGAAAACCCCCAGGCTCCAGTCATGGAAGGCATCAGGGCTCAAGGTGAAGTAGTTGAATGCAGCAATCAGGGTTCGTACCGCGCCATCCTGGTTATACCAGGTCGGATCGGCCATCGGTCGAAGGAAGGTGAAGATTATCGGCGCCATCCATAAGCCCCATCGAAAAACCTGGATCGTGCTTTGGCCCAGCTGCAGCAGGCCCAGCCCTGTAAACAGGCCGGATACCGGAGCCCTGTCCTTGCGGAAAAACGCGGACATGAACGTCCCGTTGATTGCGAAAAGCCAGGCAGGGATCGCCCAGCTGAGAACGCCCATCAGGGATTCGCTGAACAGCAGCTTGACGCCGCCCGTTACTGCGCCGAGATGAACGTAGCCCCATTTGCTCAACAGCAGATGGGAGCCATACGGCTGCGGCGCCAGTCCGGATCCGAGGTACTGCTGAAATTTGCTGACTACCACCGATACCTGGGCCGAATCGAAGTAGAAGCCGAAGCCCGCACCTATCACAATTCCAAACAAGGCGTGGACTAAGTAGAGACGCCAGGTCTGGATTCCGCCGCGGCGACGCAGAGCGTGGAGCAGGTCACGAAGTAGGGTGATTCCCGTGGAAGCGGCAAAGCCGACCAGAATCCCGAAGGCAACCCGATGCGGAGTCGACTGTACAGCCGTCGCATGGCCTAAGGCGAATCCCAATCCTGATCCCACCACGGCGCCGCGTAGATAGAACCATGGATCAAGAACGCCCCGCACCAGCCGACGGAAGAACCCCTGGGTCCCGTCAAACGTCTCGATTACGGTCTTGGCAAACGGGAAAGCCATCGCCCCGACGAGCATTGCCGTTACGAGGGGATAAGTCGCGACACTCTCATAGAAGAAGGGAGCGCGGCTCAATAATCCAATCCCGGAGATAAGACCGATGAAGACTCCGCCGAAAACCATTCCCTTCTTCATTCCGGTCAGGGTGTGTTGCGCCATTCCTGACGACGGGTCTTTGCGGCCAAGGGCGCTGAGAAGAATTCCGGTGATCAGGTAAATCTCGGCCCAGAGAGCGGCCTGTGAGAGGGCGGCGGCAGCCGTCATGACAGACACCTGCGAAACCGGGGAAAGAGAGGACGCAAATGATCCAGAACCGATATCGGCAATCCAGGGAGCGGCCACAACGGCTCCTGCCCCCGCCAACAGCACGAGATGCGCGTTTGTTTCATGGATCATTTTTCGCTGCCTCGCGGCGGACACGGTATTGGCGATCGCCTCGTTGAAACCCCATACGAGGAGCAGCCCCATCGCAGCCTTTAAGGCCGCGGGCCATGCAGCAGAAAGGCCCGACGGTTGCAGCAGCAGCAGACTTCCGAACAGATACGGAGTACCGACGATCATCACTCCGGCAACGGTACCGGAGTGCCTGCCTGAAGTCGCCAGGCAATACAGATTGAAGAGGTGATACACCAGAGCCGCAGCTGCCGCGACGATACTGCTCAGCAGCAGCACCTGCGACCAATCGCCCGGAGCCTGCAGCACGGGGAGCGAGCTGGAAGATACCGTTAGAAGGCCGGTTGCGCTCATGTCGCGGAAGGCCTCGAATGGAGCGAGGTGTTTTCCGCTGAGCCCATACTTCATCCATTCGCTAACAGCTACGGCAGCCAGGCCAAGGACTACGCAACTCCAGCCGGCGTCCGTTCGGCCACTCAGATCGTAGATACCAAGGGCAATGACAATGACAAAGACAACGGATGAACCGAGCACGAAATCCGCCGCAAGTCCGCTCCGCCTGAAATCTCTGGCAGGCCGGCAGCGGGACTGCCGCGCGATGCCCGGACAACGGCCGGGAACAGCCGCCAATCCCGCCACCACGAGTCCCAGGAGGAGAATTGCGCATAACCGGGCGAACGGCATAAGCGAAAACCTGCGCAGCAGCGGCAGACGGGACAGTTCGACGGAGAATGAAAGGGTCCCGGAGACCGGAGGGCCGTCACCGGATCGTACCACCAAAACGACACCTTCTTTCAATGTGCCGATAGCATCCCAGTCCAGCTGATGCTCGGTTTCGCTCCAGCCATCGTGCACTTGTAACGGGATGCGCTGCATGCCGTGTGTTCCCTTCAGTTCGAAAGCCACATCAAGATCCGGATCGGCTGCACCGGCGGAGAGAAGCCGGATCCGGGCGACATCCGGTGTATTTTCATGGAGAGAAGTGCCGAATCCGCTGATCCACACCCCGGCATAGGTTCCGGGCGAAACGGTGTACTCGAACTGCATTGCGCGGTTTCGGGTGCCGGAGAGAATGCCGGAGGCTTCTCCTATAGTGAAGGTTCCCTTCTGTTCGGCATCGATCAGGTTGAAGGTCTCATCGGCGGCGCGGATATCGGCCGCGTAGACGCGTGCTCCCGGTAAAACCATCAGAAATACCAGGATGGTCACAATCAAAAGCGGATATGTGGGGAAACGCATTCCGGGGGGTTCCCACTCCTTTTCTGCTTCGGGATTTCGTTGATTCAGTTACTTGTATTCAGGCCGGACCGTGCTGCTGAGATGGGGAAAATACTGCCGTGGCTGTACAGCTTTCTTCTTGATCCTCCAGAGGCTGTGCGCGAACAGATCGCCCGGGATGGTGTGTACCGTAAACCCGTGCAAGTAACCGCGAAAGCAAGTTATCGAATCGGCGGCGGATCGTCAAGAGGGACTCTCGCGCGGGAAAAATATGTGGCTCCGGCACCGGAATTACGCTATACAAGGAGTCAATAACAACTAAGTTGTTCGGTTCGAAATCAACATCGCGGTACGAGTCTGTGAGAGGGAAATTGATATGCCTGAAGACTACAGGCCCTGGACATGGAAACCGCCCGAAGGTGTTTCACCGGTCGATTACGGCGCATCGCGCCAGGATGCCCACGATAAGCTGTCGGGCCAGGCCGTCTTCACGAGGGATCTGGATTTCCCGGGCATGCTGTACGCCAAGATACTCACTTCTCCTTTCGCCCACGCCACAATCGTGAGCGTGGACACGAGCAAAGCCGAGGCGCTCCCAGGGGTCAGGGACGTGCTGAAGTTCACCGATCCCGATATTGCCATCGAAAACTCCACGGGCGGATACTGCTCCAGCGAATACAACATCCTCACACTCCCGGCCACCAGCGATTTCTATCAGCATCCGATGGGAGTGGTTGTCGTAGCCGACAGCGAAGAGATATGCGACCGCGCCCTGAGGCTCATCGAAATCGAGTGGGAAGAGCGCCCTTTTGTTCTTGATATGGAAGAATCGCTAAAACCGGACGCGCCCAGGATCATGCCGGAGATCTTGCGGTTGAACAAGGGTGCGAAGGAGCCCAACACCCTTGCAACCAGAACCACTGAAATCGGAGATGTCGAAAAAGGATTCGCCGAAGCGGACAAAGTAATCGAGTACACGATTACGAGAGCCCCCAACACAGTGGCGGGGGTTGAGGCTATGGCGTGCGTAGTACAGTGGAGAGGGGAATTCCTTGACATCTGGCCCCATCACACGGCGCATATGCAGCCGGTTCTGAGCACTCCAAGTGTTTTGTCCATCGGACTGTCGGGAGTTGCTCTCGGCTATGGCGCCCCGCAGATCACTCCGGGCCCCGAGGCAACGGGAAGGTTCAAGCCTCTCGACCCGATTTGCGACCGCAGCAAGATCACCGTGACGGTTCCCTACCAGGGCGCCTGGTATGGGGGGATCGCGTGGCTGGGATACTCCACGGCGTTCATTCGCATGGCGGCTATCCTGGCCAGGAGAGCGAAAGACCGGCCCGTGAAGCTTCTCTACGATGAGAGCAACTTCTACGTGAACGGAGACGATGCCGGGGTCTATCGATGCAAGGTCGGCGCGAAGAAGGATGGCACAATCACGGCCTGCGACTGGCATGTCGTCGGGCCCTTCGGCGAGTTGCACATCGACAAAACGCATGAGTCGACCGGCATTCCCAATCTGCGCAACACGCAGGAATGGGCTTTGATCAACCACGGGCATCACATCTGCTTCAGGCATGGTGCACACTGCTGCGTTCCTCACAACGTTATGTTCGACCGGGTGGCCGTGGAGTTCGGTCTGGACCCTACGGAAGTCGCACTGAAGAATGACGGCTGCAGAGGACATTACTGGGACTGGGTGACAGAATACCAGAAGGAAAACGGATTCCCTCAGAGGCAGAGCCTGAGGGAGGTCATTGAGAAGGGGAAAAAGGCGATTCAGTGGGACCAGAAATGGCATCCTCCGGGTACAGTGAAACTGCCGAACGGAAGAATGCACGGCCTTGGTTTTGTCTCAATTAATGAATGGAGCTGGATTACGGGAAGGATGTTCGGGTGCCTCATCCTGCGCGACGGGAAGCTCACGATCGTAGGGGTGAGGGCAGATTTCGGGATGGACACCGAGTCAGCCTTCCGCCATTGCGTGGCCGCTGAATCGGGGCTCAGGTCTGACGACATCGTTGTGCAGCAGCAGCGCTCCGATGCGGGTACCTACACGTTCTGGGTTCCCGGTGGGTCGATGGGGATCAGCCAGACCACGCCGCAACTGATACTTGCCGCTCGTGAACTGAAAAAGAAGATTCTGGATTATGCCGTACGTCCGGGCTCCGCGCCGATGCGTCCGGGCATGCCGGGCGGACGGACGATGTTTCCCGGAAAGTCTGCCAACGAGCTCGATGTCAAAGACGGTTTTGTCTTCGAGAAGGCAAACCCATCAAACAGAAAGACGGTAAAGGAAGTTGCAACCCCATTCTGGAATGAAGACCCGGCAATCATCCATCCCGTCGCTCCGGGCGTCACCGGCCTGACCCTGAACGGGAAGCCGCATCCGCAGATGTACATCATGAGCCGGCAGGCGCACTTCCTCGAAGTCGAGGTGGACACGGAAACAGGTGAAGTTGTAGTCACAAATCTGGTATGCGTCAACGACGTGGGCCACCTGTTCAACCGGCGTGGAGCGGAAGCCCAGCAGTACGGCGGCGCGATAATGGGTCTGGGGAGAAGCGCGACGGAAGAGAAAATATACTGTCCGAGAACGGGCGTCGGATTGAATTTCGACAACATCGCCTATCACATAGGGACGATGAACGACTATCCGGCCGTCAAGTGCATCATCAATGAGAGCCATCTTGGCTACTCTTCCTACGGCGCCTGCGGCGTTGGAGAAGACACCGGAGCTTCCCTGTCAGGGATAACGGCAGGAGCGATTTACAATGCCACCGGCAAATGGGCTCTCGATTATCCGCTGACTCCCGATAGAGTCCTCAAGGCTCTCGGGAAAATCTGAACTGATCCTTCAGCCACGAAGACTGTCGCACGCGCGCTCTCGTGGCCATATGTTGTCATCCTGTCCACAGGAGAAAATGCTATGGCGGTCGAAAAGTACGGGCATCTTATCAAACCTCTGGCTATCGGCGAAACGTCGCCTCGGCAAGTAGTGTTGAACGGCAGGGAGCACCTGGAAGGAATGAATCTCACTCTTTCCTGGAGCGTGCATACGGCCACAGGCGATATGCGGGTTGGCAAGGATATGCCTTCACATTCCTATCCGGAATGCCTGCTTTTCGTGGGTCTCGACACGGCCAACGCAACCTATCTCGGAGCGGAGATTGAGTGCTCTCTCGGTCCCGAACACGAAACGTATGTATTCAACGAGCCGACTGCGATCATCATTCCTGCCGGACTGCCTCACGGCCCATTCATCACCAGGAGAATGTACAGTCCCAAAGGATTCGGCCTCTGGTCAGTTCAGCTGGGCATTCAGAGGGCGGAAGACAAAGCTGCACCGGCCGGAGCGAACGGCAGATATGCACACCTTGTCAAATCGCTGAAATCGGGATTGTTCATTCAGCATGGCAGGCCGCGGACCGGGGTCGAGCCAGGTCAGGCAGGGAGACCGGGCCCCGGGAATCCGGATCACCTGGTGTGGATGTCCGGGAAGGACCTGGAGGGACTCGATTTGAGTGTCTTCTGGGGATTCTGCAGCAGCCCGGGAATCTGGCATCGCGGCGCCGGCGCGCACGTGCACCCTTCAGATGAAGTGCTGGTTTATGTGGGAATGGATCCAGGGGATCCAGGCTCTCTGGGCGCGGAAATCGAGATCGATCTCGGAGCCGAACATGAAAGGCACCTGATCAACGCACCTTCTGCGGTCGTATGCCCTGCGGGCGTTCCTCATCTGCCGCAGGTGACCAGGTGGGTCGACAGGCCATTCGGGTTCTTTGCAGTCTGTCTTGCCGCAGAACACGCGACCAAGGCATTTGACTGAAACGTGCAAATCCAGAAAGGTAGACTTAAATGGCGAGCGGAAAATACGAACATCTCTTCAAGCCTCTGAAGATTGCCGAAATGCCCGGTCAAGCCGAGATATTCAAGAATACCGGGAATGCCGACGTCAATCGCTGGCTTAATGGCCGGGACCATCTGGAAGGATTACAGCTCAATTTTTCCTGGGGATTCTACACAGGGCTTGGGGACTGGCATCCCGGCATGGATCCGCATATACATCCCTATCCGGAATGCCTCGTGTTTGTCGGGCTGGATCCGGACAGACCGGAATATCTGGGTGCAAAGATTCAGTACTGTCTCGGTAAGGAATTGGAAATCCACACGTTCGACAGGCCTTCCGTGGTCATAGCGCCTGCCGGCTTCCTCCATTGCCCTTCCGTCACGCTGGACGTGACCAGTCCGATCGGCTACAGCTTTTTCATCATTTCGCTGGGAGCGGATCCCACGACGCGCTGGCTGGGAGACGGAATAACCGAGGAACAGATGAAGCGGATGCAGCCTGCACCGGGAAGCGGCATCAAGCCGCCTATGAACTCTTCATTCGGGCAGAAGAGGATTCACATCTCGGAGGAGACCGTAACGCACGGCCACGTAAACGACAGATTCATAAAACCTTTAATACCGAATACGGTATCCGTACGACCCGTCAACGCGGAAGACAAACTACAGTACGGAGAGATGGTTGAGCAGGGGCGTGTTCCCGGGCCGGGAGCGACGGAAAACGGAGTCTGGATGTTCGGCAAGGACTTGGAAGGGATGAACGTCAACTTCTACTGGGGGATTCACAAAAATCCGGGCCTCTGGGTGCGGGGGCCGGGAAACGGCGCGCATGTGCATCCGAATGACGAGGTCCTGGTATTCGCGGGCACCGACCCAGCCGATATCGACTGCCTTGGAGCAGAGATTCAGATCGATATGGGAGCTGAACACGAAAGGCATGTCATTGATCGGCCGACTGCGGTGGTCGTCCCGGCGGGTCTGCCGCATAATCCGATTGTTACCCGTTGGGTCGACAGGCCTTTCGGATTTCTCCTGATGTCTCTCGGAGCCACGCACCAAACGACCTACGTGGATTAGTCCTGACTTACTCGTTCACAGGGTTGAGAACTGCGATACAATCTCGTGCATGAGAATTCTGGATGACGTGATCGCAACCGGTGAAGGAGTAAGGGCGACGTGGGCCGAAGTGAACCTGAAGCGTCTTGAAGAGAATATGGCCGCGATCAGGGAAAGGGTCGCGCCGGCGAAAGTTATGCTGGTGGCCAAGGCCAACGCATACGGACACGGGCTTGTGGAAGTGTCGAAAGCCCTGGCTGACAAGGCAGATTACATAGGCGTTGCCGTTCTCGAAGAAGGAATCCTGCTGCGCGAATTGGGAATCACGGCTCCGATCATCGTGTTAGGCGGGATATGGAGCGAGCAGATCCATCGCTACCTGGAACACAATCTCACCCTGACGGCCTCATCGGTGGAACGGCTGGAGCAGATCGATCAGACAGCCGGCCTTATGAAAGTAAAGGCCAAAGTCCATTTGAAGATCGATACCGGGATGGAACGTATCGGGGTTCATTATTACAACGCCCGGGCTCTGCAGGAAGCCGCCTTGAAATGCAGGAATGTCGAGGTCGAAGGGATTTTTTCTCATTTCGCAAACGCCGATGCTGAAGACCTGACCCACGCACGGCTGCAACTGGAGCGTTTCCTGGAAGTCCTGACCTTTTACGAACGCCGCAGCCTGCCCATGCCCATACGCCACATCGCCAATTCGGCCGCAGTGCTTCAGCTTTCCGAGAGCTGCCTTGACATGGTCAGGCCTGGCATTCTCCTGTATGGAGTCTATCCGTCGACGGCGGTTCCGCACAGCATAAAGGTCCGGCCGGCACTAGCATGGAAATCGCGCGTCGTGTATTTCAAGGTGGTCAAAGCCGGACAGCCGGTCAGCTACGGTTCCACATGGCATGCGAATCGTGATGTACGCGTTGTGACAGTCCCGGCAGGCTACGGCGATGGTTTCTTTCGCAGCATGTCGAACCGGGCCAAGGTTATTATTCGCGGAAAACCATACCGCCAGATCGGAACGATCTGCATGGATCAGATGATGGTCAATATTGAAATGGACTCATCCTACAACGGCGATGAAGTCATACTTTTGGGTGAATCGGGAGACGAGCGGATCACCGCTGAAGATCTGGCTGAATGGGCCGGAACGATTCCATATGAGATTCTCACCAATATCAATACGCGGGTGCCCAGAGTATACCTGTAAGTATTTGAAACGGAGACGCCGGCACGGAAGCAGGAATCAATCCGTCCCTGGCGGGACGGGTCTGTAGTCTTCGTTGCCTCGCGGCAATATACGTTTTGCATTCGAATGCGTTCAAGTACACACAGACCACGGCCGCGGTCCGATAGGGACAGAACTATAAAGGATACGCACGGGTGCGGTAGAGTGAATGGACTGCTAAATGGATTCGCGTATCATCGCAGAGAGCTGCTCTGCCGTCTCTGAACACTTCCGGCCGAAATCCGAGATTTTGTCTTTCGTCATTCTGAAGGCCGGCGCCACGAGAGACAGCGTCCCTACAACCTGCCGGGAGGAATTGAACACCGGCGCCGAAATGGCGTTGATTCCTTCTCTGAATTCCTCGAGGTCTACTGCGTAACCGCGTTTGCGAATGGCGGCTAGGTCCTTCAGAAACGCCTCAAGATCGGTAATGGAGTTCTTGGTGAACGCCTGAAGACCTTCGGCTTCTATAATCCTGACAACCTGGCTCTCGGGAAGGAACGCAAGGATCGCTTTACCGTTTGACTTTGTTGTCAGCGAATTCACGGTACCGATCGGAGGAACCACTCGAAGGTCCCCCCTGGATTCCACCGATTCTATGATTACCATCTGGTTCCCGCGCAGAACCGCGAAATTCGCCGTCTCTCCGCTGTAGTCGGACAGATCCTTCAGGAGCGATTTTGCCGTGAATGAGAAGTCCAGATTATCGAGAACGTACTGGCCCAATCCGATGAGCGCCAGCCCAAGCGTGTATTGCTTTGTCAGTTCGTTGCGATCCAGCAGACCGTGATGGCTCAGCGTTACCAGCAGCTTGTGTACACTGCTCTTGTGCCACCCGGTAGCCTCGGCGACTTCGGCGATCGTCATGCCGCGCCCTTTGTATCGCAGCATCGTGAGAATGCGCGCGGCCCTGTCGACGGCCGGGACGATGTACTCGTAGTGTTCGTCGGAATCAGACTTCCTTCTGGAAACCTTTGCGCTCTTTGTAGTTGCCATACTCAAATTACCATAATCGCAATCCAGCGAGAGAACACCGGAACTGCTCTCTCCTGGATAGGAATTCCAAATCGATGTCTACAACACGACTCCGTC
>JAAYAM010000316.1 GCA_012719355.1 Acidobacteriota bacterium
TATCAGCTGAACTGTCTCTGAAGGCCCCAGAGGCCTGGATTCGGAAGACAGACACTCAGATTGCTCGGACTGCGGCGTGTGCGGATTCGTTCCGGCTGCGCCATTCCAGCTGAAGCTGTACGGAATACGGCGATAATAATCGTGACCGTTCGCCCTGACCTGCTTCACGTACTCAGAGAAGAGTAACTGCGTGTCTCCCAGCGGCAGGAGGAAATCCCGGCTGTGTCGCGAGAACAACGACGACTCCTTGATTTCGTTTCCACTGAAATGGAAGAAGCGCAGGGGCAGATTGTTGACACTCCAGCCGTCCTCCGTCTTTCTGACTGTTTGTTGCGGAAGGTTCCAATACGCGACGTTATATCCACTGTGATGCAGGATGCGGGTACGCTCGATGAAAGCCGGCGGAAGGTCCGCCCATTTCTGGTCAACGAAGAGACCGTTGGGCAAATCTATGACGCAATACTCTTCCAGCATTCGTCCCCACCATGAAACAACCCGTCGTACCCGTGGCGTATCTCTCAATGCGCAGAAACCAAGATTGTGTATTCCGTAGGTGAGCATCTGACGATCCTTAAAGACCGCAAATTCGTTGGGCTCGAGAATATGCGGAGTCAGGACGCAATCCGCGCCCTGCAGGAACAGATCCTTGAGTTCCTTCAGTCGGCTTGTGACAAGGATGTCAGGGTCCATATAAACAACGAGTGATTCCGGGTGTTCCTCGAACAGATAGGTGAAAACAAAAGGCTTAATAGCCGTGTTCAATTCACTAATGCTGTATCTCTGTTTCATCGAATCCAGTGACGGAATGCCGAGTTCATCAAGCGGTATCACCGGAAATGGCAATGATAGTGAATCGAATCGGTCATCCGAATCGCAGATGGCGGCATAGAAACTCACCGGGCCGTTCGTTTTGATGAGAGAACTCCAGAGTGTGAGTGCATAAGCCAGGTAATTCCAAGAGCAGATCGTAAAGAAGACAGTCTTGACCTCGGCGTCAGGGAATGTCTGATGATCCGGGGCGAACTCGGTTCTCTTGGCTATTTCCAGTTTTCTCATCGCATTCTCTCCGTTCTTCCTGAGACTTTGCCGGGTACCCGGGACCGGTTCATACATGCGTCAACACCTGGCTGACTCTCTTATTTCCATCATTGCTGCAAACTGGGAGGTCCAGTGTTTCAAACAGTTGCTCCAGCCGGCCTCGTCCTGCACTCAGGGAGAATTCCTGGGTGCAATAAAGATGGCCCTCATCCGATAGGCGGATCCAGCTGTCTCGATCCTGGTAAAGCCGTACAATCCTGTCGGCAAAGGCAGCCGGTGTGTCTTCGACCGCGATATGTCTGTCATCCTTAAGATTCATTCCTTCCACCGCGATCCGGGTGGCAACACATGGCAAGCCGTTGGCAAGGCTCGTCACAACCTTTCCCTTGGCTCCTGCACCGTAACGAAGCGGTGCCACGGATAGTCTCATATTTTCAAGCCAATTCCTGAGGTTCGCCACATGCCCGACTATTTCAACGTTCGGATCATTCCGGTGCATGATATGAGAAGGCAGATTGGAACCGACGATATAGAACGTGCAGTTCGGCATCTGCTCGTGAACAGAGGGCCAGATACTGTCCAGAAAGTACTCGACCGCATCCACGTTTGGAGGGTGCTTGTAGCTTCCGACGAAACAGATTCCTGAGCGCTGCTCGAAGTTCTTTTCTCTGCCCGGACAATCCCTCATCAGAGGAAGATACACGACACGTGCCCCGGGCACCTCCGATTCCAGCCACTGCTTCTCTTTTCGGGAGACGACTATCGTCGCATCACACTGGCGCGTGAGATATCGTTCTCGTTCAATCGTGCCCAAGGCGAGATTCATTGCCTTTAGACTTCCAAGCAGGCGGGCTTCCCGCTGTTCACGACGTCCATGCAGATCCACCGTGTTGAATATGATCTTGGCTTGTGGACTGCATTCTCGCACTTTCTCGTAGTATCGTCCTCCGCAATGCACCCTGGACAGAACAGCCACGGAGAAGGTTTCTCCTTCCTCCTCGATGAACCTGTCAATAGAGCCAGATTCCGCGGCGGTGATGCATCGCACACCCATGCCTGCGACGGATTTCAGAACACCCAAAGGAGGAGTGAATTCAGCATCAGCCGCGAAGACCACCTGGTAACCAAAAGCCTGGAAGATATTCAAATAATTGTATGTATCGATCGATCCGGAGTCTTGATCCGGACGTGGATACGTACTGTCGATAAACAGAAGCCTCGGCCGTTCGTCGGCGCTGAATCGTGTCGGATGCGGTTTTGTCGGAGCTTTGCTGCCTCGGGGGGGACGTCCCTCATGAATCCCATGAAGAACATAATGGACAAGAGGATTCTCCCCACGTACGGCAACATCCGGATTATTGTCGAGGTACCAATCGCTGTCAAATGAGGGATTCGGATCTCGACCTTCATATGCTCCGTGCCAGATATAGTGCGCGAGCGGGTTAAGACCGACCTCTGATATGTCAGCATTCTTCTTCAGGTACCATTTGGTGTCGAAATGCGGACCGGGGTCCCTTCCCTCATGTGCGCCATGGGCAATGTAGTGCGCCAGCGGGTTAAGACCTGACTCTGCAACATCCGCGTTCATGTTCAAATACCAATCAGTGTCAAACAGGGGGTGGGGATCTCTTCCTTCCCGAGCTCCGTAGAAGATATAGTGGAGTAATGGGTCAAAACCCTGGGCAGCGACGTCGCCGTTGGCTTGAAGATACCATTCCTTGTCGAAGATTCCCGCTCCGGCGATCGTGAAGGCTTCCTTTGCTGCCTGTAGCGGTGACGGAATTCCATCGCGACGGAAGATGCGGCCCGTCACCACAGCTCCGAGCAGGTATTTCGACATGCGCACAGCCAGTACTGTTCCCGCTCTATAATTCTTTATGCGCCTGGTATAGCGGAATGCCCTTGATTGCTGCAGGGCCAGCAGCTGTGACCTCGTCCGTTCCAGGAGACTTTGAAGCCTGCGGTTTTCAAATCTGCTTTCTTCGTTTTGAGTTCGAAGTTCATTCGCAACCCTTTTTTCCTGATGGAGCTGGGTTCTGAGATCGCTGATTGTATTGCTTCGCTTCACCGCGAGAGAATCCATTCTACGGACCGCATCCCGTAGTTTGGACAGTTCAGTCTCAACAGAGTAAAGTTGGGTTTTCAGGCGGTTCACCTCGGAATCTGTCCCGTTCAACCTCGAGATTTCGCCCTGTTTCGGAGCAAAGGGACCTGAGTAATCTCGCAAACGTTCTTTTCCGGCTGGCCCCTGCCTTAATTCTTTGAGGCAGCGATCGATATCCCGGCTAAGATCTGCCTTTCCCTGAATCCTGAGATCGTAATCGAGCACTCTGAGCAAGGCCTCGGGACGGATGGCAAAGGGAGCCGCGGCCATAAGAGGCCAGAGTCGTGGAGGCCGGTAGGCCGGTTTAATTGAGGCTCTGTAGAATTCTTCGCCTTCCTTAATTGTTCTCACAAACTGGCAGGGGACGGAGACAAGTTCTGAGAAGTCTTTCCATTTCAATGGCAAGTCAACATTCCCACTGTCCCAAAATGCAAAAGGCCTGTTGTACGCTGCGGCAGTTATCGCCGCATGAAGGGAGGCGGCCAGCACGAATTCAGAAGAGACGAGATGATCAATGAAAAGCAGCAGATTCCTTTTGTCGTTTCTTATGTTCGGCCTGAGGACTCGAGCGCATCCGCTCAATTCCAGCAGTTCGGCATCCGATCTTTCATCGCTAAAATGTGGTACGAGTACCGATCCTGCAGGAGTCCGATGCGTGGGCCGATACAGCGCCGGGATGAGAAGAGCGGGATCTCCCATAGGCACACTATCTCCCAGCTTCAGGTAGGATCTGGTAACCGGTCCCCTCGTGGCGAGGATCTCCGCTCGCCTGAGGTTCTCTTCACTTATGCCCCCAAGACGGCGAATGCCACAACCCCAGAAGACGATGCGTTCAGACTGGAAGTCTTCAACTGACTCGATCCTTCCTTCTGATCGAGCACACTCGAAGAACATGTCGTCTATGCAGCTGCCGATTACGTGGAAAGCTCTGGCGGTAATGCCATAAGGCAGGAATAGTCGGTCAAAAAGGAATTCGGTTATGAAGTCCCCAAAATTCTGTACCGGATCCCCTTGACGCGAGTACCGTATCGGGAGACTCCCTCCCTCGGCTGAGTGCCGGGAGCTTTGCTGCAATCCGCTGTCAGTTGACAATCCTGCATCAGGCGCACGCACGCCTACCCCTCCTCTCTCATACAGTCACTGCGATGGAGCGTTGTCGCAAATCGGTATGCTGCGCAAAGACACCGTGATTGAGTATCACGTGAGCATCCCCGTATTGATCTTTGTGTCTTTGCGCTACCGAGTTTACACCAACTCACGCGAAAAAACACACTCGATTCTCAATTCCTTTGGGAGCCCTGAGCCGGACTATCCGAAGCGGAACCGTGTCGGCTCGCAAAAAGAGGTTTCTGCAATGCGATCGTGCTTAGTGACGATGCAAATTACCTGCCGAGAGTATTGCCTCAGGGACATGGCCCGGACAGCAGACAGTTTCCGTGTACCCCCGCACAGTTCCCGTAGGAGCATAGTGCCGGATTATTCCAGGAGCACCCCTGTGATATAGTTATGTTTATCTGTTCCCCCCTTCCACAAAACAAAGAGAGAAGAGGGACATCATGCTCTGCAGTCTTTCTACGAAGCTTACCGAAAAGGAACTCATCGCCATAAAGGATCTCGAAAGGGAATTGGGTAAGACACTTCTGGCATTCACCTGCCACAAGGTGGATCCCGCTGAAATCAACGACGAACAGCTGGCGAAACTCCAGAAAGTTGA
>JAAYAM010000317.1 GCA_012719355.1 Acidobacteriota bacterium
GCACTCTTGTCCAAAATAAATTTTTCGATCAAATGACCTATTTCGGCGAAGTCCAAAGAAAGATGCGACGGTCGGAACCATTCCTGGGTTAAATTGGATTTGCTTAAAATCACGAACCAAGGAGGTCCGACCGTGCAAAGGTTTTCTAGCATCTTCTCTCAGCTCCTGCAACTTTTCCCTCGCTCAGAATTCGAATTGGCCGTCAAGAAGCATAACTCGGATTACTGTGCCAAGCGCCTCAGCAGCTGGGGACAGTTCGTCGCCATGCTTTTCTGCCAACTCGGCCGAGCTCACAGCCTTCGGGAGATCTGCCAGGGATTGGCCAGCTGCGAAGGGAAGCTAAGGCACCTGGGCGTCAAAGGTTCACCGAAGCACTCAACCCTGGGATACGCCAATGCGCACAGGCCGTGGTCGCTCTATCAGACAATCTTCGAACAGCTGCTGTCAAAGTGCCAAATGGTGGCGACCGGACGGGGTCGGAAGAAGTTCCGCTTCAAGAACAAGTTGGTTAGCCTTGATTCCACCACCATCGACTTGTCCGTTTCCCTTTTTGACTGGGCGCGGTTTCGACGCACAAAAGGGGCCATTAAGCTGCACCTGCTTCTGGATCATGACGGTTACCTTCCTTCTTTCGCTGTAGTCACCACCGGCGACAAAGGCGAGATTACGGTCGCGCGGAGGCTTCGATTTGAGCCGGGCACCGTGATAGTCATGGATCGGGGCTACATCGACTATGAATGGTTCGTCGAATTGTCGAGAAATCATGTCTACTTCGTAACGCGGCTCAAGGAGAACGCATCGTTTGAGGTGGTCGAAAGCAGACCCGTGGTTGCTGGAACTAATGTCCGGAAGGACCAGATAATATTCTTCCACAGCCAGGCTGTCCCTGACAGTAAGCACTTCTTCAGGATCGTCGAGGTCTGGGACGAGGAGAAGCAGCGATCTGTCACGTTTCTCACCAACCAATTCAAGTTTGCGGCAACAACCATTGCAGCCATCTACAAGGATCGCTGGGCAGTGGAGCTGTTTTTTAAGGCAATCAAGCAAAACCTGAAAATCAAAACGTTCCTTGGGACCAATGCCAATGCAGTCAAGACGCAGATTTGGACTGCTCTTATTGCCATGCTTATCCTGCGCTACCTTCAGCTCATGTCCACCTTCGGATGGTCATTGTCGAATCTGGCAGCTCTGCTCCGGCATCAGCTATTCGTCTATCGCGGGTTGTTTGAATGGCTCAACGCCCCATTTGAAGGCCCGCCGCAATTGGCCGGCGCAACACAACAGCTTTCTTTGGAAATAATGCGTTAATTAGACAGCAGAATGGACGGACGATATGCGAACCCCAGCACAATCGGCTATTCCGCCGTAATGAATTGGACAGCAGATTGAATTTTTCAGGCTTCGCCACTCAACCTCAACCGAGGAGTCACGGTTCCGAAACCGTAACTTCTTTGGAATCAACGGAGATCTGTCAAATTTGCGTTATTTTGGACAGCAGTGATATGAACTTAGGAGCGGCGGCATTCTGGCTTTTTCTCGCGGCGGTGGCGGTTGTAATCAACTGGAGAAATAAGCACAGGGAGGCTATGAAATACGAAATGGCGCGATTTTTGATTGAAAGGAATCCAAAGGTCGACGAAAAACAAATAATGGAATTGCTGAATCCACCGCCTCCGGCACCTGAATGGCTTGTTCATAAGCCCGGTTACTCCTACAGGGGATTGAGAGCCATTGGAGCGACAATCATGTTCATCGCTCTGGGTATTGCATTAGTAGCGGTCTGGCGCGGTATCTTGCTTGGGATGCACGACAAGTCCGTACTGGAACTATCTACTGCAGTTCCCCTACTGGCTGCGTTGGGAGCCGGCCTCTTTTTCGCGTCCCGCTACTGTGCTCGCCCAGAGAATGAAGAAGACGACCGGACCCGCAGGTGAACAGGAATCTTTCCGCACTCGAATTGAGCAAGGCCGACGACCTCGTGGTGATTACTCTTGCCGTCGCGAAGGACAGACTTGCTTTTGAGGAAGTGGTAAAGCGCTTCCAGTCCCGTGTTCGAGGGTTTATGCATCGACTCTGCAACAGGCCTGATCTTGCGGACGACTTGGCGCAACAGGCTTTTCTAAAAGCATGGAACTCAATCAGCCAACTCAGGAATCCAAAGCCTCACTGCCCAGGAATACCTGGAATTGGTTGGGCGCCTTCGGGAAATCGAGGAGAAGTCTTTGAGGCAGAAGATTGTGACACTGCTGGAGACATTCGACATAGTCAAGCAGCGTTTCAGCCGTCTCGCGACCTTTTCCAAGGGTATGCGCCAGAAAGTGCTGCTTGCCGCCGCTCTGCTTCAATCCGCCGGTGCTATTGCTGGATGAGCCGCTTACCGGATTGGATGTCACTTCCTCACTCGTTGTGAAAGACCTGCTCAGCGCCCTTTCGCATGAAGGCAAAACCATCCTCTATTCGTCGCATGTGCTGGACGTTGTCGAAAGAGTATGCGACCGCGTCTTGATCATCCATGAGGGGAAGCGGAGCCAAGAGGGGCGTCTGTCTTCACTAATCTCCCCATTGAGCGATTTCGGCCGTTCGTGCGCGGAATCTATGCTTCCCTATGGACACCTCTGGCAATTCTTCATCTTTTCCTGCTGGTTCCCTGCATCTTCTTTTGGGGCGCGATAGAAGGAATGCTCTTTACCTGTTTCAGTCTGGCATTAGTCTCCATCTATGCGGGACTCGGTATCCTGCTCGTCGACGGTTTTCCTTTTGGCAATGCCTTCAAGCCCCACGTGGTTGCAGGCATGCCGATGATCTACCTGGCGGCGGCGATCCCGATACTGTTCTTTGCGGCCATCCAGTGGCTTGTCTTCAATAGCTCTCTTCTGGTTCTGGTAGCGGCAATAGTGCTATCGCTTCTCGGCTATGCAATGGCTCGCTTCAGCCTGGGAAGGCTGGAAAAAACCGTGCACGTGAATCTGACTCAGCTTGGATTCATTCCCACGGAAATGTTCAGGGAACTCGAATAATCGGGTTCTCTGGTATTCGAATCAACTTCGCCGCTGATTGACAGAATAAATTCAAACATTCGATGTCTTTGCACTGGTCTGTATATGTGAGTGTTCCCGCGACAAAGCTGAATTGATGATCGGGTCGTCCCTCCGGGACGGGACCGGAACAAAAAGGAGGAATCAAGTCCCATGGGGACGACGGCCATGATGATCACGGTTCTCCTTAGAACGAAAGTGCAGCTATCTTCTGCACGATTGTTTTCAACGGTACCTGTAGCAAAATCACAGGCAGGAATGGGATCAGGGTCACCGTGATAAAGATCCCGAGGCTCTTCATGTCTATAGGCACGACGCGCATGCGATAAACTTGCTCCACCACATGGTAGAGATCCGCAGTGGCGGAGAAATCGGGAACTTCGAGTGCGGATGCATCCGAATCCTTCATCCATTTCTCCTCAAAGCTGCGACCGACACGATTGGCGAGTCGTGAGTACGCAACCACGCCACGGCGTCTGACGTTGAACAGCTTTCCCGTAAGAATTATCGCCGGACCGTAGTACAGCACAATTACAACCGCAGCGAACGTATACAGAAGGTGCTGGTAGCTCATCACCGGTTCGCCAAAAAGCAGGACCCGGTCGGCGATCATTCCGGCCAGAATTGCACTCAGGGCAACACTCAGCGGAAGCAACGCAGCCGGAGAGTATCCAAGAAAGCGCAGCCCGGCCATCCCGTCAGGGTGGGACGCGATAAGTTGCAGACGCAGTCTCGATATCTGCCACAGAAATCGGCTCCACAGAAAGAGCCGCCAGATCCACATGAATACCAGACTGAGAACCAGCGGGACGTTGACCAGCACGTTCCACCATCCCCCCGGTGAGAAAAGCCTGAATCCGTCTCCATAGCCTCGTTGCCAACCGGAAATCGAAGAGAGTGGAAGATAACGAAGAAGAATCAGCACCACCAGATAGGCGCACACAATGGAAGCGATTACAACCGCCACCGGCAGCCGGAATGAGCGAACCGGATCCAGATAGGCTTCAAAGAGTCCCCGTTCATCCTCGGATACGAGGCTGCGGAAACGACCGGAGATCTCCCGCAGCAAAGGCAGAGAGAAATACTCACCGAGGATCAATATAGGAACCGCGACGAGGGATCTCGCATGCAGTGCGCTGTCGGAGAGGAAAGACCGGGCCGCAGAGTCGCCCTGCATCGCGCTCAGGAGAGCCGGGAGCATCCACGTCACGAGGAGAACCAGGTCGAGACGGAACTCGAGCCGTCCATCCGCCAGGGACACTTCACGGGAGAAGATGCCGGCTCCGCTCCGGAAAGTGTTACTTAACCACATGCTTCTTTGCCCAAATCCGAAGGCAGAGCTGCTAGAGAGGAACCTTATATGTAGACTAGCATGAAAGCGTCACCCCGTTCCAGACGGCTCTGAATATGCGAGGGCCTGCGAAAAGATGTCGCAGGCCCTCCAACAGAGCAGGCATTATCGGGATTTGGTTGTTCCCGCCGGTTCGGGTTCGATCTCGCGTGTGGGTCCGAACTGCTTCAGATGAGGGTATGTCTTGAACAGGAAAATCAGGAGCGGCACGACTCCCAGCACTATGATTACGGTATCGGGCACGATCCTGAGTTGACCCAGGAATGCGACGAAAGGCCTTTCGAAAAAGCTTACGTCGCGCGCTATCCACAGGCCTTCCTTAAAGCTCGTCCATGCCTGCGCTATCCCGACCGGGAAGAGAGTCAGCACTGTCATGAGAAACAAACCGATATTGAATCCCCAGAACGAGACCTTAAGCGGGGTGTCGGACCAGTGCTTGCGGTCCACCATCCCTCTCCAGGAAAACAGCACCAGTCCGATTGAGAGCATGCCGTAGACGCCAAAGAGCGCCGCATGGCCGTGGTTGACCGTCAGGTAGGTGCCGTGCTCGAAGAAGTTGATGACCGGAAGATTGATCAGGAATCCGAAAATGCCCGCGCCCAGGAAGTTCCAGAATGAGCTGGCCACCAAAAAGTACATTGGCCATTTATACGGAAAAGCCTGACCCTTCTGGCGAATGGACTTATACTCCATCAGTCCCCGAACGACCAGGCCGAACAGCGGCACCGGTTCCACGCTCGAAAAGACCGATCCTATGGCGAGCCAGGCCGACGGGCCGCCGAACCAGAAATAATGGTGAGCCGTGCCGAGGATTCCGCTGAAGGCCACGAACGCGGCGGTGAAATAGGCGACCCTTAGTGCCGCCGCCGCCGGCGCAAGCCCCATCGCGACCAGCAGCACAGAAATAACCGCTACTCCGAAGGCTTCGAAGATACTCTCGACCCATATGTGGACCACAAACCACCGCCAGTAATCGGCGATCGTAATGTGAGTTCCCCTGGCGAAGAAAAGTCCAAAAGCGAAAAACGCAACGACCAGGATGGCCGCTACAACGTAGAAATTAATCAGCTTCTTGAAATCCTCGTCTCCGATCCTCGAAGTCTTATTGCTTATGGCACGGTAGACGATAAAAAGCCACGCCAATAACCCAACAAAAAGCAGGATCTGCCAGAGCCTTCCCAACTCGAGGTATTCCCACCCCTGATGTCCAAGCCAGAACCACCAGTCGCCGAAGAAACCGTAAATCCCGGCGATTTCCCCGACAAGGCTTCCTACCGCTACCACCACGATGGCTCCAAAAAGGATCTGAACCAGGACTCCCTGGCCACGCGGTTCCCGCCCGCCGATTATGGGGGCGAGATAGATCGCCGATGCAACCCATGTGGTTGCGATCCAGAATATTGCAAGCTGAAGGTGCCATGTCTTCGCCCAGCTGTAGGGAATCAGTTCCCCGACAATCGGGATGTAGAAGCTGCCGGGATGCACAGTGTAGTGCGCCAGCAGGCCTCCGAAAGAAGTCTGAAGCAGGAACAGAAGGATCACTACCAGGAAGTATTTCGCCGCTTTGAACTGGCTCGACGTGAGCGGCATGTCCACCAGCTTCTCTGCAAGAGGAACTCCCTGGGGCTCTCCATACCAGAGCCGGTCACGGTGCACCCAGAAGATAAACAGGCCGAGGGTGACGAAAAGCGACACAACGCCCGCCAGACTCCAGATGTAGGTTTCGGTCGTGGCTACATTTCCTACCATACGATCCGGAGGCCAGTTGTTCGTGTAGCTGTGATCGGATCCCGGGCGTGCCGCAGAAGCGGCCCAGGCAGTCCAGAAGAAGAAACGGCCGAGCTGTTTCCTCTCCTCCGGGGTAGGGATCGTGTTAGGGAGAAATCCGTAGCCTTTATCGCCTTCCCTGAAGGTGTATTCCCAGTACTCCTGTATGTCGTTCAAGGCAGCGACCTGATTTGAATTCAGGCTGAGCGTATCGGCCCCGGCATCGTAGGTGTTCTTCTTCATGGACCGAAGCGTCCGGAGTTCCACTACATCACGTTCTTCTTCGGACAGCTGGTCGTATGGACGACCGTACTCTTCCTGGGAGACCCTATCTCTTACCGTCTCGCCGATTTTGTGCAGCGTTACGGCGGAAAACTCCATCCCGCGCTGAGACCCGTGTCCCCATATGCTGCCGTGATCCATTAATCCATAGCGCTGGAACACATCCTGCCCGGCGATGATATCGGCCTTGGTGAAAA
>JAAYAM010000318.1 GCA_012719355.1 Acidobacteriota bacterium
AGAACGAGCACAGTCGAGTACAGCGCAGGTTTCGTTGCCTCGACATCGAACGCCTGCGTGCTCATTACATAAACGTGGTAACCGAGTTCCATGAACTGGTCATTCAGGCGCGAGGGGAGGTCCGGCAATGCGTAGGCCGCACCCGTGAACATGACCGGGGCGACTTCGCCCGATCCACGGCTTACCGCAAGGATTCCACCTGTAAGGATTCCGCCGGCGGCCTGAGGCAGAACCACCTTGCGTATCATCTGCCACTTGGTTGCGCCAAGCGAGTATGCCACTTCGCGGTAGCCTTGCGGAATCGCCCGCAGCGCCTCCTCCGTCGCAACCACGACCGTAGGAAGTGTGAGAAGCGCCATGGTCAGGGCCGCCCACAGAATGGCGGGCTGGCCATATACGAGTGCACCGCCGTACAGTCCACGGTCCAGACCGCGCCCGACAAACTCGATGAAGAAGCCGACACCGAAGAGCCCGAAGACGATTGCCGGCACACCTGCAAGATTCTGAATCGCGAGCCGCACCAGGTGAACGACACGCGACCGTTTTGATGCGTACTCGTGCATGTAGATGGCGGTTGCAACCCCGAGCGGAATCACTGCTATCGTCATCAGGATCACGAGTGCGGCCGTCCCGAAGATGGCAGGAAAGATGCCGCCCTCGGTGAAGTGCTTTCTTGGCGGCTCGGACAGGAATTCCCACGAAAGATTCCCGATTCCGTGATATACGATGTTGCCTACAATTACGGCGACAATCGCGATGATGATCACGCAGGCGAAGCCGGTCAGGCCGCGTAATGTTCCGCCCGTGAAGTCTGCTCGCGAGAATTTGCCGGTGTGCATGGCGTGCATTAAGATGCCCCCTGCAGTTTCTTCTGCAACCGGCCGACCCACCAACGGCCGGCCAGATTAATGATGAAGGTCAGGACAAAGAGGAAGGCGCCGATAAAGAACAACACGTGGTAATGCGGACTTCCCTGGACCAGTTCGCCGAGTTCCGCAGCGATGGTAGCGGAGAAGGTTCGGACCGAATCCGCGGGCGACCACGAAATTACCGCAGCGTTCCCGGAAGCCATCAGCACTATCATGGTCTCACCGATGGCACGCCCGAAACCGAGAATGCATGCGGCCAGCACTCCTGGCATTGCAGCAGGAAGGACCACACGTGAGGCCGTCTGCCAGGCGGAAGCTCCCATCGCGATCGATCCTTCGCGAAAAGCATGAGGCACGGATGAGAACGCGTCTTCACAGACTGTGTAAACGATCGGAATGACTGCCAGGCTGAGTCCGATGCCGGCAGTCACGGCGTTGAGCCGGAAGGTCCAGCCAAAGGCGGCCTGAAGCCAGCTGGCGATCACCATCAGGCAGAAGAACCCGACGACCACGCTGGGAATTCCCGCAAGTATCTCGATGCACGGCTTGATCACTTCCCGAACCCAGGAAGGGGCGAACTCGGAAGTGTAGAGCGCTGCGGCCACAGCCAGCGGAATCGCGATCAGGACAGCGATGACAGTCACCTTCAGCGTCCCGACGAAAAGCGGGAGGAGGGAATACTTCGGAGTATCCGATATCGGCTGCCAGTTGAACTCGGTCGTGTCCCCGGCGCGGTTCTGTTGTGGGAGAAAAAGCTGCGAAAGGCCGGCCTCCTCCTTGACTTCAGGGGAGGTGAGGACCGGAAGAGCCTCTTTCCCGATGAAGACGAATATAAGGACCAGCGAAGCGATCGCTATGAAGGCACTCCCTCGGATCAGGCCGGCCGCAATTTTATCGGCGGCATCCCCCGGCTGTCCAGCTTTGGGAACCGTCGTCAATTCAGCGCCACCGGATAATAGCCCACTGTTTCGCATAGCTTCTGACCCTCCGGCCCGAGCACCCATTCTATAAAGCGCTTCACGTTGCCCTCCGGTTCTCCGATCGTGTAGAAGAAGAGGTTCCGGGAGAGCGGGTACGCCCCGCTTCTAACCGTCTCCATTGAAGGAGAGACCGCCGGACTCATCTGGTCGCGGCTGACCGGGAGCACCCGTATTCCGGATGCGTAAGCGATTCCGCCATAGCCGATAGATTCGGCGTCTTTCGAGACCGCATTCACAATCGCTCCCGTCCCGGGCAGCGTCTGGACTTCCATGGCGAAGTCTTCTTTTTCCAGAACATGGTCCTTGAAAAACATGTACGTGCCGGAACTGTTCTCCCGGCTGTAGGGAACAATCCGGGCATTCCTGCCGCCGAGTTCGCGCCAGTTCGTTATCTTCCCCGTGTATATGGATTTAAGCTGCTCCTGAGTCAGGGATTTGATCGGATTCCGGTCGCTGACGTAAACTGCCACACCATCGAGGGCAACGGGAATCTCTTTTACATCTTTGCCACGACGCTTGCGTGCCAGATTCTTTTCTCGTTCCGACATGGGACGTGACGCTTTACATATGTCAGTGCCGCCGTTTATGAGGGAAGCAATACCCACGCCAGATCCCCCGCCCGTCACCTGGATCGTGATTCCCGGCGTTTCCTCCATAAAATGCTCGGCCCAGCTTTGTGCCAGGATCACCATCGTGTCGGAGCCTTTTACCGTCACCGACCTCTTGTGCCCGGAATCCGGCCTTCCGCATCCGGCCAGGAGGGCAACCGCAACGAGCAGGCAAACCATTGCAGCCGTTTTGTACTTGATGCCTTTCATGCAGCCTCCAGCGAAATGGCATTCTAGAGGCTGAATGTCAAAGTAATGCTACGTTCAGGTTAAGATTTGGTTAAGAAACCGGGGGCAGGAAAGATCGAGTTCTTCGCGACCGGCGAATTCAATGATATATGATGAAGTCTGGACACCCATCACAATGGGGATCTCGTTAAATGGAGAACAGGGGGGGCGCAATGCCTGACCGTACCGGGTTCAGGTTCCGAAACCGGCTTTTCTGGAAGATCGGAATTGTGTATCTCCTTCTGTTTCTCCTGGTGATGTCTGTACTCGACATCTATTTCGTCCGTGCCGTGAAACGGGAATACTCCGAAGCGGCATTCTCGCAACTCGAGTACATTTCGGCTCTTGCACTGAACAATCCCCCCTCTGCGTCGTCCCGTCCGGTGCTGGCCGAATGGTCCGGGCGTCTTTCCAAGGGGGGGATCCGGTTGACTCTGCTGACGATGAGCGGGGAGGTCTTGGCCGATTCCGAGGAGAGTCCGAGCGGCATGGGGAACCATGAGGAGCGGCCGGAAATACGGGATGCCATCGCTTCCGGAACCGGCCGTGCCCTCCGCTACAGTACGACTCAGAAGCGAGAACTGGCATACCTTGCCCGTACGGTTGAACTGAACGGCCGCAAGATCGTTATGCGCTTCTCGCTGCCGCTATACAGGCTTGATGAAGGGGTTGCGGATTTCAGGAAGCGCCTCTGGGGAATTTCGCTCCTGATCGTGACGCTGGCGGGAGGAATCACTCTTGCGTTTTTCCGTTCCGTTTCCGACCGCATCGGCCGCCTTTCGGAGTTCTCCCGGATGGTTGCCGAGGGGAATTTCCGTCCGATGCCGATTGACCTGAACAACGATGAACTGGCAGAACTCGCCGGCACGCTCAACGAGACCGCCCTGAAGCTGGACCAGACCATCAGTACTTTGAAGCAGGAGAGGAATCAGTCGGCCGCGATACTCGCCAGCATGGAAGAAGGGGTGGCGGTGATCGATACCGACCGGCGTGTGATCTTCTGCAACAATGCGTTTCGGGAAGCTGCCGGGATTGCGCCGATGAAGTGGGAAGGGCGTCCGGTCGTGGAATTGATCCGCCATTCGGATCTGCTGTCTCTCATCCAGAAGGCCGCAACCGACAACGAGGTGGTTCACGGCGACGTAGTCGTAGGGTCGGTGCGGACCCGGAGTTTCGACGTTACCTGTGCACCTGTCCGTTCCAGCAGCACGCCGGCCGGCATTGTCATGGTGCTGCACGATATCACGGAAATCCGCAGACTCGAGCGCGTGCGGCGGGACTTCGTGGCCAACGTATCGCACGAGCTGAGGACGCCGCTGACCGCCATACGAGGCTTTGCCGAGACGCTGCTCGAGGGAGGTCTGGATGACGACACGAACAGGCGCGGTTTTGTCGAGATCATCCACCAGCATGCGCTGCGCCTCAGCCGCCTCACGGATGACCTTCTCCGGCTGGCCCGGATTGAAGCGGGGAAGCTTTCTCTCGAGTTCACGCCTGTTGCAGTGGACGACATAGTCGCAGCCTGCGTCGAAACCGCAGATGTCAAAGCCAGGCAGAAGGGACTCGTGCTGGAGGTTGTGCCTGTCTCGAATCTGCCGCTTCTCACTGGCGACCTCCCGTCGCTTCAGAGCGTACTGCAGGAACTGCTGGACAACGCCATCAGGTACTCGAGTGAAGGGGGGCGAATCACGATAGCGGCGGCGGCTTCGGAGTCCGAAGTCGTCATTTCGGTCTCAGACACGGGTATCGGAATTCCGAAGACGGATCAATACAGGATATTCGAACGGTTTTACCGGACAGATCCCGCGAGGTCGAGGGAATCGGGTGGGACGGGTCTGGGACTCTCGATAGCGAAGCACCTAGTTGAGGCGCACGGCGGTCGAATCAGAGTCGAGAGTGCAGTCGGGGCGGGATCGACCTTCTACATCCATCTTCCGGTCCAGGGTGCTCATCAGCTTCTGAACCGATAGCCGAAACCGCGTACCGTTTCGATCAACTCGCCGCAAGGTCCCAGCTTCTTGCGCACTCCGGTGATGTGCACGTCGATTGTACGGTCCACTACGGTGACGTCTCTTCCCATGGCGCCGTCGATCAGTTCCGAGCGCGAGAAAACCTGGCCGGGATGAACCGCAAGGAAGTGGAGGATGCGAAATTCCGATGCCGTGAGCTGAATCGGATCCCCTTCGCAACTCACCTCGCGTCGTGTCATGTCGATCACGAGATTCCCGTGCCGGATCACGCTCGGCGCAACTGTCCGGGGGGCGGCGCGCCGCAGTACCGCCTTGACTCTTGCCGCGACCTCGCGGGGGCTGAAGGGCTTCGTAACGTAGTCGTCGGCTCCAAGTTCGAGTCCAAGAACCCGGTCGGATTCGCCCGACTTGGCAGTCAGCATGATAATCGGAATCGAGGCGGTCCTGCTCTCGGAGCGGAGACGCCGGCACACCTCGAAACCGTCCATTCCGGGGAGCATCAGGTCCACCAGGATCAGATCCGGCAGATCGTCTCTTGCAGCCGCAAGCCCGGATTCACCATCAAGCGCTCCCCTGACCACGAATCCTTCCTTCTCGAGATTGTAGCTGATGAGTTCGTAGAGGTCCTTCTCGTCATCGATTACAAGGACGGTACTCCTTGCCATAGTGATCTCCCCAAGCGCTTCAACTAGATACCATAGAACAGTGAAGCTTGCCACAAAGCGGTAACGGGAGCAAAAGGCCGCGACTACCGCGCGGCCCGGCACTTAAGTTCCATAGCATGCTCCGGGTAATGTTTTCTAACCTTAAACAATGGTTATCGTTTTTGTATCCCCCATTTGAGATCAAGAGAGGTGGAAAATGGGCAGATCAACGGCAAGCAACTGGATTCGGGGCGCCCTCGTTGGCGCAGGTGTGACATACCTGATGGACGGGGCACTTGGCAGCCGCCGGCGGGCCCTGATCCGGGACAAAGTCGGCAGGCTGGCGCACGACGTAGAACGTTCCATCGGGCCCGCCGCAAGGGATCTCAGCAATCGCATAGGTGGGATTGCCTCGCAGGTGAGATATGGGACCGAGGAAATTCCGGACCACCAAGTCCTGGAAGCCCGGATACGCTCGGCCCTCGGGCGCTGTGTCTCTTATCCGCACGCCATCCAGGTAGTTGCGTGTGAGGGGCGGGTGAGACTTTCCGGTCCGATACTGGCTGCTGAGGAGAAAAAAGCGATCCGTCATGTCGAACGTGTCAGGGGCGTGATACAGGTTGAAAATCGCCTCGAACCGCACGATAAACCTGAAGACATCCCCGGGCTCAGGGGAAGGCCCCGCAGATCCGAGCCGCGTTTTGCGTTCATGCAGACGCAGTGGGCTCCCACTCACAGATTCCTCGCAGGGGCGGCCGGGGCGGGGATGGCGCTCCTGGGGATCAGCAGGCGCGGGGGGCTGATCGGTACGGGATTTGTGGTAGCCGGATCAGCGCTGCTGGCACGGGCCATTTCCAACAAAGAGCTGACGCGGCTGGCCGGAATTCGTACAATGGAAAACTCCGTCGATATCCAGAAGACAATCAATATCAATGCCCCTCCCGAGCAGGTATTCTCTTTCTGGTCGAATCTGGAGAATTTGCCCAGGTTCATGTCGCATGTGAAGAAGATCGAAGACCGCGGAAACGGCATGTCGCACTGGACAATCAGCGGCGCGGCCGGAATACCAGCTGAATTCACGGCCCGGATTACGGAAATGGTGCCAAACCGGGCACTCGCCTGGAGAACGGAGCCGGGCTCGCGGGTTCGGCACGAAGGCAAAGTGCGATTCGATCCAAGCAACGGAGGGACCCGCGTTCACGTTCACCTTGCGTACACTCCTCCCGGAGGATACCTGGGTCACCTTTTCGCATCGGTGATCGGCTCCGATCCGAAAAAGCTGATGGACGAGGATTTTACGAGGATCAAAACCTACATGGAAACCGGCTCCGCGCCGCGCGATATTCGGGTAGAATCGTAGTAGAGTCAAATTCGGGACAGACCGCAGTTCGTTCCGGGTTTACTCCGGAGGAGACGATGTCGGACCCGAGTGCGGACAAGGCGGCGATTTTTGAAGTGGTGAACAACTGGGTGCTGTGGCGCGATGCGGGGGACTGGGATCACTTCGCCACCGTTTGGCATCCGGAAGGATGGATGACGGCAACGTGGTTTCAGGGGCGCGCGGAGGATTTCATCCGGGTGAGCAGGGCAGGGTTTGAGAAGGGGGTGAATATTCTTCATTTCCTGGGTGGCTGGACCTGTGAACTGGCAGGCGACCGGGCCGTCTCTCAGGTCAAAATGACAATCCACCAGAGGGCGACCCTGGACGGAGTCGCTGTCGATGTCGCCTGCATCGGCAGATTTTATGACTTCTTCGAAAAGCGCCGGGGAAAATGGGCCATTGTCAGACGGCAGCCCATTTACGAGAAGGACCGGCTTGATCCGGTAGATCCTGCTGTCGTGCCAAGGATTGACAGAGACGCTCTGATGCGCTTTCCTGAAGGGTATCGTCACCTCGGCTACCTGCAAGAAAAGAACGGGTTCAAGGTGAAGTTGGGGCTTCCCGGGCTGCATGGGCCGGGAGTCGAGAAGCTCTATCGGGAAGGAAAGGAATGGCTGGCCGGATCCGCTCAGCCGGGCACCCCGCTGTAGCTTGATAGCTTGCCTGCGGAGAAAGCCGTCCGGGATTATGAAGACTATTCGGGTTCTGCTCGTCGATGATCACACAATCGTCCGCAGAGGGCTGGCCGGTTTGCTGAGATCTGAAGACGACCTGGAAATCATAGGTGAGACGGGCGACGGCGAGTCGGCGGTGGCCCTGACCGGCGAACTACGCCCGGATGTCGTAATTATGGACATCGGGCTCCCTGGAATGGATGGGATTGAAGCAACGAGGATAATTCACCGGGAGTTCCCCGATGTCCGGGTCATCGGGTTTTCGATGTTCCGGAAATCAGAGCAGGAAAAGGCCATGCGGGAAGCGGGAGTGGCGGCGTATGTTGAAAAGAGCGCGCCGGCCGACGCCGTGATCGAGGCGATACGGACCTGTGTTCACTGACAGCCCGGCGCCCAAGGCGCGGCGTCGGGCTGTCTCCAATCTATTACACAATCAATAGCGGTAGTGTTCGGGCTTGTAAGGACCTTCCACCGGCACCCCGATATAGCCGGCCTGTTTTTGCGTAAGGGTCGTGAGCTTCACTCCGATCTTTTCCAGATGCAGGCGCGCCACCTCTTCGTCGAGTTTCTTGGGGAGGCGGTAAACGGCCGGCTTGTATTCGGCGCGGTGATTCCAGAGATCGATCTGAGCCAGGCACTGGTTCGTGAATGAGTTGGACATCACAAAGCTTGGGTGGCCCTCCGCGCAGCCGAGATTGACCAGCCTTCCTTCGGCAAGAAGATAGATACTGCGTCCGCCCGGCAAGTCATAGCGGTCGACCTGCGGCTTGATGTTCACCTTCTGTACGCCTGGCGCCAGGTTGAGCCGTTCCACCTGTATTTCATTGTCGAAATGTCCGATGTTGCAGACGATCGCCTGGTCTTTCATCGCAAGCATGTGCTCGAGCGTGATCACGTCGCAGTTGCCGGTGCATGTGACATAAATGTCACCTTCGCCCAAGGTCTCTTCGACGCGCGTTACTTCGAATCCTTCCATGGCGGCCTGCAAGGCGTTGATCGGATCGATTTCGGTGACGATGACCCGGGCTCCGAAACCGCGCAGCGAGTGGGCGCTCCCTTTGCCGACGTCGCCGTAGCCGCAGACGACGGCTGTCTTGCCGGCGATCATGACGCCGAGGGCGCGTTTGAGTCCGTCGGCCAGCGATTCCCGGCAGCCGTAGAGATTGTCAAACTTCGATTTGGTCACGGAATCGTTGACGTTGATGGCGGGAACGAGAAGTCTGCCGGCTTCGAGCATCTGGTAGAGACGGTGAACGCCCGTGGTGGTCTCTTCGCTTACCCCTTTCCAGTCGGCGACGGCTTTGGTGAACCATCCGGGGCATTCCTGCGCGCATTTCTTGAGCAGGTTCTTGACCACTTGTTCTTCATGGGTGTCGCCGGGCTTGTCGACCCAGTCACTGCCATGTTCCATTTCGTAGCCTTTGTGCAGAAGCAGGGTGGCATCGCCTCCGTCGTCGACGACGAGCTCAGGGCCCTTGCCGCCGGGGTGAGTGAGGGCGGAGAGGGTGAACTCCCAGTATTGCTCCAGCGATTCTCCCTTGAATGCGAACACCGGTATTCCGGCGGCTGCGATGGCGGCGGCGGCATGGTCTTGTGTGCTGAAGATATTGCAGCTGGCCCAGCGCACCGACGCACCGAGCTGAACGAGTGTTTCTATGAGGACCGCCGTCTCGATGGTCATGTGGAGTGATCCGGAGACGCGAACGCCGGCCAGCGGCTTCTCCTGTCCATATTTGGCTCGCACGGCCATGAGACCCGGCATCTCCTGTTCCGCGACTGCGATTTCCTTCCGGCCCCATTCGGCGAGACTGATGTCGCTGATCCTGTAATCTGTATTGAGCTCCGTGGTTTTTGACATGCCGCCTTCCTTTTCTTCTGATTTCTGCGTGTGAACCCGAATTACACATATCGACAAATCAAGATAGGTTGATATATTATACCGATGCGAGGTCGACGTCAATCGGTGATATCCGGGGGGAATGTTGAAGATGTCTTCTATTTTGAAATCGCTGCGGGCGCTGTCGGATCCGACGCGGATAAGGATACTGGCCCTGCTGGAGAGCGAGGAGTTGTCGGTGCATGAGCTGCAGGAAGTCACCGGGATGGGGCAGTCACGGATATCGACGCAGCTTGGGGTGTTGCAGGATTCGGGGCTCGTATCTTCACGGCGCGAGGGGAAGCGTATCTTCTATCGGCTCAATGGCACCGGGGATGACGAAGACGCTTTTGTGAAGCTGGCGATACGTGGGGCACGGGAGTTGCCCGACCGTGGGGCGGATCAGATCAATTTGAAGCGGATACTTGCACGGAGGCGCGAGCAGGCGCAGATGTACTTCAACGAAGTGGCGGGGCGATTTGACCGGGTGTACGGGCCGGGCCGATCCTGGCAGGGGTTTGGACACCTGCTGCTGCGAATAATTCCTCCTCTCGTGGTGGCGGATCTGGGTTCGGGGGAGGGGCTGCTGAGCGAACTGCTCGCGCGCCGCGGCAAAAAGGTGATTGCTGTGGACAATTCGAAGAAGATCGTGGAATTCGGTGCCAGGAAAGCAAGAAAGAACGGGCTGAAGAACCTCGAGTTCCGGCTGGGTGATCTGCAGAATCCGCCGATTGAGCCCAAGAGTGTGGATGTTGTGATTCTGAGCCAGGCGCTGCATCATGCGGAAGATCCGGCGGCCGCAATTGCCGCCGCTCATCGGTTGCTGCGCTCGCCCGGTCAGATCCTCATACTTGACCTGCTCCGGCACAGCTTTGAGAAGGCGCACGAATCCTATGGCGACCGCTGGCTCGGCTTTGCCCAGAGCGACCTGCACCGCTGGCTGGAGACGGCCGGGTTCAGGCGGATCGAGATAAGTGTAGTGGCCCGCGAAGAAGACCCTCCCCACTTCCAGACCCTGCTCGCCGCCGGCGAGAAGTAAAACCCTCCTTTGTACAGCAGCTAAATAAATCTGCAATCTGCTGCCGCCCGGGACGGACTTGTCCGAAGCAAACAACTGTAAAGCAGGCAAGCATTTTCGACGATAGAGCGGGGAGTGACACGTTCAGCGCCCAATTCCGGGAGTTGAAAACCACTGAGTGAGTGAACAAATATAATGCCGACAAAGGAAGCGCCAAGCCTGTATCTCCAGTCGCCCAGGTTGAACCAGTTGAACATCCTGCGAGAGATTGCCGCCAATCCGACGATCACGCAGGCGGAGCTGGCAAGGCTCTGTCTGCTTTCAGTCGCGATGGTGAACAACTACATGAAAGAGCTCTGCTGCTCGGGGTTGATTGAATACCGTCGAAAGACCACGAAGAGCGTCACTTATCATTTGACGTCTTCCGGAGCGGATCATCTGAAGAGGCTTCAGAGTGATCTGATTGACGAGATGGTGAATATGTTCGTAACCGCCAAGGAGCAGATACGGGCGCGCATCATGAGTCAGGCCCCGTCGGGGTTTCAGCGAGTTCTGCTGTACGGAAGCGGACATCTGGCGCAGATCGTGTTTCACGCACTCGAGGTCGCCGGTGTGAAGATACTCGGGATTTGCGACTACGATATCGAGAAGATCGGCAGTGACTTCTGCGGCCGCGTGGTGCTCAGCCCTTCCCAGATCCGTTTTCTTGATCCGGATGCGGTGATCATCGCCGACCCCGCCAGAACTTCAGCAGTTTGCCGGAAGCTCGAACTGGATTGCGGACAAAGGATAGGGATCATCCGGCTGGACGGACTTCCAATCGATGAAAGCTTCTCCACAGCTTCGGGCGTCGAATTCGGGGACTTGGCTATGAAGCCGGATCAGCCGGCAATTTGCTCGTCAAGCAGCAATCGCAGCTGAGTTGCACGTGAACGGGCTGCAATGGGCCGCATGTCTTCAGCCTGAAGGAGGACCGCGTCTTGACGGAGAAATTTGCCGCAACCTCTGAAAAATGGGGATCTGATGAGCACTCCTTCAAAAACACCGTCGCAAGAGCCTGGGTTGGTTCGCCCATCGTCCTGAAATACAAGGCGCGCATGATTACGGGTTCAGATGACGGCAATCCCAGCCTGTTGCTCATGAACCATCTCGCTCCCGAGTGCAGGAACGGCACTCTGCTCGTTCTGGGTTGTGGCCAGGCATACACCGAACACTGGCTCGTTGCGTCGGGGGTGGCAATGTCCGCGCATGCGATTGACGTGTCTGCCGGTGCCATCGACAAGGCACGTGCCGAAGTGAAAGCGCAGGGGTTGACGGGCAGGATCACTCATGAAGTAATGGACATAAACCAACTGAAGCTTGCACCTGACAATTACGATGGCCTGATTATCTCGCAAGCCATGCACCATTTCGAAGAGCTGGAGCATATATGCAACGAGATTGCCCATGGACTGAAGCCTCACGCTCCGATCGTTATAGATGATTTCGTCGGGCCGACCCGTTTTCAATACAGCGATGAGCGGCTGAAGCTGATGAATCGCCTGCTCTCGTGCCTTCCTCCCCATATGCAAAAGCCGCCAATAGAGCGCATTCCCCTTGAAGCTTTTCTGCTTCACGATCCCTCCGAAGGCGTGCGTTGCGGCGAAATTACGGGCATTCTCCGGACGTTCTTCCCCATCGAACGGGAGTTGCCTTACGGCGGAAGCGTTCTGTATCAGGTGCTTCAGGATGTGGTCCCGAAAATCCGGCATGACGATCCGTGCGATCGCGCGATCGTGGATCTTCTCGTAGCCGTTGAAGAATATCTTGTTACAAACGGGATCATCGAATCGGATTTCGTGCTGTTCCTTGCCAGGAACCGAAAACCTGCCCATCACATTTGATCGGTTGACTCTCACAGGACTTCTGCAACTGCTCATAAAGTAAATGAATTAAAACCTAAACTCACTGAATTCCTGCGACGATAAGAGGCTTGGTGTACAAAGCTTGATATGTGTAATCACTCAATAAATGGAAACGACGCGGGCGGTTGCATGAATCTCCGACGGCCGTCTGAACGAGCTGCGACAGAAATGGACTGATATATGCGAGCAGCATTCATTTTTCCTCCGGCGTGGGCACCCTGGGCGCCAAGCTATGCGATGGCACTGCTGCGTGCTCAGGCTCTGAAGGCGGGACACGAATTCATCGGCTTCGATCTGAACATCGATCTGTATCACGCGGTGTCTTCCAGTGAAAAGAATCTCTGGTTGGATGAAAACGTGGTTTTCTGGTTGGATGAACGGCGTGTCGCGGGTTTGATTGAGACCTATGGTGAATTCCTGGACAAGTATGTTGAGAGAATCGTTGCCACCGGTGCCGGTGTATACGCCTTCAGCGTCCAGGCCGCTTCTTCCGTATTTGCGGTTCTCATCGCCCGCAGAGTCAAGCGACTTGATCCCGATGGTTATGTGCTTTTTGGCGGCCCGGACTGCTTCCGCGCCGAAAGGGGAGCCGATTTCCTCAAGGAGCCATGTATCGATGGTATCTGCGTCGGAGAGGGCGATCTCTTCTGGCCCGAGTTCCTCGACCGTTGCGAGCACAATGGCACCGGAAACGGCGCCGTTGCCGGGCTGGTGTTCCGCAATTCCGACGGTACAATCACTGATTGTGGCGATCCCAGAATACCGACAAGCCTGGACGAACTCCCGTTTGCAGATTACTCAGGTGTGGATTTCAACCTCTACAGCCTGAACAACAGGGCCTGCCTGATGATGAGCCGCGGATGCATCAATCGTTGCAGCTATTGCAGCGAATCGCCCAATTTCAGGAAGTACCGGCGTCGTTCTGCGCGCAGCCTGTTCGAAGAGGTGAAGTCACTGAGTGAACTCATGCACAAATCCTCCGGTTTCATCCCTTTCATTAATTTCAGCGACTCGTTGATCAACGGTGTGCCTGAGGTTCTGATGGAGTTTTCCCGCCTGATCATCGATGCGGGACTGCAATTCAACTGGGGCGGAATGGCGCTGCTGCGCACGGAAATGGATCGGGAACTCCTGAGCACAATGAAAAGGGCCGGTTTCATTGAGGTTATGTGGGGGCTGGAGAGCGGCAGCGATGATGTCCTCAGGCTGATGCGCAAGAACAGGTACTCCGCGAAACTTGCAGAAGAGATCATCCGGACTGCACATGATCTGGGCATTTCGCAGTGTGCCAATTTCATCGTCGGGTTTCCCGGAGAAACGGAGAAGATGTTTCTGGAAAGTGCGATGTTTCTTTTCAGGAACAAGAGATACTTCAAAAATTTCGGAATTCCATTGATGGAGATTAAGAGGAACTCGGCGGTGTACGCCCGGTTCCAGGAATACGGAATCGCCGATCCGGATGAGCCCGTCTTCTGGAAGACGACCGACGGGCTGAACAACTATGAACTCAGAAAGGCGCGGCGGGACCTGCTTTCTGCAATCCTAGGCGATAGGCTGTTCGATCAGGGCCGATATGATTCCGAGTTCACCTTGAAATCAAAATGGCGGGAGCCATGCGAACGGCTCGCGAAGCGCCTGGTAAGTTCAGGAACGAATGAAGTTATTGCGTATGGCGCCGGCGAGGTGGGGCGGTCGCTCGTGACCGCGGCTCCCAAAGCGGGGCTGTCCATACGGTGTGTTGTTGACCGGAACCAGGCCTTATGGGGGCAGGCCATAGAGGGAGTGCCAATCTGCAGTCTGCAACAGGCAATGAGTCAGGACCTGCACCGGTATCTTATCGCCTCCTTTTCGTTCATCGACGAGATCAAAAAGCAAATCGAATTCAGCTATCAAGCGACGGGTATTCGGCCGACGATTTTCTGGGAGACACTGTGATGGTACAGGAGAACGACAGGGGAGGACGGTTTTGAATCCGCCGCAAGAGCCGATGACGCTGCTGGCCAATGGAATCGCAGCCGAACGGACACTGGCTGTCGCCGAGGCGATGTGCTATTACCGTGCCGCTCTTGCGCTGCTGCCGGTGCAATGCACTGAGCAAAGGGTGGAACTCTCCTATCGCATCGGATCACTCGAAACCCGGATGGGAAACAACAACGAGGCACTTTCAGCCTTTTCGCTTCTGGATTCGGCATGTCCCACCGCTGCGACCACTGCCTTTTTCGCAAACAGGCATTACTATCAGGGAGTTATTGCCATCCGCCGCGGAGAACTGGATCACGCTGCGCGGGAATTGGGCTGCTGTCTTGAGCTGATGCCGGAACAAACAAAGGCAAGAGAACTGCGGCGACGGCTCGGCACGGCGGAGGCAAAAGCCGGCGGTCGTGTTTCCACCTACTTCGCCGCTCCGGCTCAAACGACCGTATACGACCTTTTTCCGGAAATCGACAGGTATCGGGCGCAATCGCTTCCAGATGTGCGTGACAAGTATTTCAACCACGTCTGGGAATCAATAAAGCCGTACACTCTGTTGCCGATCGAACGCATTTACAGCATCTTCCTATCCTGCCGTTACATCGCCCAGAGCCGCATTCCCGGCGATTTCGTGGAATGCGGCGTTTACCTTGGGGGCAGCATCATCGCGGCAGCGCTCTTCTGCGAGTATTTCGGCGTCGATGACCGACGGTTCTATATCTTCGATACCTTCTGCGGATTTCCGGATAGCATGGAAGACGTGGACCTGACGGGGCGAAAAACAGTCTTCTCCGCTATGCCCCATTTCTTCGACACTCATTTTCGTAATATCGTTGAGAAAAACATCCAGAACTCGGGCGTCGATCCGGAACATTTCATCCTGTTGGAAGGATTGGTTGAAGAGACACTTTCGGAGAGCAGCGTCCCCGATGTGCTGGCATATGCCAGGCTGGACACTGACTATTACCGTTCAACTATTCATGAGTTGAACGTGCTCTGGCCGCGACTGCAGCCCGGCGGAGTCCTCATCATAGACGACTATGGTCACTTCGAGGGTGCTCGGACAGCGGTCGACGAGTTTTTTTCCGAACCAGGACGACCCGTTCTGCTGCACCGGATCGATTATTCTTCCCGGAGCGCAGTCAAATGTACGCAGTCAGGAGTGAAAGCAATATGATTCCCATGGCGGAGGCGCAGCCAAGCCTGACGAGCGGGCAGTGCCGCTACGGTACGATGACCTGGCCGGTGGAGGACGCATTTATCGGCCGCAGTCTGGCTCTTTACGGTGAGTGGGCGCAGAATGAAATCGATTTTTCGGCTCAGTTCATTAAGCCCGATTCCGTAGTACTGGACGTCGGAAGCAATATTGGTACGCACGCGGTCGCTTTCTCGCATCTGGCGCCGCATGGAAAGGTGATAGCCGTAGAGCCGCAGCCGCAACTCTTCCAGATTCTCTCTCAAAACATCAGGACGTGCGCTGCTGGAAACGTCGAATTGATCCAGGCGGCCGCTGCGCAACGCCGCCGGCAGATCTTCATGCAGAAGATCGAGGGTGGCGGGAAAGTCAACTTCGGTGGCCTCAGTGTCCTGACTCGGGTACCTGAGAACATGGAAGAACGGTTCGATCGAGTTCCCTGTATCACGATAGACTCGCTCAGACTGAAGCAACTGGATTTCGCGAAGATCGATGTCGAGGGGTTTGAGTTGTCGACACTGCGCGGCATGACCGGTTCCCTTGGGCGTTGCCGACCCGCGGTGCTGTGTGAAACACTCAGTTTGAAATCAGGGATGGAACTGATTGAATGGTTCTCTCCGTTGGGATATGCCGCCTGGTTCGTTGCATTCAGCCCCTTTTCCAGCTGCAATTTCAAGCGGAATCCCAGGAACGAATTTCAACTGACTCTCGAGCGGGGATTGCTGTTTCTGCCCGAAGGGCATCCTGACCCGAAGCCGGATGGGGCCGATTCCCTCGAAAGAGTCGACTCGGTCGAAGCATTTGCGGGCGCTTATCTTGCCAGCGTCGATTCTTCCCGACGTATCGCCTGCCGTATTTACTGGGGCGCAGGGAACCATTTCTCGGAATCGGATGTGGTACGGTTCGGTCTGAACGAGGACCGGCTCGGCGGGGAGATCGACCTCACCGTTTCTTTTCCCACAGAAATGACGTTCAGCGAACTCTGCCTGGCGCCGGCCGATCGTCGATGCATCGTCCGGCTCATAGATTCCTGGGTTGAAACAGACTCCGGTGAAAGGAAGAAGCTCGAGCCGGCCTGCTCCAACGAAGACGACCGGCGCGGGGATGTCTACTATTGGTCCAGGAGTGATCCGCAGCTCGTGTTTCGGGATGCTTCCCTTTCCGGCTGTCGTTCTGTGGGATTCCGCATTCTTTATCATCAACACGGCGGCAGAATCGACGTCTCCTTCAATCCCCTCGCCGCGGCGCTTGCTCCGGCTCCACTGATCTCTCAGCTTTATTTCGCTACAGACCATGGTTTCAATGAGGAAGAATCGGTGTTGCTGCACTGGACGGCAGGACAGGACGGTGTCGCGTCCCTGCTCAAATTTCAATTGCCCGCGGAGAAAAGCATCTCCTCCCTTTACCTGGCGGTTGCGAAGACTCGATGCGCCATCCGGATTGAGCAGTCCTGGCTGGAAGATGACTTAGGAGATATGATTGATCTTAGGAGCTCCTGCTCGAATGAACGCCTGCGGGTGGGAAATACCTATTACTGGCTCGAGACGGATCCCCAGATGCACTTCCTCGATTTCCCAGCGGGCCGATATCGGCTGGCGTGCTTCCGCGTGACTCCCCTGCTTCACGGTCCGAACGTGGAAGCGGCACTTCGCTACCTGATTGATGTGGATCAGAAACGAAAGATTGTGCCCACTGACGCCGAGGAACGCCGGGATCACGGTCCCGCTGTCTGCGACAACAGCCAGGAGTGGGATTTCGAGAAAATCAGCAGGGCGATTGCGGCGGATTTCGACAAGAACTTCTACCTGGACAACAACCCGGATGTACTGGCGAGCGGGATAGATCCGGTGGACCATTATGTCCGGATCGGATGGAGGGAAGGGCGAGATCCTCATCCTGAATTCTCGACCGCTTATTACCTGGAGCTCCACCCTTCCGTGGGAGAAGCCATGATGAACCCGTTTTATCATTGGATTCTCTCGGGTAAGCCGTCCGGCGTCGCCAGCCCGGGAACATATATGCAGCAGATCCTGATAAAGAACTCGTTCCTTGAGCCTGCGGACAACCGCGCATGGGACGGTTTTGAATGTATGCCTTCGGAGGCGTTGTCCGGCACTATAGCTGACCGGCTCGACACCGTTGCGCCCAGACTGGTGATAGCGTTCGGCCACGACAACTACAGAAGCGTGGTTGGCGGCATCCAGCTATGCACGGCCCTCGAACAGAAGGCCTTTGAAGCCCGACGTGTTACGTATCTGCAGGTCCACCCGGCCGTGCCTGCTGCCACCTTGCTGCCGCACGAGTCGTCACGACGGTACGTGATGGGAATCGTGGTAGGCGGCGAATTTGTCGGTCTCTGCAGTGCGGGCGGTGTTCTTGCCGCTCTGCGGTTACTGCAGCAGCGCGTCCCGAAACTTGATCTGAAGCTTGTTGTCCACGCGCTGCTCGGCCATAGCACCGGCTTCCTGACCGAGCTTTGCGAGGCGGTGCCGAATTCCGGAGCCTGGTTCTGGGTTCACGACTACTATTCGATCTGTCCCATGTACAATCTCCTGCGAAACAACATCCTGTACTGCAATGCACCGGCGGAAGGAAGCCCTGCATGCTCTACCTGTATTCATGGCGAAGAGCGCAAGCGGCACCGTGCTTTGATGAGGGACCTTTTCCGTTGCTGCAACTTCGAAATCATCGCACCTTCCCGTGCCGCATTGAAGCTCTGGGAAGAGAAAGCGGGGCTTCCTTACAAGAGCTGTTCGATTCATGAACATGCAAGCCTGATTGTGACAGGGTCGCGTGTTAAGAAACGATCGCGCAAGGTGCGGGTAGCTTTTGCCGGACTGCCTCGCTATCACAAAGGCTGGCAGACATACGCAAGGCTGGTTACCTGCCTGCGGGACGACCCGCGCTATGAGTTCTATCTCTTTGGCAAGGAGCAAAAGCTCTATCCTCCGGTCGAGTGGCGCGAAGTATCGGTGAGCTTGGACAAGCCGAGCGCAATGACGGAAGCCCTGCGACGGGAAGACATCGACGTGACAGTCCTCTGGTCAGGGTGGCCCGAAACGTTCTGCATAGCCGCCTATGAATCAATAGCTGCAGGGACTTTCATTGTCGCCTCCCATGGAAGCGGCAATGTCGCAGCCCTTGCATGCGACCAGTCTCGCGGACTGGTATTCAACGGGGAGGACACCTTAATCGACGGATTTCGCAGCGGCAGAGTCGCTGCAGCCGCCGGCGCAGCTTTGAAAAAGGGACTGCCCACTGGATATCTGCACTTCAGTGGGATGACCGCGGATGTTGTGGATAAAGCAGGTTGGGAGTGATCGATGACCCGAATACAGTGCTTCACAAGCATCAGCTTCAGCTATCTCGCAAAGGCGCGTGTCCTGGCCTGGAGCATGAAGCGCTTCCACCCCGACTGGACCTTCTGGGTGTGCATCACTGATCGGGAACCGCCGGGATTCGAGTTCAATCTTGAGGAAGAGCCTTTCGATAAAGTGATCTGGAGCGCTGAACTGCCCATCGACGGCATGCCGGGATGGCTGTTCAGGCACGACGTTGTCGAGGCGTGCACCGCAGTCAAAGGACCCGGGCTGGCCAGGCTGGCGGAACAATCCGGAGCCGACATCCTTTTTTACTTCGATCCGGACATAGCTGTTTTCGGCCCACTGGATTCGCTGGTCGCCGAGCTTGATAACCACGACATCCTGCTTACACCTCATCAGATTGTCCATGACGTAAGCTCGGATGCTGTCGTCGACAACGAGATATCATCGCTGCAGCACGGTGTGTACAATCTTGGCTTCATAGGAATCAGGACTTCCGGCGAAGGACTCAGATTCGCCCATTGGTGGAGCGAAAGACTCAAGCGGTACTGCTACAACGATATACCATCCGGACTTTTCGTGGATCAGCGATGGTGCGACCTAATACCCGCTTTCTTTGACAGGGTCAAGGTGTCTCGGAACGCTGGATATAACGTGGCCAGCTGGAACCTGAGTAACCGGAAGATTCACATCAGCGAATCCGGCGAAATACTGGCCAATAGTGATCTTCTGAGGTTTTATCATTTCACCAAAATTGAGGGGATAGGCCTCAATATGATCAACAAGTATGCCGGCGGCAATATTCATGTTTACGAATTGGTTTCCTGGTACAAACACTGGCTGCGCCGATTTGCCGCTCCGCAGATTCCCCGGAACTGGTGGTTCTATGGTTATTATGAAAACGGCGAGCCTGTTCTGAAGGAACACCGCCTCGTTTACCGGGGGTGGGCCGATCTGCAGGAATCCTATTTGGATCCGTTTGCCTCGGGCGAGGGGAGCTTTCAGGAATGGCTGCGTGAGCATGAAGACGAGTGGAAGAAGACATGTGCGCCTGGCGATCCGCCGGTATCCGTTGCTGGAGCCGGGCAGGAAGGGAGCTGGCGCCTGCCGAGACTGGCAACCCGGCACTCGCGCTGGCTTTTGCCCTGCCGGCAACTCGTCAGCGACATTCTCGGCAGGGGCATAAAAGAGGTGATCGTTTATGGCGCCGGTGACGTTGGTCATGCGTTTGTGCCGGAAGCAAGGGCATCGGGACTGGGGATTCGCTGCATGGTGGATCGCAACCCGATTTTGTGGGGAACGTCTGTGGACGGCGCCGTCGTGATGAGCCTGAAAGAGGCAATGAAGACCGGGCTGCATACTTATGCGATTGCCTCGATGTCGTTTGTGGACGAGATCGCCGGCCAGATCAGGAAAAGCTATGAAGGAGCGAGTGAGATTCCCGTCATTCTGCATCGGCGAGTCTGAACACGGGAACGAGACATGAGGCCCAACGTCGTCAATCCAACATGTGATGTCGTGATTCCGGCGCACAATGCCGAGAAGTACATCGCAGACGCAATCAGCAGCGTGTTCGCTCAGGATTTTGCCGTGGATCAGATTATCGTGGTGGACGACGCGTCCACTGATGGTACCGCGGCATCGGCGGCGGCAACGGGCAGCCGGCTTCGAATCCTAAAAACCGGGGCCGGCAGGGCGGGCGTTGCCAGGAATCTCGGTGTGCGCCACTCGCGAAGCGAGTTGATCGCTTTCCTTGATGCCGACGATATCTGCCTGCCCGGGCGACTGCGTCTGCAGGCGGAAATGTTGGCTGCTTCTCCGGAAGCGGCGATGGTTTTTTGTGATGCCGAATACGCTGATTCCGCGGGTTGGCCCACCGGTGCCGTGTTTACGTGCCCGGACTTCAGGCGGGAGATCTTTTCGGGGCAGTTGTTCGAAAGAAATCGAATCCTCACAACATCGGTAGCCATGGTCCGCCGAACTGCATTCGAAGCCGCCGGCGGCTTCGATGAGACCCTGGTCCAGTGCGAGGATTACGACCTTTGGATTCGCCTGGCCCGCTCCGGTTCTGTCGAACACATCCCTCGGCCGCTTGTCCGATACCGCTTGCACAGTTCCAACATCAGCTCGGACCGGAAAGGATCACGTTTCTGGGAGAAGGCAATCCTCAATAAATACGAACTGAACGAGATACGCAGTGCACTCCTCGCAGTTCATCGCGATTCACAAAAAGCAGACCTGAGATTGTCCTGTGTGATGTTCAGGATGGGACGCTACGATGAAGGAGAACGGCTTCTTTTACGTGTCACGCCGAGTGAGGGTGAAGAATGGCTGCGTTATTTCGGGCTCGCAAATTACGCCTTCAGCCGCGGCGATGAACTGGCGGCCGAAAAGAATTACGTCCTTGCGCTGGAATGCAATCCCGAGTGCGCCGAATGCATCAATAACCTGGGCGTTATTGCGGCAGGGCAGGGCGGGCTGGACCAGGCGATGCGGCACTTTCTCAAGGCGGCGGCGCTTCGCCCGGGTTATTCCGATGCAAGGCGCAATGCAGAAGCACTCAAACGAAAGAGTATTTCGGAACTATGTCTCACCCTGGTTCCCCTGCGACCCGTTCTCAGGCCGGATTTGACCGATGCTCAAGAAGTCGGGGGCATGAACCATAACCTGATGCAGATACTTCGTGATGAATCAGCTTGATTTCAAACTTGAACGCGCCCTCCGGATCCCGCAGCTCAGGGATGCAGGGCCGCTACACACGATCCTCTCGGATCCGGACGGCAACATCTATTATACGGATCCTGTTCAGTCCGCCCTGACGGCAGTCGGATGTGACGGGAAGACGTTGTGGCGAAAAGAGACGAGAGGGTTTGGAACGGGGCAGTTGTGGTATCCAACAGGGATCGGGTTCGGCCTCATTGAATGCAACAACAGCTTTTTGCGCTGCCTGGGTGTTGCCGATTC
>JAAYAM010000319.1 GCA_012719355.1 Acidobacteriota bacterium
GAACAACCGTGTTCAGTTTTTCAGCCTGGACGGGGCGTTCCTTGCCCAATGGGACAAGGCGGGCACAAAGAGCTTTGGCGAAGTCGCGGACATTAGGTTCATCGGCGACCTTTCCACCGGAGGTTTCTGGCTGGTGCTTGATCGAGGCAACCACCGTCTTTGTGGACTGGATGCCAAAGGAGAGCAGCTCTTTCAAATCGGAAGATGTTTGCCTTCTACATTGGAGGTAAAGTGGCACAAAGCGGGAATCAGTTCGGGCGAAGACCCTCTGAAAGAGGGCCTTGTACGGGAGCCTCTCGATTTCGATCCGACCTTCCATCCGCAGCGCATCCTGGGCAATACCTCAAATGGTCTTTTCCTTTGGGAACCAACCAGCAGGAGCTTGAAGCAAGTGCTCCTTGGCAACTTACTCCCTGTTTGGATTGACATACCCAGCGGAGGTGAGTGGATTTGCGCCGATGCAGACGGGTTGCTGAGTTGGAACAAAACGGATGCGGTGCTGAGCTATTACGACGCATCGAACCGTTCCTGGCTTAGTACCCGAATTGAAGGAATTCCGATATCCGCGGGAATGCATTGCAGTGAAATCTGGATCCGGAGTGAGGATCACCTGGAACAAAGACGCAGGATTAAGCCGGATTTCTCCACTGACAATGCTTCCTGTACGGCTCCGGTTTTGCTGAGGAGCACTCAGGGAATCGGGCAACATCTTTCGGATGCGGTCCGTCCCGCAGCTGTCGAATATCTTCAGGAACTCGCCGAACGTCTGGAGCAAATCAGCCGCAGGATTGTGAAAGAAGTGGTCTGTGAGGACGGCAATTTGAGATTTTTTGACGAACAACTGTCTGATCTCCGAAAAGCCTTCTTCGAGCCCGTCCCCGATATTCACGGTTCCATGCACAAGCTGTTTCTAGGGTTTCTCAACCTGCGCCTGCTTCAATACGTCTGGCCGCAGGCGCGGAATGATGAGACGTTCGCCCGCAGCCGTGAGCTGCTCGAGGAAGTTACGCGGCCGCTGGCGGACAGCTTCGTACGATTGGCCCGTTGTCTGGGGGATTCAATTCACTCCCGTGTCGTTGAGGATATCGGCAGACCGCATCAAAAAGAGAAGATCCTGGAGGTCGAGATGCTCCTGATGAAGGCCATGGATGTTTTATCTCGATGGTCTGGCCTCCTTCCCCCATGCGGAAAAGTCTATTCTCTATCCACCGCCGAAGGTGCGGTGTCGTCACATCACTGGGTAGCCCGTCCCCTTATCGCTCATGCCGGGCACGGATCCAATCAAATCAGGGAGACAGATCGGATTCTTCTTGGCAATCCTCGGCAGCCAACCCCGGTGGGGCCGGCATGTCTCACGCATTCCCGTGATGGAGGAATCCTGGTCACGTTGTTCAGGGAGGGCACCGTACTGCAGCTGGATGCGCAGGGGAACATCAAGTGCAGATTGGCAGAAAACGTCCCCGGCTTCGAGGGCTTTACAACACCATTTGGAGTCGTAGTCGATGACAACGGAGCTATCTGGGTTTCCGAAACGTCCCGGCACAGCATCAAGGTCTACGATCCGGAGACCCGGACGGTGCGGGTTGCGGATACGCCAGGCGCAGGAAACGACCCGCTCTGTTACCCTCACGGTTTATGCCGCGGTGCCGGAGGATCCATTCTGGTTGCCGATACCGGCAATCACAGGATTCTGTCGTATGGGAGTTCAGGCAGAAACGGAACCCTGTGTGGAGGTTTTGGGGCAGGATCCGGCGAGTTCAGATATCCGAAAATGCTGGGCAGCGCGAACCGGAATGGCGATATCTGGGCGGTTGATCATGGCAATCACCGGATCCAGCGTTTGAATCAACAAGGCATTGTCGTAGGACAGGCAGGGCGCTGCGGCCCGGGCCGAGGCATGTTCGTGTTTCCCGAATCGGTAGCGCAGTTTGACGACGGCGTGCTGGCTGTCGTGCAAATTACGTCGCCCAAGGCGCTCATCCTTCTGACAGAGGATGGAGTTGAAATTGATCGTGTACTGCTGGACTACGACGCCCGTGGAATGCTGGTTCACCAGGGCCGTCTCCTGATAGCAGATCTGAGTGGCAATCACGTACGCGTCTATTCACGCAGAGATGTCTCTGCCTCATGATTCGCCGTCTTGCCGAGCCGGGCCCACGCAGGCGGGGCCGGATAGAGGAGCGCGGAGCGGAGCATGATGCGCCGGATCTCGGCACGGCTGACCTTTATCTGCACACTGGCGTCAAGCACGTTGAGGTGGCGGAGCAGCTCGAGCGTCCGCATCCCGATCAGAATCGGCCAGGCGCAGGCCAGGCGGATGCGGACATGGCGGAATGGGAGAGATGCCGTGTACCGCCAGCCGGCGGCGAGATGATCTTCCGCCGTATCCAGGTAGCTGTCGTACAGCGGCCGCAATCTCAGGATTGCCGAAGCATCAATCAAATCCTGTGGTGACAGATCGTGTTGTGAAAGCCGCTGCTCGGGCAGGTAGCACCTGCCGGCTCGAAGGTCCTTCGGCAGGTCCCGCAGGATGTTGACCAGTTGCAGGCCCTTGCCGAACCTGACCGCGTCGGCCATCAGTCGTTTCCGGTCGAGCCCGGCCCGCGGAAACACATGAACGCAGCACATCTCGGTCCAGAACTCGCCGACGCATCCCGCTACCTGATAGGTATACCTGTCCAGATCTTCATCGCTCTGGAAGGCAACGATGCAGTCTGGAGACGCATTGCCGAACTTCTCCAGATCATTTTCCTGTCCCGCCGTTATCGTATCGAGTAGTCTGCTGATCCGGATGCGATCTTCAGAAGGAAGCAGCATGAGCGCATCGAACACGTCCTGCAGGCGCCGCAGGAGCTCCCCTTCAGCCTCGGTTCCGCCTGAGGCCTGGAAGGCATTCCCGTCATCGGCAACCCTCACTTCCTTTCCCAGAGAGGCGTCACGTATCTTCCCTCTCAGACGTGTCAGCACTTCGCGCCTGCGGGCAACCTCAACCAGTGCCGTGTCTGCTATCGTATCGGTTGCGCGCGCCAGCAGATACGCAAGGCTCAGCGGCGCCCTGATCGATCCCGGCAGAATATGCAGCGTGAGGTAGAACGAGCGAGAGACCCTCTTCAACAAAGCCTGTACTTCGCCGGATCCTGGTTTCATTATGGGATTGCATTGTAGCCACAGATTGCGAGGATTGCACGCATCGGGAGCAAAGAAATGAAGCCTTACAAGCAAATATCCCGGAAGATCATGTTCGGAAATCCCTGGTGGAAGTATTGCCTCGACGAGGTTGAGCTCCCTTCAGGGAAGCGGGGGGAATTCCACTACGTCCTTACCAACGGTTCATCGATGGTCGTTCCGATCGGCGATGACGGCAGGCTGCTCCTTGTACGTCAGTACCGCTATACCGGGAAACGCGACAGCATTGAGTTTCCGTGCGGTGGACTGAAAGGCGATTCAACTCACGAGGAAACGGCAGTCAACGAACTGGCGGAGGAAACCGGGTACGTGCCGGCCCAGCTCGATCATGCCGGGAGCTTCAATCCCTGTAACGGCCTCCTCGATGAGATCTGCCATGTTTACGTAGCACGCAGCCTCCGGTATGTCGGCGCGCGCCCCGACGAAACCGAAAGCTTTGAGCTCGTCCGGCTCACCGCTCAGGAAATCGATGCAAGTATCAGTGATGGAACTATTTGGGACGGCATGACCATCGCCGCCTGGGCGATCGCCGGGCCACAGATCGCGCGCATCTACAATTCACAAAAATCATAAAAATGGAAGCTGGTAATGTCATGGCTATCTGTTCAAAATGTTCCGGTGTCATGTGACAGGTTTTGGACATCATCAACAATTGTTTTGACGGATTGATACGTATGGATATTCCGCAACTGCTTGCTCAGGAACTCTCACTTGCTCCCTCTCAGATCGAAAACGCCCTGGCTCTCTTTGCCGAAGGCGGCACCGTTCCGTTTATCGCCCGCTATCGCAAGGAGAGGACAGGAGAGATGAACGAGGTGCAGCTCCGCACCCTCCTTGAACGACACACCTATCTCACGGAACTGGAAGAGCGGAAATCCGCAATCCTCAAGTCCATCGAAGAGCAGGGTAAACTCACGGACGAACTCAAGGCTAAGATCGAAGCATGCCTTCAGAAGACGGAACTCGAAGATCTCTACCTTCCGTTCAAACCAAAACGGCGCACGCGCGCGACTGTAGCCAAAGAAAAAGGGCTGGAGCCACTGGCCGAATTCATCAAGAGCCTCAACGTGCCGGACGCGACTGCGGCCGACATTGAGGCTGAAGCCGCGAAATACGTCTCGGAAGAGCTGAAGGTCGCAAGCGCCGCCGAAGCCCTCCAGGGCGCATCCGACATTCTGGCCGAAGAGGTCTCTGAAAAAGCCGAGCTGCGCCAGCACCTGCGCGAATACATGATGAACGAAGGATTCTTCACCTCGCGAATCAAAGAGGAATACCCGGAAGGAACGACTAAATTCGAGATGTATCGCGAGTACAAGGTGAAGGTCAAGGACATCGCTCCGCACAATATGCTTGCACTCCGGCGCGGAGAGACTGAGGGTGTATTGACGTTCACGATCGAGTTCGATCCTGTTGTCGTGTCCTCCTATCTTGAATCGAAGGAGATCCACACTTCCGAACCGCGAGTTGCGGCCTTTTACAAGACAATGGTCGCCGATGCTTTCGAGCGGCTCATGAGAACCACGCTTATCGGTGAAGTCAGGCTCGAGAAGAAGATCGCCGCCGACCGCGAGTCGGTCAGAACCTTCGAAGCGAACCTTCGCGAAGTGCTGCTCGCCAGCCCCGCCGGCATGAAGCCGACACTCGGGATAGATCCCGGCTTCCGGACAGGCTGCAAAGTCGCGGCCGTCGACAGGACCGGTAAGCTCCTGGAGTACCAGACAATTCAGCCGCACAAGTCGGACGGAGAACGCGCACAGGCCGCCGAGACGTTGAAAAACCTGATACTGAAGTACGGCATTGAATTGATCGCAATCGGGAATGGAACAGCGGGACGAGAGACTGATGCCTTCGTAAGCGAAGTCCTGACCCAACTCGAGCAGAAGCCCGTGAAGGTGATGGTGAGCGAAGCGGGCGCTTCGGTCTATTCCGCAAGCGAAGTGGCTATCGAGGAGTTCCCCGATCTCGATCTGACTGCCCGCGGCGCCATCAGTATCGCCCGGCGGCTGCAGGATCCGCTCGCAGAACTGGTAAAGATTGATCCCAAATCGATTGGAGTGGGCCAGTATCAGCATGATGTCGACCAGAAGATGCTCAGGGAGAAGCTCGACGACACGGTCGAGAGCTGCGTCAACTACGTCGGCGTCGATCTGAACCTTGCATCGAAGGAACTGCTGAGCTTTGTTGCCGGCCTTTCGTCGGCCACCGCCCGGAATGTGGTCGCGTACCGTAACGAACATGGAGCATTCCGCAACAGGAGGGAAGTGCTCAACGTACCGAAATTCGGTCCCAAGACTTTTGAACAGGCCGCAGGGTTCCTGAGGATACGCGGCGGAGATAATCCTCTGGATAATACCGCCGTGCATCCGGAGAGCTACTTCATAGTGGAGAAGATGGCCGGCGATCTTGGGATTCCGCTGGACAAGGTCACGGAAAATCCGGCGAAGTTCAGCACCATCGACCTGAGGAACTACATCACCGGTGAGATCGGAGAGCCGACGCTGCGCGACATACTTGCAGAGCTCGAGAAGCCGGGACGCGACCCGCGAGCTGAATTCCGCTATGCAACGTTCAAGGAAGATGTCAAAGAGATAAAGGACCTCGTGGTAGGAATGGAGCTTGAAGGCGTCGTCACGAACGTAGCCAATTTCGGCGCGTTTGTGGATATCGGGGTACACCAGGACGGGCTTGTGCATGTGTCTCAGATTGCGGACCGGTTCGTGGATGATCCCAAGAAGGTCGTGAAGGTGGGCCAGATCGTCAAGGTCCGGGTGCTCGAGGTAAACGAGGCGCTGAAACGCATCTCGCTGACGATGAGATCAGCCGGGCGTCCGACCAGACAGTCCACGTCCAAGGGAGAAAAGAAGTCCGCCCCGGCGCCGAAGCAGAAAAAACCTGCGTCTCTTCAGGACCTTATGGCCAAATTCAACCAGGGCAAACATCGGTAGCAACACGGTATGAATCTGCTGGTCGATACGCACGCGCATTTATGTGACCCTGTGTTCGACTCGGACCGCGCACAGGTGCTTGAACGGGCAAAAGCTGCGGGAGTCGAGGCCGTTATCGCAGTGGGCGAAACTCTGGAAGACGCCGAAAAGAACCTGCAACTGGCGGTCTCTTATCCGATGATTCTTCCTGCGGCGGGACTGTATCCGACTCACCTGGATCTCGAGTCGGCCGGGCGTATGCGCGAGCTGATCCGGAACAACAAGGACCGGCTCGCCGCCATCGGAGAAGTGGGGCTCGATTACTGGATGGTCAAAGATGAGCCCGGGAAGGAATTGCAGCGGGAGATCTTTCGCGGCTTCATCGAGTTGGGAAGTGAGCTTGAGCTTGTGCTCAACGTTCACTCCCGGTCCGCCGGGCGGCATGCGGTCGCCTTCCTGCTGGAGAACGGATCCCGCCGGGTACAGCTTCATGCCTTTGACGGCAAGGTTTCGGCGGCGTTGCCGGCAGTCGAAGCAGGGTTTTTCTTTTCCATACCTCCCTCGGTCGTGCGCTCGGAGCAGAAGCAGAAGCTCGTACGAAGACTGCCGCTGACGAGCCTTTTGATAGAAACTGACAGTCCCGTGCTCGGTCCGGTTTCCAAGGAGCGAAACGAGCCTGCCAATGCGCTGATTGCCGTGAAAGCGATAGCGGAACTGAAAGGGAAAAGTGAGGAGGAAGTGCTCGAAGCGGTATCAGAAAACTGGCGCCGGCTGTACGGCAATCGCTTCCTTGCGCATCGCGACTAGTCCAGCGGAAGGTCCTTTCCGTAACCCGGATCAACCGGCTGGCCCGGCTGCAGCGCCGCCGCCTTGGCAAGCTCATCGCAGCGCTCATTTTCTTCCTGCCCCGCGTGTCCCCGAATCCAGCGGAACTCCACTTCGTGAATCTCGCACAGCTTCAGCAGCCTTTCCCAGAGATCCGGATTGAGGGCCTTTGCACCGTCGGGGCGCCTCCAGTTTCGAGTACGCCATTTTCGAGCCCATCCTTTTTCGATCGCATTGACCACGTATTGGGAATCGCTGAAGAGCGTTACGCGGCAGGGCTCTTTCAGGGCTTCGAGTCCGGCAATTGCGGCGTAGATCTCCATACGGTTGTTCGTCGTCAGGCGGAATCCGCCTGAGAGTTCCCTGCGGTGGGAGTTGTAGATGAGCACGACTCCATAGCCTCCCGGGCCGGGATTATTGAGACAGCCGCCGTCGGTGTACATCGTGACATGTTTCATGTATGCAGTTCCCGCCTTGAGGGTAAACCGGTCCGGCTTCGGATGGAATGGAAAAAAGCCGCTGGTTTACGTGCCGCCGCGGCTCTCGCTTCCTATGCCCGGGATTTTTCTATCGTCGGGGTCGGAGGCGCGGGAATGTCGCGGTTTCTCACCCAGTTTTCCACCGGCGGCGCGACGCGTGCGGCCCGCCGCTGCTTGCGGATACCGAAGGCGCGGACGAAAGCCTCCTTCTTGGCCAGCTGTATCGCGAGTGCGGGATCCACTCCCTTCGGGCATACCTGTGAACACGTGCCGGCAAAATGGCAGCGATAGACTCCATGACTTGAATACAGCTGCTCCGCGCGCTCTCCCGCTCCTTCATCCCGCGAATCTATCGTGTAGCGCCAGGCCTGGGTGAGGCTTTGCGGTCCAATGAACTTGTCCGATGTGGCCGCGGTGGGACAGGCGGCAAGGCAGAGACCGCATTTGATGCAGTAGGCAAACTGGATGTAATTGATCAGTTCCTGATGCGACTGAAAATACTCGCCCACCGGATGATGCTGCTCGTGGGAATCTTTCCTGATCAGGTAAGGCTTTACCGAGCGATGCCTGTCGAACAGGCTTTCCAGATCCGGAACGAGGTCGCGGATGATTTCGAAGTTCGGCAGAGGCTTGACCGAGATCCTGTCGGAGTGCAAGTGGGAGATCTGGTTGTTGCATGCGAGCCTGGGAACACCGTTGATGAACATGCCGCAGGAGCCGCATATCCCCATCCGGCATGAAGAGCGCCATACCAGAGTACTGTCGATGTGTTCTTTGATCCAGGTCAGGCCTTCGAGCACAGTCATGCCCCTTGTGACCGGAACAGAGTACTGCTGCAGATAGGGCGCCTTGTCCTTTTCCGGATGGAAGCGCAGCACTTCGAAGACGACGGTGGGTGCTGCCTTTGAATCACTCATGGCTGCACTCCGTGCATCCGGTACACGACGATGGCGACATAGGTTCCATATCCAAACAGGGCAAATCCGGCGAAGGCGCAAAGACCACCAATTGTTTTCTCCACAGATTTCGACAGTGACAGCTCAAACAACATGCTCCTCAGGCCGTACAGGCCGTGAAACAACGCGGAGCCGAGCAGCACGATGTAGGCGACCAGAAAGACGGGGCTGGCGCTTCGGCGGAATACTTCGACCGAGTCGACCGGATCTGCTGATCCGAGTCCCAGCGAGTTAAGAATCGTGTTCATATGCATGGTGCCCATGTGGGCGCCGAGCAGAAAGACAATGACTATGGCAGAGAGAATGTGCCAGAACCACAGCCTCGATTCGCGCATGACTCCCTCCTAATTGAGCATGAAATAAAAGTCGACGCCGCCGGTTATCATGAGCAGCGCGGCGAGGATCATGACGGCCACCACGAACGGTCTCTGGCGCATCGTCGAATTGGTATACGGGTACGCCGGTACGTGAGGTCGGCCGATGCCGCAGGCGAGTTCGACGATGACGAGGCGGATACCGTTGACGGCGTGAAAGATGAAGGCGAGAAAAACCAGGAATTCTCCGGCCTTGAAAACAGGGGCGTTGAAAAACGCCATCGTGCGCTCCCATTCCTCCTGGCCTCCAACGCGCATTCCGGTAACGAAGATGTGCATTATGAAATAGGCCAGGATGCCCAGTCCGGTCAGGCGATGGAACGCGTACGCATACCGGTCAACGCCGTAGCGTCCGCCTCCGAGCCATCCCCCCAAGCCCAGTCTGTTATTGAGGCGGTTTTTCATAGGTACTCCTTCTCATGCCTGGAATCAGTATTTCCTTTCTACAGGATGCCAGGTTGTCATCGTTACCGGCTTGTACTCCAGCCGTGGCCCCTCTTCGCTGAAGAAAGCGAGCGTGTGCTTCAGCCATTCCGCATCGTTGCGCTCGGGATAGTCGCGGCGGGCATGAGCGCCCCGTGACTCGGTTCGCTGCAGCGCGCCGGTTACCAGGACCTCGGCGAGGTCGAGCAGGTTTCCGGTTTCGAGCGCGTGATAAAGGTTGGTGTTGTATACGGTGCTCGGATCGCCGATGTTGATATCGGCATATCTCTTCCTGAGCGACTTGATCTTTTCGAGTCCTTCGTTCAGATCACTGCCGTTTCTGAACACTCCCACGCTGACATCCATGCATGTACGCAACTCGCGCCGTATCTCGTACAGGTTCTCCGATCCGCGTCTCGCGAGCAGATCGTCGAATATTCTCTTCTTTTCGGCCTCAACCCGGTCTTCGGGGACCGGTGCGGGAGCAGGGATTTCGCTGCAGTATGCGGCGGCCTGCGCCCCGGTTATCCCTCCCCAGACAAGGCACTCGGCAGTAGAATTGGCGCCGAGCCGGTTGGCGCCGTGAACGCTTACGCATCCCGCTTCGCCGGCCGCCCAGACTCCCTTGATTCGGGTGGCTCCGTGAATGTCGGTTTCGATACCTCCCATGGAGTAGTGCGCTACGGGACGGCAGGGAATAGGATCATTGATCGGATCAATGTCGTTGTAATCGATGCAGATCTCTCGAATGAGCGGAAGTTGCGCATTGATCCTGTCCGCGCCGAGGTGCCGGAGATCCAGGTGGATGTAGTCGAGCCCGTTCGGACCGGTGAAACCGCGTCCCTCTTCTATCTCGGTCATCTCCGATCGCGAAATCACGTCTCTTGGGGCCAGTTCCAGTTTTTCGGGAGCATACTTGTGCATGAACCGTTCGCCGCGACTGTTGATCAGGTGTCCCCCTTCACCGCGGCACGCTTCGGTCATCAGGATTCCCGAAGGAACAAGGCCGGTCGGGTGGAATTGGAGGAACTCCATGTCCTCCAGCGGCAGGCCCGCCCGGTATGCCAGTGCCATGCCGTCGCCGGTGACGGTCTGGGAGTACGTGGTGAATCCGAAAAGGGTTCCCGCGCCTCCGCTCGCAATGATCATCGATTTGGCCCGGATCACTTCGAAGGCTCCCGTGCTCATGTTCAGCGCGGTCACTCCGCAGAAGCTTTCATTTTCCACCAGGATCGAAGTGACGAAGTGCTCGTTGTAATGCCGGACGCTCTTGTACTGAAGAAGGGTGTCGTAAAGCGTCTGCATTTCGAAGAAGCCGGTCTTGTCCTGCGCCAGCACGGCTCGCGGATAGCTGTGCCCGCCGAACGGACGCTGTGCTATACGGCCGTCCTCCCGGCGCGACCATGGAATGCCCCAGTGATCCAGCTGCACTATCTCGCGGGGGATCGTCCGGACAAAGAGTTCGACCGCGTCCTGGTCCGCCAGAAAATCGCTTCCTTTAATGGTGTCCCAGGCATGAAGCTCGACGCTGTCGCCGTCTTCCGGGCGCATGCAGGCAGACGTACCTCCTTCGGCGGCGACCGAATGGGCGCGCATCAGATGGTTCTTGGATACTATGGCGATGTCGATCTTTCCACGCGAGACGCGCGAGGCTTCTATCGCTGCCCGCAGCCCTGCCAGACCTGCACCGAAAATCACCAGGTCATGAGTGATAACATCGGCCATTTAAAACGCCTCCTCTCTCGTTAAGCACGCTCGTGACGCCTCTCCGGCAGTGCCACGCCAGGTTTTCAGCCACCAGTCCTGTCTGGGATTCTGTTCAGATTACGGTTGCTGGCGGAGATATTGCAGAAGGCCTGCGGCAAGCACCTCGATCGCTGCCTCGATTTCGCTCTTCTTCAGGACGAAAGCGAACCGGGCTTTCTTCGTTCCCTGGGAATTCTGCATGTAGAAACCGGCTGCCGGCGCAATAAAGGTCGTTTTTCCGCCGCAGGAGAACTGAGACAGCAGGTACGTGGCAAACGCTTCGGCGTTGTCCACAGGGAGCTGCGCGATCGTGTAGAATGCACCCTTTGGTCTGTGCACCGTCACGTTGGGGATCTCTCTCAAAGCATAGTAGAGGGCATCACGGCGCGCCTGAAACTCATTTCTCGCATTTTCCAGATAGTCGTCCTTGATGTTGTACAGCATGTGTGCAGACGCAAACTGGTCGATAGTCGGAGCCGCCAGACGCGCCTGGGCAATGTGAAGCGCTGTCGACAAAACCTCTTCATTGGATGTCAGCAGGCATCCTATCCGGGCGCCGCAAAGGCTGAAGCGCTTGGAGAGACTGTCGACGACAATCACCCGGCGGTTGTTCGGTGCCAGGTGTAAGATCGACAAAGGTTCGAGCTCATCGTAGACGAACTCGCGATAAGTCTCGTCCACGATAAGAAAGATGTTATGTTCCTCGCACAGGTCGAGCACGAACTGCAATTCTCCCCGTCCGTAGACCGTTCCCGTCGGATTATTCGGGCTGCACAGCAGGATCGCTCTCGTGCGGTTGGTGATCTTCTGCTCTATCACGTTTTTCGCAGGGAGCGCGAAGTTGTCTTCCATGTTGCTGAGGATCGGCACGAGGGTGACGCCGGCCACCGCCGCAAAACCGAGGTAATTTGCGTAGGTGGGGTCAAAGATAATGACTTCGTCTCCGGGGTCGCAGCAGGTCATGAACAGGAATACCAGTGCTTCACTGGCGCCCATTGTAATGAGGAACTGCTCAGGGCTTGTCTGTACCTGCAGTGTTCTGTTCACGTACCTCGACCAGGCTTTGCACAGGTTCTCATTACCCTGGGACTGATCGTAAGCAACAATCTTCTGCTTGAATAGATTCAGGCCGTCGAAGAATTCCTGCGGAGACTCGATGTCGGGCTGGCCGATGTTCAGCGCGTAAACATGGGTCCCTGACCTCCTGGCGTTGTTCGCAAGATGGGCAAGCTTGCGGATCGGTGACGGAGGAGTATTACGAGCGCGATTCGATAATTTGATGTTCACCATACAATCTCCAATAGCCCATGCTAAATCAGGGAGATGGAAGACTAACCTTTTCTTTCCGGACGATCAAGACTATAAGAGACTCTTATGATTCCCGCCGGCCGATGGCTTTCCGGTGCAGAGTTCTGCAGCACAAGGCAGAAATTTTGCGGGACATCTGGTCGAACTCCTGATTTCGTCCTACACTTCTAGCACTACGGGTCAAGGACCGGCCTTATCACGACGGCCGGGGGTAGGATCAAGCTTTTCAGAATTCAGGTGAAGTGCTGTAAAACAGGAGGGATATCATGGCGTATCAGGCAATGAATTTCGAAAGACTGCTCGGCTCCGAGGGTTTCAGTAACCAGCTGCTGACAAATCATTTCACGCTCTACAACGGCTATGTAACCAATACCAACAAGTTGCTGGAAGAGTTCGCCGAGATGGAGAAGCAGGGGAAGATCGGGACCCCCCAGTTTGGTGAGCTCAAGCGCCGGTTCGGCTGGGAGTTCGACGGTATGAGACTTCACGAACTGTATTTCGGAAATATGGTCAAGGGAGGCATGGCGCCCGACAAAGGGGCTTCTCTCCAGGCGAAGATCAACCAGGATTTCGGGTCGTTCGACAACTGGGTGAAGATGTTCAAGGCGGTAGGTACGATCCGTGGCATCGGCTGGGCCGTCCTTTACTATGATCAGGTCGGCAAACAGCTGTTCAACACGTGGATCAATGAACACGATACGGGACACCTCGCAGGTGCGGTTCCAATCCTCATAATGGATGTTTTTGAACACGCCTTTATGACCGATTACGGGCTGAAGAGGCCCGACTACATCGAAGCCTTCTTCAAGGCGATCGACTGGTCGGTTGCGCAGAAGAGATTCGAAGCAGCCCCCAAACAGGCGTAGTCCGTCTGCCAGGGACGGCCGGCCTTGCCGGTCGTCCCGGACTCACGCACCGGCTATAGCGTCGACGTGGGTCACGAGAAGATGCCCCAGTTCGAAAAGGCGGCAGAAGCCGTTGCGGACTTTCAGCGCCGGATCCCTGGTCTGATCCTCTTCCTTGAAGCGCGTCGCGATCTGGTTGATCTGGTCCGCCAGCTCCGAGTCGGTCAACAAAGCGACGATCTGCAGTATCTCGACAATGCGGTATAAAGCGTTGAGCAGGTGCTCCCATTCTGTTGCCGCCGCCGCGGATCCTGCCGCAAACCGTTGTTCCAACTGCCTTATCGCCCCGGTCATCACCTGGTTCTGATCGAGCGCGATGCTGATGAGCCCGAGAAGAGGGAAGCATGCGCGCAGCGCGCCGGCCGACATCTCGATGGGCTTCCCTGATTTCGTACTCAGGTGCACCTGTTCGTCCACCTTGGCGATCAGGGCGGAAGACTCCGGATTCCCTTCCGTGAACTGATGACTGAGGGTGTTGAGACTGTTGTAGATGGAAAAAGTGGCGTTGAGGATCCGGTCCTCATGATTCCGCGCCCGGCGGCTGCCTTCCCTGAAGATCAGGTGGCGCTGATCGATAAGCTTGCTGTAGCGGTCGTGACGGTCCAGCGTCCGGCTCAGTGAGGTCAAAATTTCGACGGCGTGGTTTGCAGCCACGACCGTCTGAGCCTCCACGTCTCCCTCCCGGTCTGCATACTGTTCCAGGTAATCGCGCCAGAGCTGCATCAGGAATGGGCCTGATTTTCCTTTTCCGGGTGGATAGATCATTTAATCGGTCTCGGTTGGTATAATCTGTTTCTCATAAGACAGATTACACAAATTGCAGAGATTTTGAGATGTTTAAAATTCGCGACGTTGTAATTGACCCGCCTCTTGTGCTCGCCCCGGTTGCCGGCCACACGGATTCTCTCTTTCGGCAGGCGATAAAAAGCCTTGGAGGATGCGGGCTGGTTGTCTCGGAGCTCGTGAGCACGGAGGGGATGACGCGGAATCCCGGGAACGCCGATCATCTGACCCATTTCGAGGAGATGGAACGTCCCATCTCGATCCAGATCTTCGGCCGCGATCCGGTCCGAATGGCGGAATCGGCCAGGATGGTCGAGGCCATGGGAGCGGACATCATCGACATCAATGTCGGCTGCCCGGTGAAGAAGGTAGTACGGCAGGGCGGCGGAAGCAATCTGCTGCGCGATCTTCCCCTGCTCGAGAAAATCTTCAAAGCGGTGCGGGCTGCGACTGCGAAACCGCTGACGGTCAAGATACGTTCGGGATGGGACCGGAATACGATCAACGCGATCGAGGTGTTGAAGCTGGCAGAAGCATCCGGAGTGGAAGCTCTGACAATCCACGGCAGGGCCCGCTGCGACATGTTCTCCGGGCGGTCTGACTGGAGCATTATCGCCCGGGTAAAAAGACATGCCCGGATTCCGATCATTGGCAACGGAGACGTCCTTGCGCCGCAGGACGCCGACAGGATGTTTCGTGAAACAGGTGTCGACGGTGTAATGCTGGGACGTGGAGTGCTGACGAATCCATGGCTGATCAGGCAGTGCTGGGATTATCTGAACGGGACGGAAGTCAAGCAGGCGAGTCTGAGTGACCGGGCGGAGTTTATGACCGCCTTCCTGAGGAAGGTGAACGACAGATTGCCGCCGCCGGTTGCGCTGGGCAAAATGAAGAAACTCGGCGGCTGCCTGTCCAAAGGATTTCCCGGCAGCGCGCATCTACGGGCACGTTTGCATTCTTCCAGTACGGCCGATGAGTTGTTCATGGCGCTCGAGGAGCATTTCGCCGGACAGCTCGGGGCGCACGGCCGGCGTCCTTAGCTGTCCGGTGGTATTGAAGCGAATCAGGCCTTTTCCTTCTTTTTGCGCCGCCATCCGAAAATTGCCGCGACCCCGATACTTATGACGTAAAGCAGCATCATCGGGGCAGCCCACATCATCAGGTTCAGGGCGTCGCCGGTCGGCGAAAGTACGGCGGCCAGAACGACAATGCCGATCATGGCATACTTGGACTTCTTCCACAGGAAACCCGCAGAAACCATGCCGAAAATCGAAAGGAAGGCTATCACTACCGGCATCTCGAACATCAGGCCGAAGCCGAGAAGCATCATATTCGTCAGGTCGAGATACTCATCTATCTTGATGACGGGTTCAAACGATGCACCCAGATCGAGGAGAAACTTGAACATGGCAGGAAGCACTATGTAATAGCAAAATGCCGCCCCCGAAAGGAAAAGGAAGAGCGAGCTCATCAGGAAGGGGATTACATAGCGTTTTTCCTTCTGGTAGAGTCCCGGTGCTATGAACTTCCACACCTCGTACAAGGTAAACGGGAGCGTCAAGAAGAAGCCTGCCAGCATGGCCACCTTCATATAGAGCGTAAACACATTGGTGACATTCGTGAAAGCGAGCTTCTTGCCGGGCGGCAGTAGTGTGGTTATCGGAAGTGCCAGAAAATCGTATATCTGGCGATGGAAGAACCAGCAGACCAGGAATCCGACTGCCACGTAAAGTGCAATGTGGAGCAAGCGCCTGCGAAGTTCATCGAGGTGCTCGAGAAAAGACATTTTGCCGGATTCATCCTGCAATTCCGAGGCATCGCCGTCAGCCGCAAATTCCTTGACTGCTTGACTCATTTAGTTTTCTTTTGATCCTGATGGGTCGTTGACGTCCCCGAGAACTTCTGACGTGGTTACGGTGCTGTCCTTGAAAATTTCAGCCATTGCTTCCTTTTCTTTGTCCATCCGCACTTCGTCTTCCCACGTCTGCTTGAGCTCATTGGAGGCTTTCTTGAATTCGGCCAGCCCCTTCCCCAGGGTTTTCCCGAGTTCCGGAAGCTTTCTCGGCCCAAAAATGAGTAGTGCAAGAACAAAGATGATTACGATTTCCTGCATCCCTAGCGAGCCCATAGCAACCACCTGCTTTCTCAGCTAATGTTGATAGCGTGGTTCAAGTCTAGATTAGGGGCTGTCGGAAGTCAAGAATGGCCCCGAGCCGCTCGGGGACCGGCGTTTCTGCTTCGGCCCCTTCAGAAACGGTCCCCGAAAAGCTACAATTACCGCTTAGTCTGAGGAGGCGGTATGGGTCCTCTACATTCAAAATCTTGTCTCTCCCGCGGGAGCCATGCTATACTCTCCCGGCAAGTGGTACCACTGGAGCCAACCCTTTATGAAACATAGATTTGCAGTTTTACTGACACTGGTGATCCTTTTGTCCTCCGTGATGGGAGGCTTACTTGGCGGCAATGCAGCCGCCAAATCGGGATCAGGCGGCCAGACTTCATCCAACGAATTTCTGGCGAACTTCACTGAAGCGGTCGACATAATTCAGCAGACTTATGTAGACAAGGTTGGCCCGGACAAGCTGGTCTATACAGCTATCAAGGGAATGCTGAGGACGCTCGATCCGCACTCGAGCTTTTTCGATCCGAAGGAATTCGCACGGCTGCGCGAAGAGCAGCACAGCAAGTATTTCGGTCTCGGGATACGGGTGCGGCCCCTTCTGCGGGACCGTGGGCGGGTTGTGATCGTGGAACCCCCTGCTATCGGTTCTCCTGCCGAGCGCAGGGGCCTGAGAGCGGGCGATGTGATTTCCCGTATCGAAGGTGAGCCGATCGACGACTGGACGTCGGACGAAGTGGTAAATCATCTGCGGGGTCCTAGAGGCACGTACGTCAATATCACCGTCGAGCGGCCGAATGTGCGGGAACCGCTTCAGTTCAGGGTGGAACGCGACGAGATCCCTCTTATTACCGTGCCTTATGCATTCGAAGTGAGGCCCGGCATCGCGTATCTGAAAATCGACAGGTTTTCCGAATCCACATCCGAGGAATTGCGCAAGAAACTCGATGCGATCGGTGAGAGCAAGCTGACGGGGCTTATCCTTGATTTGAGAGATAATCCTGGAGGGCTGCTCAACCAGGCAATTGAGGTTTCTGATTTCTTCCTGCCGCGCAACGATCTGGTCGTTTCGACCAAGGGCCGGGCCGATGGTTCAGCCAGATCTTACTCCGCGCCGACGGGCAACAGGATAAGACTCCCCGCCGTTGTCCTGATCAATCGCCATAGCGCCAGCGCTTCAGAAATCGTGGCAGGCGCTCTGCAGGATCATGATCGGGCCCTGATCGTGGGCGAAACGAGTTTTGGAAAAGGGTTGGTGCAGTCGGTGTATACGCTGCAGAACGACACCGGGATGGCCCTGACTACCGCGAAGTACTACACCCCGAGCGGCAGACTGATTCAGCGGGACTACTCGGGCTCGACTTTCGAGTACTTCTACGTGAACATTGGAGAAATCGCGCCTCCTGAAGATGTCGGACCCCGCGAAATCTTCACAACTGACAGTGGGCGGAAGGTGTATGGCGGAGGGGGGATCACTCCGGATATCATCGAGCCGATGCGTGAACTCAACCGCTTTGAGGCCCTGCTGAGTTCGAAAGACGTATTCTTCCAGTACGCACGGCGGCTGACTTCGGGCCAGGTTCCGACTGCTGAGAATTTCCGGCTTCGCGACAAGACCGGCGACTCACAGCGGAAGGCTGACGAACCGCTGCCGGCGCTGGAGATAACCGAGCCGATACTTGCCGATTTCAAGACGTTTCTTAGTGATCAGAACATCCAGTTTACCGATGAAGACATTCAGAAGAACGTCGATTTCATAAAGAGAAGGATACGACAAGAAGTCTTTATCTCTTCTTACGGTCTTCAGGAAGGATTCAGGATCGGGATCCAGGGTGATTCCCAGGTTTTGAAAGCCCTCGAAATGATGCCTGAAGCGAGGTTGCTCATGACGTCGGGCCAACTTAGCAGCCCGGCTGCGCAAAATCCCAGGAAGTAGGGCGGCACGTCCCGCCTGATCCGGGAAGAAGCTTTTCGAAACAGGGGAAACCGGTTCGCGTTTAGTGGTTTCCCCGCATACTGATTGCACGTTTCTCTCTCTGGTGACTATGAATAGGTTGAAAACCGTTCATGTGGCAGCAGCAGTGTGCGGCCTATTAGCTGCTATAACCTTAGTTGGTGCTCCCGCAGCGTATCCCTCGTCTTCAGGCGCCGCCGAAGCCTCGTCTTTGTTTATGGAGAGTCCGGCCACACCCAAACCGATACTGGACCTCATGAGGGAAGCGACGGCCAGGTATCTGGAAGGGTCCAATCTGATCAAGGCAGGGAATTCCGACGGCGCGCGGAAGGCCTTCAACCATGCCGTCGACCTGATACTGAAGTCAGAATGGGACATCAAGACCACACCTGTTCTCGACCGGTTCTTCGAGGATCTGATTTCGCGCATTGCCGATGACGAGTCGCAGTATCTGCTCGTGGCATCTGAGATTGCCGAGGAGACCGAGAGTGCAGTCGTCGACGAACTTGATGAGCTTGACCTCATACCGATCCAGATCAACACATCCCTTCAGCACGACCTTGTGTCGGATCTCGCGAAGACGAAATACGGGATTCCGATCACTATAAACGACATGGTGCTGAAATCGCTGAACTTCTGGTTGAACAGCGGTCGAAAGCATTTTGTCGACGGGCTGATACGTTCGGGGAAGTACCTGTCAATAATTGAAAAAGTCTTTCAGGAGGAGTCGATCCCCCTTGATTTGATGTATCTTGCGCAGGTTGAGAGCCTTTTCAAGACCAACGCTTATTCGAAAGCCAGGGCCAAGGGGATATGGCAGTTTGGCGAAGCCACGGCAAAACGGTATGGGCTGAAGGTCACCCGCGACGTGGACGAGCGTTCGGATCCCGAAAAATCGACACGGGCTGCGGCACGATATCTCAAGGATCTGTTCGCGATGTTCAAGGACTGGAACCTGGTGCTGGCTGCATACAACTGGGGAGAAGGGCGAGTCCAGCGACTGATCAAGACGACGGGGTTGAAGGACTTCTGGCAGCTGATCGATTTGAATCGAAAGGTGCCGAAAGAAACCAGGAATCACGTCCCGCTGATACAGGCAAGCGTGATACTTGCGCGCAATCCGGAGAAATACGGACTTCCGACCAAGCTCGATCCTCCGCTCAGGTACCATGAGGTGTCGGTTTCCAAGCCGATCGATCTGCGGATGGCGGCGAAAGTGCTCGGCACTTCAGTGGACGAGCTGAAGAAGCTGAATCCGGCGCTTAGGGGGAGCACGACGCCGGCGAATTACCCCGACTTCCGGCTCAAGGTACCCATTGATACCGATTCCGAGCAGCATGAAAAGCTGGCTTCACTTCCGGCGGTGAAAGTCCGGTTCACGGCGGACGCCTCCGGGCGTTACCGGATCCGCCGCGGTGACACTCTGTCGGGCATCGCGGCGCGGCATGGAGTCACGGTTGCGGAGCTGTGCAGAGAGAATAACCTCACCCCGCGGAGCAAGATTATAGCGGGCAAATGGCTTCAGATCCCCTCCAGACAGAGTTCGTCCAGCAGACGCGCGACAGCAGGTTCGGGGAGAAAGGCGAATTCGTAATAAATCAATCGAAGGCGCCTCAAAGTCAGAACATTTCCCGGTGGTCGAACGTATTAGTCAGAGTCGGCACAAGGAGTGTGAGCTGTGGGTATGGACTTGTCCAAACTCGATGCGTTGACTGGCCAGGGGCAGAAGAGGACCAGGCGTTCGTATGCGGCGCTCTGGGAAGCGTTTCTGATTGCGGTCGATTCAATCTGGACGCACAAGCTGCGTTCTTTCCTCACGCTGCTGGGCATCATCATCGGCGTCGCCTCGGTCGTGACCGTAGGGGGCGCAATAGGGGGGCTTGGCGAATATGTATCCGAGCGCCTCTCTTCCGCATTTGCAAGTAACACCTTCATTGTCTCGCGGTTTGCCAGGGTGAATGTCTCCGCCGAGGAGTGGGAGAAGCTGATCAAGCGCAATAAGAATATCTATCCGGAGGATATGCGCGCCGTAGAGGATAAATGTGACAGCTGTGAAGCCATTTCGCCGTTGATCCGGCAGACGGACGATGCAAAGCGCGGAAACCAGACCTTCTATGACGCCGCCATCTCCGGCGTAAATGAGGATATGCCAAGGATTCAAACCCTCGATCTTGCCGAGGGACGCTTTATCTCGGGCTTTGATGTCGCCCACGCCCGCAACTATGCCGTCATCGGTTCTCAGGTGCGCGAAGAACTCTTCGGCGCCGCGGATGCCCTCGGCAAAACGATAAAAATCGGCGGCGACAATTTCACCGTGGTTGGAGTGGAAGTCCAGAACGGCAACATGATGGGGCAGTCGCTGGACAACAACATATATATTCCTTACACCACATTTCTCAAGAAATATGGACTGCGCAGATCTATTCAGTTTCGTGTGAGGGCCCCGTCGGGGGATATGCTTGAGGCGACCCAGGACGAGGTCAGGCAGATACTGCGGGTGCGGCACAAACTGAAACCCAACCGGGAAGATGATTTCGACATACTTGCCAGCAGCGCCGTTCAGGATATGGTGGGCCAGCTCACCGGAACGATCGCCATGGTCGTTACCCCGATCACCCTCATTTCGCTGGTCGTCGGGGGGATCGTGGTCATGAATATCATGCTGGTCACCGTCACCGAGCGGACGGTGGAGGTGGGAACGCGCAAGGCCGTCGGTGCGAAACGGAGCGACATCCTGCTGCAATTCCTCGTTGAATCGGCTCTTCTTGCTTCAATCGGGGGAGTTATCGGTATTCTGCTTGCCTACCTGCTCAGTGCGGTAGTCGAATCGGTGACTCCGGTGCCCATGCACATCACCATCGGCTATATCATTATGGCCATTCTTACTTCGGGCGGAATCGGCGTCATATCCGGCCTGTATCCTGCGCATAAAGCTTCGAAGCTTAACCCTATCGTCGCGTTGATGAGAGAATAGCGGTATTCCGCTCGAAGGTGCGAACAGATGATCGACTATCGTGAGAATCTCAGCATGGCGTTGGAAACACTCCTCGCCCACAAATTCCGGTCGTTTCTGACCGTCCTTGGAATTGTGGTCGGGGTGTCGGTCGTCATCGTGATTGCATCCATTCTGACCGGGATGAGGGACAGCGTTGTTTCCCAGATAGAAGATCTGGGCGCCAACAATATTTTTGCCTTCCACCTCAACACCGGGGTCCAGATGGGACGCGCTTCGAGGGAGGAGATGCTGCGCAAGCCTCTCAAGGTTGAGGACGCGCTGGCGATAAAAGAAAACTGCCCTTCGGTGCAGGATGTGAGCTGGAGAGGACTGGTGGCCAGGAGCCGGATAACGATTCAGCATAAAGGAAGCACGCTGCGCGGCGCGGAGTTCATGGGCGTCTCCTCGAATTACGGAAATGTGGCGAACGTAAAGGTGGAAAACGGCAGGTTTTTCACGGCGTCGGAGGAGTTGCACCGGATACCTGTGGCCGTGATAGGACCCGACTCCGCGGAAGCCATGTTTTCAAATACAGATCCGATAGGAAAACGGATACTGATAAGGGATCATCCCTTCACGGTTATAGGAGTCACCGAGAAGAGCAAGTCGGGAGGGTTGATGTCCGGCGATTCGGACAATTTTGTGATCATACCGCACGCCACTTTCCGCAAAATGATGCCGTGGGAAGACTGGCATATCCTGTTCATCCAGGCGCAGTCCGGGAAGCGAGACATGGCTTTTGATGAAGTCGAGAGTCTGCTGCGCCACAGGAGGGGAATCAAGCCGAGTGAAGAGAGAGATTTCGATCTGACGACGGCAGACCGTGTCATCCAGCAGCTCGATTCCATCCTGGTGAGTATAGGAGTTATCGCGATAGCCATCTCCAGCGTCGGGCTGCTCGTCGGCGGAATCGGCGTCATGAACATAATGCTGGTTTCGGTGACGGAACGGACCAGGGAGATCGGAGTGCGAAAGGCGATAGGAGCCACAAAACGGGATATCGTACTGCAGTTTCTTTTCGAGGCCATGACTCTGACAGGGGTCGGGGGTATCTTCGGCATCATAATAGCTCTCCTGATAAGCTTTGTTGTCGTTGCTCTCGTCCCGGCTCTTCCGTCGGTCATCCCGCTATGGGCCGTTGTGACCGGTTTGACCGTGTCAATTGCAATCGGCCTCATCTTTGGTGTCTGGCCTGCGCGCAAAGCTGCACTGCTCGATCCTATAGAAGCTCTTCGCTACGAGTAGGTTGATCCCGCAGTGGACAATATCCGCCTCTGCAGGTTAAGTTTGGATTTATTGCAACTGAAGGAGCACTTTATGGGACAGATCAGGATTATGCCGTGCCTCGACATGAAGAACGGCCGCGTCGTGAAGGGAATTCGTTTTACTGATCTGAGAGACGCCGGCGATCCGGTGGGAAATGCTTCCTATTACCAGCATGAGGGGGCCGATGAACTCGCAATGCTGGATATCGCCGCAACCGTTGAAAACAGAAAGACCCGTGTTGAATGGGTGCGCAATGTGTCCTCGGTAATCAGCATTCCGCTGACAGTCGGAGGAGGCATTTCCGAGTTGGCCGACATCGAAATGCTGCTCGAGGCCGGCGCCTCCAAAGTATCGATGAACAGCGCCGCCGTGAGGAATCCTTCACTGATAAGCGACGCAGCGAAGAAGTTCGGCGCGGAATGCATTACCCTGGCTATCGATGCCCGTCGCAACCAGGCAGTGTCGTCCGGGTTCGAGCTCGTGGTCTCAGGCGGCATGAAGCCCACAGGGAAGGATGCCGTCGAGTGGGCGAAGGAATGCGAGCGTCTCGGAGCCGGTGTCATCCTCCCCACCAGCATGGATGGCGACGGAACCCAGGAAGGATACGATTTGGAGTTTACCAGGGCTATAGCCGATGCGGTGAAACTCCCCGTCGTTGCTTCCGGGGGAGCCGGGAAACTGCAGGATTTCGCTGACGCCGTGACGAAGGGGAATGCAGGCATCCTGTTGGCCGCGTCCGTTTTCCATTTCAGAACCCTGAGCATCAGGCAGGTAAAAGAATACCTGCACGACCAGGGGATTTCCGTAGTGCTATAGCCGTAAAGCTGTCGCCTGACAGGCTGTGGGCCGTGTTCTCAGCACCAGGCAATGGCTTCGTCCGCCCGTTGCCGCCGCCCATCGTATCCAACATCTGTCGCTTGTCAATGACCGATTCGTGGCATAATGTCGGAACGTCCAAGTAACGCTCTCAGACCAGGAAGGAGAAAACACAATGGAGCAGAAGATCCAGTTTACGCTCAATGACCGTCCCGTGACCGTAACGACGGACGGGGAGCGGGCTCTCCTCTGGGTACTGCGCACCGATCTGGGACTGACCGGCGCGAAGTACGGCTGCGGACAGAGCCAGTGCGGCACCTGCACCGTAATCGTAAACAATGAAGCGATCAGGTCCTGTAATTATCCGGTGAAGAATGTAGCGGGGAAAAGGGTTCTCACGATTGAAGGGTTGGCCCTCAACGGCCGCCTCCACCCGCTGCAGAAAGCGTTCATGGAACATGGCGCGGTGCAGTGCGGATTCTGTACACCCGGCATGATTCTAAACAGCTACAGCCTCCTTCTGAAAAACCCCACACCCAGCCGCGAGCAGGTCGTCAAGAGCATGGAGTACAACCTGTGCCGCTGCGGATCCTACTCGCGCGTCGAACGCGCGGTCCTTGCAGCTGCTGCTGAAATGAAGGGAGGGGAGGCATGACGGAGCACGCGGGATTCCTGACTAGAAGAGAGTTCGTCAAAATCCTGGGACCGGGATTATACATCCTGGTTTCAGCACAGGATTTCCTCTCCGGCCAGGCGCCTAAAGGGTTCGGCCGGGGCTACCCGGAAGACTTCAATGCATATCTGAGAATTGCGGAAGATGGGCGGGTCACGTGCTACTCCGGCAAAGTCGAGCTCGGACAGGGTATCACGGCATCGCTGGCGCAGATGCTGGCCGAGGAGCTTGAAGTCCCGTATGAGTCCGTGAGCATGGTATTGGGCGATACGAAACTGTGCCCCTGGGACCCTGGGACCAACGGCTCGCGCAGCATCAAGTACTTCGGTCCGGCCTTGCGGGCCGCAGCCGCCGAGGCACGAGAGGTGTTGATCCAGCTGGCTTCCGAGCATCTCAGAGTGCCGGCTGAACGCCTGATCGCCGAAAACGGTTTCGTTTTCCAGCGGGACAATCCAGGGAACAAAGTGGATTATGGTTCCCTCGCGAAAGGAAAGACGATCGAGAGGCACCTGGAAACGAAGCCGCCGTTGAAAGCGGCCTCCGCTTTCCAGGTTTGCGGAAAATCGCTGCCGCGGGCGGATTTCCAGGACAAGGTCACAGGGAAAGCGCAGTTTGCCGGAGATATCCGGCTGCCCGAAATGCTCTACGGGAAAGTCTTTCGCCCGCCTGCCCACGGAGCCAAACTCAAGCGGGTCGATGTCTCGGCAGTGAAGCGTATCAAGGGTGCGCGTGTGCTGCAGGAAAAAGACTTTGTCGGCGTGGTCCATCCGCTTCCCGATGTGGCGGAAAAAGCTATTGCTCTCATAAAAGCCGACTATGAGCTGCCCGAAGCCACGATCAACGACGGCAACATACACGAATACATCATCAAAACCCCCGCCAGGGATAGCGTGGTCGAAGAGAAAGGAGACCTGAAAGAAGGACGCAGCCGGGCTGTTGTGACTTTCGAGGAAACCTACCGCACCCCCTATGTCGCCCATGCCCCGACCGAGACCCACACCGCGGTCGTGCATGTCGAGGGAGACACCGCGACCGCGTGGATCGGAACCCAGAGGCCTTTCGGCGCAGATGCGGAAATTGCACGGGCAATAGGGATAAGTGATGACAGGGTCAGGGTTATCACGCCCTTTGTCGGCGGCGGCTTCGGCGGAAAGAGCCAGGTCGGACAGGCGGTACAGGCTGCCCGACTCTCAAAGCTTTCCGGGCACCCGGTCCAGGTGACGTGGAGTCGCGAAGAAGAATTCTTCTATGACACGTTCCAGCCCGCAGCCGTCGTCAGGATAAGCTCCGGCCTGGACAAATCAAACCGCATTGCCTTTTGGGACTATCACGTGTTCTTTGCCGGGGACAGGAGTTCGCAGAACATCTACGACGTTCCGAATGTGAGAACGACGTCCCGTGGCAGCGGGTTCGGTGGAGGCGGACCGCATCCCTTCCCGACCGGCGCCTGGCGAGGCCCGGGGAGCAACACCAACATCTTCAGCCGCGAGAGCCACATCGATATCATGGCGGCAAAGGCTGAAATGGATCCTTTGGAATTCCGCTGCCTGAATCTCGCGGATCAGAGAATGCTGCGGGTGATCGACGCAGCTGCAGCCAGATTCGGATGGAAGCCGGCCAAGGGGCCGAGTGGACAGGGCCGGGCAATGGTCTGTCTCGACTATCTGGGAACGTACGTAGCCGCGATGGCCGGCATAAGGGTGGACAAAGACAGCCGCATCAAGGTCGAACGGGTCGTCTGCGCTGTCGACATGGGGCCGGTGATAAATCCCGAGGGAGCGCGTCTCCAGATTGAAGGGTCGGTCATCATGGGACTTGGCTACTGCCTCACCGAGGAGATGCATTTCAGAGGCGGTGCAGTCCAAGACATCGATTTCGGCTCCTATAGCATCCCGCGCTTTTCCTGGGTGCCGGAGATCGAACCCGTGCTGGTGGAAAACCTCGAGAGTGCACCGTCAGGTTGCGGAGAGCCGCCGATAGTCGGGATGGGCGCGCTGCTTGCGAATGCCCTCTTCGATGCAACCGGTGCCAGGGTTACGCAACTCCCCTTGACGCCCGCGAGAATCAGGCAGGCGAAGGCGTAAGAGGTTCTCGTACAGTGGAGAGGCTCAAAATATACCTCGTGTCTTTGCTGGGTTACTGGATTATCCGTATCGTGTGCGCAACCCTGCGCTGGGAGGTGCAAGAGGCCAGAAATCTCGATTCGATCCGGCGTGAGGGGAAGAGACTGATAATTGCTTTCTGGCATGGACGCATGTTCATGTGCAGCTACTTCTTCCGCAACCAGGGGATAGTCGTCATGACGAGCCGGAACCGTGATGGCGAGTACATGGCGCGCGTCATCGAGCGTTTTGGCTACGGTCTGGCACGCGGATCGAGCACGAGAGGAAGCCACGGGGCGACCGTCGAGTGCCTGCGCGCCATGAAAAGCGGCAGAGACCTTGGGCTTGCGGCTGACGGCCCGCGCGGTCCCCGCTACGTAGCCAAACCCGGAGCTGCATACCTCGCCCGGAAAAGCGGCAATCCGGTCATCCCGATCCACATATCAGTTCAAAGGAAGTGGACGATTCACAGCTGGGATCACTTCCAGGTTCCTTTCCCTTTTTCACGCGCCGTGGCATTGACAGGCCAACCGATCTACATCCGCCCGGATACCAATGAAGAAGAAATCAGAATCGTGGAAGAACGGATTCAGGAGGCTCTCGACGACCTGCGCCTGCGCGGCGACAGCTGGTGGGACGGGCAAACGGGTCGATAACAGCACGCACAGACGTGTGACCTTACAGGACTGGTATATACTTGGGGCAGAGGTGATTGATGAATCTGCTAATCAGAGCCTGTATGGTGTTGGTCCTCTCAGCGGCAGCCGCGGAAATCCTGCCGGCCCAGAAGTCCCGGGTACAACAGAAGAAGACGGACAGCAAAGCGCTGGCCTCCGTCGACGGTGTCACGATCACCGAAAAACAAGCAAGGGATTACGTCGCCGATGATCTGTTTGAGCTTGAACTGCAGGATCTCAGGTCCAGGGCACAGGCGGCGCGGAATGAACGGCAACTCCTCCAGCGGGCGGTTGACAGCATCATAGAAGACAGGCTGCTGCAGGCCGAAGCTTCGAAGCGCGCGGTCTCATTAGAGGAGCTGATTTCCACGGAAATTGACCAGAAAGTTCCGGAGACCACCTCCGAAGAAATCGACCTGTTCTATCAGGTCAACAGAGATCGCATCCGCGGTTCAAAAGAGCAGCTTTCGACCCAGATCGGCAACTACATCAAAGAACAGAAAGAGAAGACGGTTCGGGCTGCTCTGGTCAGCAGGCTGGAGGGCGAGCACAAAGTGACCAGGAACATCGAGCCTTTCCGGGCCGTGGTGCAACCGGAGGGGCGTCCGTCTCTTGGGCCGTCTTCCGCCCCCGTCACCCTCATCCTGTTCTCTGATTTTCAATGTCCTTACTGCAGGAGCTTCAGCGCCACCCTTCACGAAATCGTTAGACGATATGGTGAAAAAGTGCGCCTCGTTTTCCGCCAGTATCCCCTGAATGACATACACCCTGATGCGCAGCATGCCGCGGAGGCCTCGCTTTGTGCAAACCGGCAGGGGAAGTTTTGGGAAATGCACGACCTTCTGTTTGAAGACCAGGAAGACCTCAGGGAAGAGAGCCTGAAGGCAAAGGCCGGACAACTCGGCCTCGACCAGACGGCTTTTGCCTCATGTCTCGCAGCCGGGCGTCATGCAGCCGACGTCATCGCGGATCTTCGCGCCGCTGCGAGCGCGGGTGTCGAAGGGACTCCGTCGGTGCTCGTCAACGGAAGATATCTCCACGGCAACGTCCCTTTCGAGCAGATTGCGGCGGTCATTGACGATGAGCTCAAGCGCAAAAAGTGATCTCAGCTCCCGACCTCGGGCGAATCCTGTTTCTGCGCGTGACGTTCGATCACAAACGCATCTATCAAGACCGACGCAAGAACCGCGGTGGGAACCGCCATCATCGCTCCGGGAATTCCGGCAAGCTGTGCCCCGATAAGTAGAGCGATCAACACAGCCGATGCTGAGAGGTGAACCTGGGACTGCATTATCTTGGGAGTGAAGAAAGCGTTTTCGACCTGTTGATAGGCAAAGTAGAAAACAAGCACCCCTATCAGTTTCCCCCATGAATCGAAGGCTGCTACCAGTCCGGCGAGAATCACCGTCAGGATCGGACCGAGAAACGGAATGAAATTCGCCAGTCCGGCAAATACTCCGAGCATGTAGAAGTACCTGATCCCGAGCATTCCGAACACTATCACGCTCGAGGCTCCCAGGATCAGCATCAGGAATGCCTGTCCCACCAGCCATCTGCGCATGCGCCCGGCGGCGGAGATCAGGACCGGCTTCAGTCGGTTTCTTTTATCCGGAGGGAGGAGCGCCAGCCCCCAGGAGAAGACGGACTCGCCCTCGAGAATCAGGTAAGCCGTAAGCACCGCAATCCCGAAGAACGATGCTACGCCGCTTGCTATACTGCCGAGGATTGCCGGAACTCCGGAGATGACTGAGGTCGTGTAAGCTTCTATCTTACCCTGATCGATCTTGTTCAGGAACGGGATGTGGCGTATCCGTTCACCGAACGAGCTCAGTTCCTGCGGCAGCCTGGTAAGCAGCTGCTGGATGTCGCTGATGACAGGAGGCAAGCCGAACAGAAACAGAATCGTGAATGCGAGGAAAGCCGCAGTAACAATGAGCAGGATGGCCGCTCCGCGGCTGGGATGCCAGCGGATGATCTTCAATCTGTGCACCCACTGCACGGACGGGCTCAAGACTATGGCGAAAATGCAGCTGACATAGATAATAAGAAGAGAGGTCCGGATCTCGTAGGCAATAAACAGGAGAATTGCGAGCAGGAACCCAAACAGTACTGATCGATTGCTCGTATCCATTCGGTGACCGCCCCGTGAAAAATATCAAAATTCCAAAGTCGATCAATTGCAATGTATCAGCAGAGCGGCTTTCAGAACAGAGCATTCTGCCTGAACATCCGTCCAAGCCTGACAACGGAGTCAAAGACTGCCCGTCCCCTCGTCCGTCTTCAGCAGGAGGCTTGCAAGTACCGAGCTCCCCACGATGACGATTATGATGGCAACCGAAAGCAGGGGATGCATGTGCATCCACTCGGAAAGCGTTATCTTGAGTGCGGCAAAGGCCAGTATGGCGGCAAGGCCGTAGTGCAGAAACCGGAGCCCGCTGATCAGCTGGGCTATCACGATGTAAAGCGAACGCAGGCCGAGTATCGCAAAGGCGTTGGAACTGTAGATAAGGAATTCGTTCCGGGTAACGGCAAAGGCCGCCGGTACGGAATCGACCGCAAACAGAACGTCTATCATCTCCAGTCCGATGATTGACACCAGAAGCGGAGTCGCCTGCCTGATGCCGTCTGTTTCCACAACGAGATGCCTGGAATGCACGTCGCGTGAAACCGGGAGTCGTTCCGAAAGCCACAGCACCAGGCGGCTTTCCTTTCGTTGCGACGGGTCTTCTCTGAGGGTCTGGATGGCGGCGGCCATCAGGATCGAACCGAAAACGTAGTTGACCCAGTCCCAGCGTTCCAGAGCGGCCGAACCCGCAAAGATGAAAAGGGCGCGTAAGACCAGCGCGCCGAAGATGCCCCACGTCAGTGCGGTCCGCTGGTTCTCTTTCGGGATGTCGAGCGTGTTGAAGATGACCAGGAAGACGAACATATTGTCGAGGCTGAGGCTTTTCTCGATCAGGTATGCCGCCAGATACTCGTTGGCCTCATGCGCTCCGATGGCGAGCCAGACGAATACCGTGAAAGCAAGCCCTACCCCGATCCAAATCACGCTCCAGGTGACCGCCCAACCGCGCGTCGTTTCCCTGCCGCCACGATGAGAAAAGAGGTCGAGCGCAAGGAGAAGCAGGAGAGTGGTGCCGAAGGAGACCCAGATCCACTGAGGCATATTGAGGTACGCCGGTCAGAGGCGAATCTATCGACCGCGGACAGCTGCCAGGAGTTCAGCCGACGGCGCCGTCTTGAGAACATAGCTCTCGGCGCCTGCCTGGAACATTTTCTGGATCATCTCGTTGTCTTCAAACATCGAGAGGGCAATGATGCGGATGTCGGGACTCAGCATCTTTATCCTGCGTGTCGCTTCATCCCCGCTCATGACCGGCATCGAGACGTCCATTATGATGGCGTCGGGGGCGAGAGTGCTTGCAAGGTCGACCGCTTCCTTGCCGTTGCTGGCCTGTCCCACCACTTCGATGTCAGGCTGTTCGCTCAATATGGACGCAAGACCTTCACGCACTATCTTGTGATCATCAACCACCAGTACACGGATCATGAACCGCCCTGTGCAAAGTCACTAATTTGGGTAAAAGGCGGAATCTGACTTCGTAAGTTGTATCGCAGGTGCGGCTTCCACTGCAAGTCCGGCCAAAAGCGGGTTGATCTTCCTGCGTTGCGGGAGCGGAGTCAAATCCAAAACAAGCTTCTGAGTCGCGCTGGGGAGTATCTCGACGTTTGCCCTGCCGTCCGAATAGCCAGGGAACACCACCCTCACTTCATGAAGACCCGTGGGCACGTCAGACAGACGCATCGGAGTCACCCCAACCCTTGATCCATCGAGATACACGATCGCTCCCGCTGGAGTCGTTCTTACCGCGATGCCGCCGACCGAAATCGATTCTGAGGAGCCGGAACTTCCCGTATTGAACATGCCTGCCAGAAATCCACACACGATGAACAAAACAACGACCAGAGATACTACCACAATCCACCTTTTCGGATGGACCAGATCTCCCGCTATCTCGTCGATAGACGGAGGGTAATCCAAATCGGTTCCATCCCGCGGACAGAATCTCGTGTCATCATCATATACCCCGTTGCAGAAGTAGCAGGTTCGTTTGGCGGCGTTGGTGTCCGGCGAGGAGATTTTGAGCGCAGCTAAAGAGTTGCCTGACATCATCCAATTTCCCCCTGTGCCCCGATCAGGGCTTCGAATCCGACATCCCACCCCACCTCCAGCAATTGATATGCCACAGGGTATTTTCAGCGCGATAAGAATTCGCAATTGGCCGGAAACGCCCATCAAAAGGGCCTTCCCGAATCCGGCCGGGCGCCGGTGCGAACCCGTGCGGGCGATGCCCGACAGGGAAAATTTCCCGGCACTTAGATAATAACCTGAATGAAATCAGTTGGCTTTGCCGAAGTTGCAATCTGATTGCAACACCTTTGTGCCACACTCATCAATCTAAATGAGAACCTGACCCAAATCACCGCAAACAGGGGAGGAAACGAAAATGTGGGCCAAGTCGATTTCTATCTTAATCTTATCCATTTTATCGCTGGCACTGTTGCTCCCTCCGGAAGCGATGGCAGGAGAGAGGCGGCAGCACGGTTCCGTCAACACAGTGGTCGTGCGGCCGCATTACTGGGGAGGATGGGGTGATCC
>JAAYAM010000320.1 GCA_012719355.1 Acidobacteriota bacterium
AAAACGCCTGGCTGCAAAGATACGTTCCTTTGAGATTGATCTGAATGACCCGATCCCACCAGTCGCTGTCCGACGTATCGGGCTGGCGGCTGTAAGGGTCCACACGGGCGTTATTGACCAGAATGTCAATGCCGCCGTATCTCGCCGCAAACCCGCGAAACATCTCGCGAACAACCTGTTCATTGGAAACGTCGGCCCGGCAAGGCTCGGCCTTGTGGCCCGCATCGGTAATCTCTTTGACAACGGCTTGTGCTTTTTCAATGTGCGAGGCGCAGTTGACAATAACGGTGCATCCTTCGGCAGCGAGGCGATGGGCAATCACTCGTCCCAAACCCTGGGAAGAGCCCGTCACCAGAGCGACTTTGCTATCAAGGTCTTTCATGGGAGGATATTCCTTGGTTGGAACTACGCTATCTCGTCGTATACGCGGACAAAATCGACTTCGAAGTAATCAGGCAGTACCGCTTTCTTAAGCAGTTCGCATGGAACCCCGATCGGGTGCTTGCCTGGAGCCGTGAAACCGGGGCCGCGATACCCATGGCATTCGGTTGAAACCAGAATGAACTGCTCCACTTGGGATACCGGGCCGCCAACCTCTCCGACCTTTTGGCCATCAGCATAAAAGACATATCCATTTGTGCTCCAATCGACACCGTAATGATGCCATCCATCCGGTGTTTCCTTGAATGGAACACGGAAGTGACCATGGCTCTGGTGGTCCTTTCCGTATCCGCCCCAGATGTTCCCGCAAAGAAGAATGTTCTCCTGGAAAAGCTTGTAGTTTTCCATGATGTCGCATTCCACGCCGCAATATCTGGGATCAGGGGCCGCCCCTATTGATGGCGATTGCAGCCAGAAAGCGGCGTGCCATCCGTCGCATTTGTTCATTCGGCAACGGATTTCGTAATAGCCGAATCTGTGCATGAACTTCGGCGCCTGGCGCTTCCCGAAAGGCCAGAATCCTTCGCTGTCTTTGGGAATGTCGTAGGTCAGCGAGCCTGTCTGAAGATGCGGAGAGCAGTATTCGCCGTCCTTCTCCAGCAAGTGCAGTTGCAGATGGCTTTTCCCGTCCAGGACAACTCCCTGGTCGGTGAAAGCGGGGAAGGGCTTTCCCCAGAAATTCCGGCGGAAACTCCACTTGGTTTCGTCAAGCACGACGCCGTCGAATTCGTCATGCCATGCGAGTTTCCATTTCTTCCCTGAAGGAAGCAGGCTATCGGCATGTCCTTCGATTTCATGTGGTTGCATTATCACTACAGTGCGCTCCTTCTGATGTAAAACGTTAAAACAGGTTCATTTCTGCGTAAAAAACGAGACTGCGTTGTCAGGCCGAATGTCGGTCAGATCGCCGCGGTAATGGCGAAGAGTCTTCGGCTGATATGGATGTTTTTTGATAGCTTCTTCGTTGATCTCGATGCCCAGGCCGGGCTTGTCGGGAATAAACATCTGGCCGTTCTCGAATCGGACAGCCTCATCTGTAATCTCCCGACGATGGGGCACATCGGTGGCCATCGTTTCGAGCAGGTAGAAATTGGGCAAACAGGCCGCAAGCTGAAGTGTCGCCGCGTTTGCCACCGGCCCGGA
>JAAYAM010000321.1 GCA_012719355.1 Acidobacteriota bacterium
GAATTATGGGCACGATCCAGAGCAGGCCATCATACGGGCCGTGAATGATACTCGCGACAACGACACGGTTGCAGCCATCGTTGGCGCGGCCGTAGGCGCATTGCACGGAAAATCCGCCCTGCCCGCGCGCTGGATCAGGAATTTGTTGGGTCGGACCAATGAAAAGCTGATCGATCAGGCAAGGGCCTGTTTTGTGGATTAGCTTTCCCCGACCTAAAATCCTCCGATCATTCTGATGTCCCTCACAGTGCTGCGGGAATCGTGTTATTCGCCCATGGGAGCGGAAGCGGGCGTCATAATTTCCACAATCAATTGCTCGATCACGCGAACGAAGCGCCGGACTGTCCCTTCCGTTTATTTGCGCATCTGTCGACTCGATTGCGTGTTTACTTCCTTTCGGTAAGCTCGTGTACGCCCCTTTTCGACCACTCCACGTATTCGAAATTTGGAGAAAACCTTTGTATATGGCACGATCTGCAAAGATTCTCGCCAGGAGACCCGTTGATGGTTTCCTTTTTTTGATTATTCGCCGCAGTCGCATGCAGCGATCCCGGACCATGACATGCCTCACAGGTCACCTGTTTCAGCGCATCAGCCTGATCGGAGTCAGGCGCGTACCCACCCGGAAGCCCTGCTCCGGTCGAGTGGCACGCAATGCACCCCGCATTCTTGTCTGATTGCTTGCTCTCCAACACCTTGAATGCCGCTGCGTGTACGGTCCCTTCCCACGATTTGTGCACTTTCATATGGCACAACTGGCACTCGTCTGTGCCGAGGTACTTCGCCTGCCTGCTCTCCGGCACCGGCACCGCATCCTGTGGAATCACGTTCTTCTCTTTGTACTCCTTGCCTGTATCGGACAAAATCGGTCCCCCAGCCGGGTTTACATGGCAAAGAGAGCATGCTGCTTTTTCTTTCCTGGCCAAATCCGGTTTGGCAAACGCTGTATTGCAGGACGTCCATGCCGCGACCAGTGCTAACATCAGTGGCACCGCCGTAATCCTTGAGTCCTTCTCCATAAGTCCTCCGTTGCGAGAGCCGCCAGTCTGACACAATGCGTAAAGCCAAATCTTGACCTGGATCAAGTCTTCAACAAATAAAAGAGAAAGCGCCTCCCCAGTCCGCTTTGGACTGGATTTCCATCGGACAAACCGGCACGACAGTCTGCAAAGCTGATGCGGGATACACGGCAGCTGAAGTCACGAAATCATCGCGAGGGATCGAATTGAAGACTCAAGCGCGCCAGAGCCAGGGCGGCGATTGAGAGTCCGAAGTCGCGCAAAGCAATATCGTAATAACCGGGAATCAGAAGTAAATTGATAATAATTGCCCATAGCCAGACGGCTGCTAAATATGCGCCGTAGCGAGGTTTCACTGCCACAATGAGTCCGGCGACGATCTCGATCACTCCTACAATCCACATGAAGCCTTGCGCGTTCAGTCCGGTCATACGCCGTACAATCGGGGCCAGGTATTCCGGCCATCGAGTAAGCAGATTGGTGAATTTGTCGGCTCCCGCAATTATTGGGGCTGCGGTTAACACCCAATGGAGCAGTTGATATCGCTGATAAGCCGGACTGCTCCTCAGATCTGATACATCCGAGCGATATAAATCCTCCCCCGTCACTCTTCGGTATGCAACAGCCATTCCCAGGGAGGAACTAGTCGATAAGTTGCACTGACCGCCTCACCAGCCAATCAAAAGGAAGGCCTTGGCCACCCAATGTTCGGTGCTCGACTTGCTTCCCAGCATGCAAGGCAGTCGATTATCGCTATTGGTCATGGTGGTGGATCGGCTCTTCTCCCTGATGGCTCAGGGAGTCGTGTGCATGGGAAGCCGCACTCGCCGCGTGAATGCCCTCCACATAGTGCATGAACTCTACGTATGCTTTCATATATGCCCGTCCCGCCTGAACATCAGCCGGATTGAACTCACGCCTGCGCGACACCTCCGCAAACCGCTGACGGACTCCATCCTGGATGCTGTCTGTCAGAAGCTTCAGCACTGGTTCAACCGAGTTACCGTCGATTGCCTTGTCGGCGGCCGGTATCGCCGGCCCCAGATCGCGTCCGGCCGGTTTCAGGCCGGTATACGAAGCGCCTTCGCCAGCGCGGTGGACGCGGACGAGTGTCTCGAAGAAATGGCGGTCGGCTAACTCCTTCGCTTCCGGGCTCAGTTTTCTGACCGCAAGCGTTCGGGCGAACACATCCCGAATCTCCGCCTCGTCTTTTGGCTGGACCCAGACGAGCGCCAGGCTGACGTCCCCTCGATCCAGTGCGGCGCGGGCGGCCTGGACGACCGGGCCGTCCATTCCATCACAGTGCGCCTGTGCTCCGCCAGACAGCAGGACAATGATCGCTATGGCGGCGGCAAGAATTCCCGCCCCTCTTGTCACAAAGGTGTTCTTCATTGGGATTCTCCAATAGAATCGAATTGAATTTGCCGGCCTCCGCCAGGATGGCCTCCCTGAACTGCTCCCAACCTATCTAACACCCCAGTCTGACTTCTTCAAGCTCCGCAGCATTAACACTCGAGCAGCGTGTTACGGCATCGTCATTTTCTTAATCCCTCCTGCTGGAGGCCCGAAATGAGCGGCTGCGGCGCTAACGATAACCATTCGTCCCTGCCGGCGGGATGAGTGGGGTTGGGGCAGGTCTCGTCGAGGGTGTTTGAAGGGGGCACTGGCCCGATTGTTGCATCATCTGAAGATATCGATAGAAACCAGATACTCATTGCTTGAAGGTAGCAATGGAAAATGAGGAACTGGAAATCGCAAAGAGCGTGCTAATACCGTCGATCGCCAAAAGGCTGGAAGGTGACCTGATAATACCGGCCGGTGCCACCGGGGTTGTGTTGTTCGCCCATGGAAGCGGCAGCAGTCGATTCAGCTCGAGAAACCAATTTGTTGCCCGAGTCATTCGTCAAGCCGGGCTGGGGACACTCCTATTCGACCTGCTCACGGCTGAAGAGGAAGTCGTGGATCTGCGTACCCGTGAGTTCCGCTTCAACATTGATCTTCTTGCGCGACGACTCATGGACGTAACCAGATGGGTGGTGGCTCAGAGCGAGCGCTCGTTACGTCTCGGGTATTTCGGATCGAGCACAGGCGCCGCCGCTGCCCTGATTGCCGCTGCAAATTTGGGGAATATGATCGGTGCAGTGGTATCGCGCGGAGGAAGACCGGATCTCGCCGAGCCGGTTCTCTCTCAAGTAACGGCTCCTACTTTGTTAATCGTCGGCGGCCGCGATGACGTGGTCATAGGCCTGAATGAGCAGGCTTACCGACATCTTCACTGCAAGAAGCAACTGGAAATAATCCCCGGGGCCACGCACCTGTTTGAGGAGCCTGGCGCCCTGGAAAGGGTCGCTCACCTTGCAACCGGCTGGTTCAGAGAGCACCTCGGACCGACCGCGATGGCCAAGGCTTCTTAACCTACTCTCCTGCCCTTCCTTATGCCGAACACGTCCATTAATCCGATTCCGGCACAATCTGGCGTCCGCGCTCATCAATGACAATTAACGCATCGACAGGACAGGCCACACGCTTCAATCAGCCTTTCGCGATCGATCTTCGTCTCGTGCGACCGAAAAGCGCAGATTTCTTCTTTGTCGAATTCGAACACGTCCGGAGCCAGTTTCATGCAATTGGCTGTAGCGATGCAGGCGTCACGATCGATGCGTACAGTCAGGCCGGCAATTGTGCGTTCTACTATGTTTTTCACAGTTTAAGTCGCCTTATTCGATACTTTCCTGAGCAGCCTTTAAATCCTGGATTCTGTTTTCCGAGAGCAGCTCCATTTGTTGCAGCAACTCCCGGATCTCACTCGCTGCTTCCTTAATGAAAGGGCTCAGCGCTCCGAGCTTCTCGATGCGACTGCCCAATACGGCGCCTGTCTTATCATCACGCTCTATAGTCCTGACTAAGAGCCCCCACACGCCGCCCATCTCAGCATATCCCAGGTACCCGTCGACCGTGATTCCCTCCGCCAGCTTCCTGGAACCCAGGCTGCGCCAAACAGGAATGCGGATTCCGGAAGCGATAAAGCTCTCGTGAACGGGGTCCAGTTGTTTTGTCTAGCTAGTTTCGTTTGATGCCCCTGTCCAACAAGAAATGAACACAAAAGTGCAAGGGTATATAACATATTGCCGCCCAGTTAATTGTAGGTCTCTATGCCACTGATTGAGTTTATATCATCAAAACTTGTTAGGGGAAACATTGTACAAGAGATCCCCGGACCCCATACTGCAGATAACTGTTGGCATGTCTTTTGTATCAAAAAAGCTGGCCACCCCTGGTGCTTGCATGCTGAATGGAGATCAACCCTGAAAGAATCTTTTGGCGAACATATATGGAGATCGCCATCATGAAAAGGGGAGGCACGGAGTTTCCCAGCCTCTGCCATGTCTCGTAGTAGTTTCCGGAGAAGCTGAAAGACTCCGGAAAACTCTGCAGCGTCTTTGCCTCTTCGCGCGAGAACTGCCTTTGCTTTCCATCAATGGTCGGCTTCCAGCCCATGTGCGACTTCCGGATCGTCAGGCACGGCCTATCAATCCATACCGCTTCCACTCGACGAATCCGGACCCGAACCCGCGCCGGTAGTCGATCCAGCCATCCTTCCCGATGGCTTCTCGAATCGTGATCGGTTCCGTAACTGCTTCCGGGTGCAGGTTCATTTGCCGAGGATCCGCTGGCGCACATGCCCTGAGATCGCCTTCATGAACAAAGGCGGGACGCAGTTTCCGATTTGCTTTATCCCATCCTCGAATTGTCCTGGGAAAATGAACTCGTCCGGGAAGGACCCGAACCGCTTGAACTCCGGAAGAGAGAATCTCCTCCTCTCATCCCAACGCATCGCTCCATGCATCCCGAGGTTCCCGTCATTCCGGCGGATCGTTCGCGCCGGTTTCCGCGGATCGAATTTCACGCAGTTGAATCCGGATCCCGTGATGTCCTGCTCCGACGGGTCGACCCTGATCTGGGCCTTAGATGGTCTTGCCGACGGCCGGAGCGACTTCGAACGACAGGTCGATCCCCAGCATGAAGTCCGCCACGTCGGTCACGAGGTCCCGCATGAGCTGGAGCATGTGCTCCTCGTAGTCGGCCCGATGCGCCTCGAACCATTTCTTTTCGTTGTGGCGGCCGATATCCCGCAGGAACGTGAACGTCTTGCGGGAGAAGCCCTGAAATTGCCGCTCGGATTTCGTCGCCATCGCGTTCTCCGGATCTCCGTTACAGTGCTATTTGACCTGTTCCTTGATGTCGATCAGGATCTTCGTTGCCTTTAGATCCGCGGGCTTCCTGATCGCCACGGTTACGCCGCGAATCTTTCCGTACTTCTTGCCGTGGAGGAACTGATCCACATATTCCTTGCCCAACGCGCCGGCCGTGATGAACTCCTCCGCCCGGTCGGGGAAGTAGAAAGTTGTCTTGAACAGGCGGTCGTAGACGGAGACCTAGCACACGGTTTTCTTCTTGTGGGTGACCTTGCACAGCCAGCTCTTTCCGTCGTTGTAGTAGCGCCACTCCGTGGAGAACGACGGGTGGTCCTCCGTGAGGAAGGCGAGAAACGAATCCCACGTGCATTTCACCTCACCCAGATGGCGGCTCAACACCTCATCATCGGGATACTCGTCCTTGTTGCTCAGGCACGGCTTGTCCATGCTCGTCTCCTATCGAGGATTCGGCGTAGAGTAATGCCCATGCAGCAGTAGTTTTGCCTCCGTCCAGTCACCGCCGAAGTGGTGCACCTTATCGTGGAGTGTCATGAGTAGTCATCTACTATACCACTGACGACCTCGCCTTTGGTTGTTTGATTGCGTTGCGGCTCAGCAAATGGCAGACGCGTGCATCTCACGAGAAGCGAATAGTCCTGGTCCGGGGTGTTATTCCTGAGTCTTGCAAAATGCAGGCTTATGTGAAAAATGGAGGGCTGTTTTTCCAGGAGTGCAGGTGCATGAAGTCCAGGCGGGTTCTTATCACCGGAATCACTTCGATTCACGGGTGGCCGATCTACCGGCAGCTGAGGGAGATCCTATCTCCGGAGCAGCTGTACGGAATCCGTCCGCCCAGCATGAGCATCCCGGAAGGGGAGAACGTCACCTCCCTGTGTGTTTCCGATGCAGAGGGGCTCACGAGGATCCGGGATGAGTTCCAGCCTACGCATGTGCTGCATGCCGGAGGTGTCTGCGATCTCGACGTCTGCGAGGCAAGGCCCCAGTACGCGTACAATATCAACGTAAATGGGGCGAAAGCGATTTGCTCGGTCTTTGCACGCTCGAGCTACATCATGTATCTCAGCGCCGATCTGGTCTTCTCGGGGAACAATTCTCCTGAATCCGGCTATTCCGAAAACGACACACCCGATCCTGTAAGTGTCGTCGGGAAGACGTACGCGCTGGCTGAAAGAGAAATCGCCCGGGCCCCCAGACATGCAATCGTGAGAATTGGACTTCCGATGGGAGATTCGATACAGGGTAAGAAGGGGGCGATCGACTTCATTAAAGGGAGACTCAGTCGTGGTCTCCCGGTGTCTCTGTTTCATGACGAATACAGAAGCTGCATAGAATGCGATGACCTTGCCGACGCCGTCATCACTTTTTTTTCAAGTGAGGCAGCCGGGCTCTTTCACCTTGGCGGCCCTCTTCCCGTGAGCCTCTACCAAATCGGTGAGCGCATTCTCGAGCGCGGTAACTACCGCCCTGATATTCTCCGCAAACTCTCGCGCGTCGACGACGTGAACGGGCCGCCACGGGTCGGCAACGTGCACCTGAATTCCAGCAAGGCCGAACATCTCCTGGGGAGAGCCCTGAGAGCATGGGAGTACTGACTGCACCTTCCTATTTCTGCGATCCTAGCCAGCCCTTGAAGTGGAAATAAAGGAGCAGTGCTGTCGCAACTACGGCCATGAGACCGAGTGCAAAGGGATAGCCCCAACGCCAGTGCAGTTCAGGCATGTTGTATGGCGACGCCTGCGGGCTGAAATTCATTCCGTAGATTCCTGAGATCAGAGTCAGCGGCACGAACACCGCGGTGAGGATAGTCAGAACCTTCATGATCTCGTTCGTGCGGTTGCTGATGCTCGACAGATACACTTCCATCAGTCCTGAAGCAACGTCCCGGTAGTTCTCCAGCAGATCTATGATCTGCACCATGTGATCATAGCAGTCCCGCAGATATATCCTCTCCTCGTCATCTATGAACGGGATAGGATCTCTGAAAAGGATATTCATCGCCTCACGCATCGGCCAGGCCGCGCGCCTCAGGATGAGCAGCCCCTGTCTCAAGTCGTGGATCCGGGAAACCAGCGCGTTGTGAGGTTCGGCAATGATCGCGTCTTCGATTCCTTCTATGGATTCGCCGAAGCGTTCCAGGGCGGGGAAATAGCTGTCTATGACGGCATCGATGAGTGCATAGGTCAGATGATCGGGGCCGGCCGTTCGCATCCTCCCGGTTCCCTCGCGGACCCTCTGGATCACCGGATCGAAATGGTCTCCACTTCGTTCCCGGAATGAGAGGACGAAATTCCGGCCGAGGAAAATGCTGATCTGTTCCGAACGGTGCTCTTCGGCATCGACGACGCTTCTCAGGACAATGTAGCAATAGCCCTTGTAGAGTTCGACCTTAGGCCGCTGATGCACGTTGATGACGTCTTCCAGCGCGAGCCGATGTATGTTGAAGATTTCACCCAGGGAGGTGATCACGGACAAGTCTCCGAGTCCGGCTACGTCGATCCAGGTGACCGGCCACTCATGGAACAATGTCCGGACTGTCCGCAGGTCATCGATGTCCTTTTCTACGACCTTATCCGGTCCAAAGGACATTATGCGGATAACAGGTCTTGGAGCTTCAGGATCGACGATCAGGGTGCCCGGTGCGCTGCCGGGAAGGGAACGTCTGGAGAAAACCGGAACGTGTTTCTTGCTTCTGGCGTTTCTGCGGGACATGGATCCTCCGGCATTCAGTCACCACAGATTACACAAATTACTGTGATTTATGAAGGCACTCCGAACGTGACTGTTCCGGAACGTGTCAATGATTTTGAGACACCTCTGATTCGAATTTAGTGTTGCTTTCAGTCAGTTGAACTGACTGGCTCGAAGATTCGGCGTCTGTATCAGGCCAGGATCGATTATCTCCTCCGGGCTCATATCCCAACATCCTTGGATTTGAGATCTTTTCGGCAAAAAC
>JAAYAM010000047.1 GCA_012719355.1 Acidobacteriota bacterium
CTTTTTGCGTATAACGGTCATGCCGGACCACGCCTTCTCCGAATTTCTTGCACGCTGCCTTATATACTGCTTCACCGCACTCAGGGTTCTTCTTTGAGTCATTCGGATTTCGTTCGTAGAGAACCTTGGAATGCTTTCGCTTGACAATTCGTTCGGCAGGGTCATGCCCCACATGCGCCGGATCGTCAGCAGCCTTCCTCATCTCGACCAGAACCTCGTTATCGGTAAGACTGAGGAAGTCGTCGAGCTTCGTAGGCAATCCTCGTTCGCCGAGCCACGCACTCATAAAGTCTTGCAAATGAAAATCGTAGGCTCGGCGCACTCGATGGAAATAGACTTGCGAATACATGAAGTATCTGGCAAGGAGAAGCCCCGCTGCACTATCAAGCCCGCCGGACTCAATTCCTAGCATAGGCTCCGCTCCTTCTTCGTCAGTCTCCGGAAGGATTCGCAGGGTGTCGATGAGCCGGAACTGATCGAACTTCCCATAAACCACGCCGGCATGGTGGGAATCACGGAGCAAGTAATCCATCCGGTCCACACCGAAGCTATCACCAACGATGAGTTCTGCAAGTATCCTTTCCCATTTGTCGAAGATGCAGTCTTTGAGCTTTTTGGGTCCAACTGCCAGCTTGACTATGTGTTCGGGAGTGAGTGGAGGAATCATTTTCCTCCAAATGCCCACCATCTCGTCACTCTCGATCAGATCGACTGTCAAGCTCTCGTGCGTCCTGCCCTGTGGTAACAGCTTTTCTTCCGCAGCGTGGGAGAATGGCAAATGTCCAATGTCATGACAAAGCGCCGCCATTCGTAGGACTCTACGCCAGTACCCCCATGCCTCTTCCCCAGGTGGAACAACACTTCCGGCACTCCCCTTGACATTCTCCTTGGCGGTGATGACCCTGTACGCGCGGTCTGCGAGTTCCATCACACCAAGTGAGTGCTCGAACCGCGTGTGAGTAGCACCAGGGTAAACTAGGTGTGTCAGTGCGAGCTGGTGGATATTCCGAAGCCGTTGGAAGGGTCGAGAGTCGAGAACCTTTCGCTCGTCAGAATCGAGTCGGGCGAAGACGTGAATGGCGTCACGGATTTCGTGGATGTGTTTTGCCATTGCGGCTCACTGAGCAGTTTACAAACTTCCGAAACATAGTCAGCATCCACCCCGGTCTGATCCCGTAAATCCGGCGGCGGCACAGTCCTCCTATTGCACCTGTTTTCACGCTGCTTGCCAGCTAATGCAGCGACAGAATACAACGGCTGCTCTTCGGTGTCAAGTGACGGACAATCGGATTGATGTGTCCGCCATGTGCCGGATATGCAGGGAGCAATATCCGATTCGCAATGAAATCCGGCATCAATCGCCAACAGGGGGGATGGTTTGCATTGGGGTGACCCTGTTATCGTCGGAACAGTTGTCGGATCATCTCCGGGCCGTTGTCGCAGAAGATCAGCAGCACGGCCATCAGCGATCCGCCGGCGATAATGCCAGAGGCCACCGGAAATAGGAACTCCTCGGACTTTTCGGGCGTTTTCTTTTCGAGGCCGTATCCGATGATTGCGCCGAGAAAGAATAGCAGGCTGTAATACCAATGGAAGGTCCAAGCCAAGCCGAAGCCGGCGGCCGAGGGGATACATTTTTGCTGTTTGGGAAAGAGCAGCGCGAGCAGCGGCAGGAGCACGCCGACCAGCGCGCCGACGGCCAGCGACCAGGCCTTCACCGGATGCAGCGAGTCGAGGCCGTCGCTCAGCACCAGGGCCACGGCCCTCCAGGTCTGCGCCGAGGGGGCCGGAAACTGCCGCGAACCGAGCACCGAGGCGTCGGGCACCATCACGCGAAAACAGAGCACCGTCACCAACGTGCCGATGAAGATGCCGGAAAATTGGGCCAAAAACTGCTTCCGCGGATTGGCGCCGAGCAGGTAGCCGCTTTTCAGATCGGTCA
>JAAYAM010000322.1 GCA_012719355.1 Acidobacteriota bacterium
CTGGGGAGGCGTATCAAAGGTACGCGATAGCCTCAAATCAACACGGAACATTTCTCGCCACATTTCGGGCGATCGCTGCCAAGTACCCGTGTAAATCTCCCGAACAGATCTTGCACGACCTGGTGGAGTCTACTCCGGGGGAGGAAGGCAAATGGTTTGTCGCGGCCAAGTCGATAGGGCGGTATAAAGAGGCGATCGAATTGGCCAATCGCACACCATGCGATCCCAGGACATTGACACGGGCAGCCCGAGATACGGCGGATGAAGAACCGTTGTATGCCCTTGAAGCCGGCATGGCAGCGCTCCGGTGGCTGGCGCAAGGTTATGGCTACGAAATCACGGGCGCGGATGTCTGGTCTGCCTACGACAATACGCTGAAAGCAGCCGAAAAGGCCGGACGCAGACCCGAAACACTCCGGCGCATCCAGAGGCTTGCTTCCGGATTCGTTCTCCAGGTTCTGCGCAGAGAACTTGGGTTGTAGGTTCGACTGTTCCTGCCTTTTGCCGTCCACCCGCACCAGACTTTGTCCAGGCGCCGCGTCACTCCTGGTTTTCGCGGCAGTCGCTGTCTTCAAAGCAGATCAATGTCCCCGATTCGGAAACGGCTTGAGACCCCACCAAGAATGTGACTGTTCCCCCTTTCGGCTGTCGACGGCAGGGTTCTACGTTGATGAAGCAAAAACTCAGCGCTTGTGCCGAAGAAATGGGTCAGCCTCAGGGCAGTGTCTGCCGTTATCGCGCGCCTTCCGTTTAAGATTCCGGTGATTCGGTTGGTTTTTGCACGTGTTTGGAGGAATATTGGGCATAGACAGGCGTGCCGGTCTCGAGACGGGTTTCCGGCGCTCGACGGGCAGCCCTGCGCGTCTCCGCTTAGTCAGAAGCTTCGAGAGCTTCTATGGCTTCCGTATAGGGCAGGACATGCACGCCGTTTTCCATCAGTTGCCTTCGGCTTCCTGTGTAAATGATCCACTTGTTGACCGGCTTGTACCGGCCGACGGTTTCAGCCAGGGAAAAAAGCCCGCGACAATCGACGGGGGAAACACTACGCCCTGACTTGATTTCAATGCCGAGGATATCGTCAGCGCGCTCTATCACCAGATCCACTTCCGCGCCTCCTTCCGTGCGATAGCAGGATAGCCGCCAGTCTTTGCGCCAGACACGGTTTATGTAGATAATCTGCAGCGTTAACCACTGTTCAAATGTGGAGCCTTTCTGATCGAGGGTGATGGGGCGGCGATGAATTCCGAGAATCGCGTTTCGGATTCCAACATCAAAGAACAGGAATTTGTCCCGCTGCACAATACGGCGCGTGATCTTTCTGCGAGGAAGGAAGGCGGGCAGGCGGAAAATCAGCAGCGTGTCTTCGAGCAGTGTCGTATACCTTCGTATTGTTTCCTTTGGGATCTCCGTTTCCGAACTGATTTTTGAGTAGTTCAGCCACTGTCCGCTCAGAACGGCCATAATATCCAGGAAACGGGCGTAATCTCCAAGGTTCTGGACCAGGGCCTCAGCCCGGATTTCCTCCCGGAGATACACTTCCACATAGGAATCGAGCGTGGAAATGGAATCCTTGGTGTCAAGGTATATCCCGGGAAGCATCCCGATCTGCATCGCGCGATCAAGTTTAAAGGTATGTTTCACCTCGGAGTAGGTGAATGGATCCATATATTCCAAAATGACTCTCCCGGGCAACAGGTTCGCGCCGCCCCGCTTCAGTTTTCGCGCACTCGAGCCGGTAAGAATAAAGCGGAATCGATTGGAGGGATCGTCGACGATAGATTGAATGGTGTTCAGAAGAGAAGGCAGACGCTGAATCTCATCAATAACAATCAAGCCGGAAGGCTCAATCGCGTTCAGTTCCTTCTTTAGAAGGCCGGCGTCTTTGGCATAGGAAAGAAACATTTGCTCGTCTGCCAGGTCGACAATATGAAGCGGGCACAGCGTGCGGCATAGCGTGGATTTCCCGACCTGGCGCGGCCCAAGCAGCAATATGCTCTTGTCTGAATCGCC
>JAAYAM010000323.1 GCA_012719355.1 Acidobacteriota bacterium
ACTCTGAATCTGGGGCTGCGCTACGAATGGGCCAGCAATCCGGTGACGGTCGGCGAGCCGGTGTTCACTATCAATGACCTGCATTTGCCGACGACGACACAGGACAGCTTCGTTGCCGTGAGGCATCCCTTCAACAGCAATCCCAATTCCAGGAACTTCGATCCGCGCATCGGGATCGCGTGGGACGTTTTCGGGAATCACAAGACTGCCATCCGCGCCGGCTTCGGCACGTTCCACGAGCCCGTCACGTCGCGTACGTATGCCAACAACAACACGTCGTTCCGGCCGAATCAACCGCTGTTCTTCCTTTTCTTTACCAGTGATCTGTTTCCCAATCTGCCCCAGGATCCCCACCAGATCATAAGTGGGAGACCTGCCAACAGCCAGATCGCCTGGTACTATGCCATCCCGAATACCGTCGACACGGCACCTTACATGATGCAGTACAACGTGACGGTGCAGCAGGAATTGGGAAGCGGGACGGTGTTGACGGTGGGCTACAACGGTTCCAGAGGCAAGAACCTGTTCTTGTGGTCGAATGCCAATCCTCCTCTGGCCTTTTCCGACCAATCTCCCGAGTGGCAGGCGGAAAACGCCGCCAGCTGGCCCGGCGCCACAGGCCAGGGCCCACGTGGCACAGTGGCCAACCCGTTTGTCGGCCTGTACCGAAACCCCAACTTCGGAGCAGTGGAAGCGGTCACGCCGACGGCGCACTCCAGCTACAACGGCCTGCAGATCAGTCTGAGCCGGCAGTTTGTGAAAACCCTCGTGGGCAACGTCGCCTACACGTATTCCAAGTGCAGAGACAACTCCTCGGCCACCAACAGCTCCGAACAGGGCCAGTGGGCTGTCTACAATGCATACGACCCGGACTTTGATGAAGGTCCGTGCAGCTACAACTCTGACCACGTGTTCACTGCCAATGCCCTGTATCAGCTGCCGTTCAAGGGCAGCCGGCTGGTGGACGGATGGCAGCTCGGTACGATTGTGACCAGTTACACCGGCCTGCCCTTCAACGTCCAGAACCAGTTCGGAGGGCAATATCAATCGGCAACGGGAGGCGCCACCGAAGGCGAGCGTCCGAACCTCGTCCCCGGCTGCGACCCCATGACGAGAAAGCGGGACCAGTGGTATAACCCGGAATGTTTCGTGTATGCGCCTTACGGCACCCTTGGCAATGCCGGGCGGAATTCTCTCAACAACCCGGATTTCTTCAACGTGGATTTCTCGATCGTGAAGAATACGAGAGTGAATGAGAAGCTCGACATGCAATTCCGGGCGGAATTTTTCAATGTCCTAAACCATCCCAACTTCTATTTCGGCTCGCAAGCCTACCTGATGGGTACGGCCGGAATCGTCACTCCGACGGAAGCACGCTACCAGTCTCTGTCCGATCCGGCTGCCTACAGGAATCCCGGTGGCTCGATCTGCAACGGCGGCCAGGGTCCCTGCTACACGACCTCGACCGGTTTGAGCGCGACCATGCCGGGGAGTCAACGCCAGATCCAGTTTGCTCTGAAGTTCTTGTTTTAGGAAATCGCCCCGGGTGAGAGAAGCGCACCCGGGGCAGACGCTTGATTTGTGCGACGACGAAAAGCTGCATCATCAAGTTGACCTGGATGATGCGGTTTGGTAGTATCCTCCAACACCGTGGCGCTATCGTCTAGGGGACTAGGACGGGTGGTTCTCAGCCATCAAACCAGGGTTCGAATCCCTGTAGCGCTACCACTTCCCATAAAACCACTCAAAGCCAACTTCTGTTGTTGAATGCCATACTCCGCTGCAATAGAATGATCCGTTTTGTTCCTGAAACACCCTACAGTTTCAGGTATTTCCTGTTTCATTAATAGATCCGGGAGGCTCGTAGGGGAGTGGCTCGGAGAACGAGGCATTATCGTGAAAATACACGAGTACCAGGCAAAGCAGGTCCTGTCGAAATTCGGAGTCCCGATACCGCGTGGTGAAGTTGCCTCAAATCCTTACGAGGCATACGACATTGCGTCGCGTCTCGGAGGGAGAGTTGTCGTCAAGGCGCAGATCCACGCCGGCGGCCGCGGCAAGGGCGGAGGAGTCAAGCTTGCCTCGAGTGCGGCGGAGGCGGAGAAAATCGCGGCCGACATGATCGGCATGACTCTTGTCACCCATCAGACGGGTCCGGAAGGGAGAAAAGTACGGCGCGTCCTGATCGAGGAGGGATTGCCGATCAAGAAGGAGTATTACCTGGGAATAGTGATAGACCGCGCAAGCCAATGCCCAGTGATCATGGCTTCTCCCTCGGGCGGGATGGACATTGAGAAAGTCGCAGCCGAAACGCCGCACCTGATCTTCAAGGAATACATCGATCCGTGCGTGGGGCTGCAGCCTTTTTCGCTTCGCAAGCTCGCTTTCCGTCTCGGACTCACCGGGGAGCTGCTCGCCCCTGCCACCCAGACCATAGCTGCCCTCTACCGGGCTTTTGAAGCGGTCGATGCGTCTCTCGTCGAGATCAATCCGTTTCTGCTGACCGAAGACAACAGGCTTTATGCGCTCGACGCCAAAGTCAACTTCGATGACAATGCGCTCTACCGGCACAAAGAGCTGCTTACACTGCGGGATTTTCATGAAGAGGACCCTCTCGAGATCGAAGCCTCGCGTTACAGCATCAATTACATTCGGCTGGACGGCAATATCGGGTGCATGGTCAACGGAGCCGGGCTCGCGATGGCGACGATGGACATTATCAAGCTCGCCGGCGGGAACCCCGCCAATTTCCTTGACGTCGGCGGCGGCGCCACCGTGGATCAGGTCAGGAATGCGTTCAAGATCCTCCTCGGGGACCGGAACGTGAAAGCCGTCCTGATAAATATTTTCGGCGGCATCGTGCGCTGCGATGTCGTGGCCAACGGAGTGGTTGAAGCCGCCAAATCGATTGGGGTCAGCATCCCTGTGGTCGTACGCCTCGAAGGGACTAATGTTCAGAAGGGACAGGAAATCCTCCGGAATTCCGGTCTGATGTTCACGGTGGCGGAAGGTATGAAGGATGCGGCAGAAAAAGTTGTGGCACTTGCCAAGTAAGGAGGATTTCCAGTGGCTATCCTGGTAGATAAGAACACTCGTCTGGCGGTTCAGGGGATCACGGGCAGGGAAGGGTCGTTTCATGCCCGGCAGTGCATTGAGTACGGTACCAAGGTTGTTGCGGGAATCACGCCTGGAAAAGGCGGGACGCTTCACGAAGACGTTCCGGTTTTCAACACCGTCGAGGAGGCGGTGGAGAAGGAAGGCGCGAATGCGACGATGATTTTTGTCCCGCCCGCATTTGCCGCTGATGCGATCATGGAGGCCGCGACTGCCGGCGTTCCCCTGATCGTGTGCATCACGGAGGGAATTCCGACGCTCGACATGGTCCGTGCGACGGCTCTCGTCTCTCACTCGAAGAGCCGCCTGATCGGTCCCAACTGTCCGGGAATCATCTCTCCCGGGAAATGCAAGATCGGAATCATGCCTGGTCAGATATTCAAGGAAGGGCATGTCGGGGTGATTTCCCGCAGCGGCACTCTGACGTACGAGGCCGTGCACCAGCTGTCCGGCAGGAACATCGGGCAGTCGACCTGCATCGGTATCGGAGGAGATCCGGTCATCGGTACAAACTTTATCGATGCGCTGAGTCTCTTCAATGAAGACCCGGATACCCACGCCGTCGTCATGGTAGGTGAAATCGGCGGAACCGCTGAAGAAGAAGCAGCGGAGTTCATCAGGCAGAATTTCCAAAAGCCGGTCGTCGGCTTCATCGCCGGAAGGACTGCGCCTCCGGGAAGAAGAATGGGCCACGCCGGCGCAATCATCTCCGGCGGCAAGGGAACGGCAGCCGAGAAAATCGAAGCCATGAAGAAGTGCGGTATTCATGTCGCGCTGAGCCCGGCTGAAATCGGCGAAACCATGGCCAAATTTTTGTAGGAGTTGATCAGTGATTGAACAGACGCTAGCGATAATCAAACCCGACGGTGTGGCGCGCAATCTCATAGGGGAGATCATTCACCGCATTGAAACCAGCGGCCTGAAAATACAGGCAATGAAAATGGTTCAGCTTTCAGTCAAGCAGGCCGAAGGCTTCTATGCTGTGCACAGGGATAAACCGTTCTTTCCCAGCCTGACGTCGTTTATGTCAGAAGGGCCGGTCGTCCTCATGATCCTTTCGGGAGAAAACGCCATTCAGAAGTGGCGCGATCTTATGGGCGCCACGGATCCGGCCAAGGCTGTGCCCGGCACGATCCGCAGGGAATTCGGCCAGTCGATCGAGCGCAACACCACCCATGGTTCCGACGCCCCCGAAACGGCCGCATTCGAGACGGCCTACTTCTTCGGCGGTATGGAAAGGCTGTAATCCAGGAGCCGGCAGTTGAGTCAACTGCCGGCTGTATTTCCATTACCCGATCTATTAAGATGGGGGGTATGGATTTGGGACGGTTGTTGATAATCGCAGGAATAGTGCTGCTCGCGTGCGGACTGCTGATTCACTACTCGCAGTCGTTCTCGTTTCTTAGATTGGGCAGACTTCCCGGTGATATAAGAATCACGCGAGAGAATTTCACCTTTTACTTCCCGCTGACAACCTGCATTATCGTGAGCATCCTGCTCACTCTGGTTTTCTACTTTTTCAGAAAATAGGAAGAAATAAACAGCATGGCTAAAGACCAGTCTAGGATAGAGGAACGAATACTGGATGCGCTCAGGACAGTCAAGGATCCGGACCTGCGCAAGGACATCGTGACGCTGAACTTTGTGAAGGATCTCAGGGTCGATGACGGGAAGGTTTCGTTCGCGATTGAACTGACCACTCCTGCATGTCCGGTCAAGAATGAGATGGAGCAATGGGCTCGTGACGCCGTCATGAAGGTGGAAGGAGTCCGGGATGTTGACATCACAATGACGTCAGCCGTGTCGAAGGGCGCCGTAGGGGGAGGGAAGCAGGCGATCGAGGGCGTGAAGAACATCATTGCGGTCGGGAGCGGCAAGGGTGGAGTCGGAAAGACCACGGTCACCGTGAACCTCGCAATCGCACTGGCGCAGAGCGGGGCGAAAGTCGGGCTGCTCGACGCCGACATTTATGGTCCGAACGTGCCTCTGATGATGGGAATCACCGGCCGTCCCCATGCGATAGACAACAGGATCCAGACGCTGTCGAACTATGGAGTGAGTGTCATGTCGATGGGTTTCCTGGCGCAGGACGACACTCCGCTGATCTGGCGCGGGCCGATGCTGCACAGCGTCATCCAGCAATTCCTCCATCAGGTGGACTGGGGCGAGCTGGACTATCTGCTCATCGATTTGCCTCCGGGAACCGGAGATGTGCAGTTGAGCCTTACCCAGACAGTTCCGCTGACGGGCGCCGTGGTGGTCAGTACGCCGCAGGATGTGGCACTGCAGGACGCCAGAAAAGCGATCCTGATGTTCCGTCAGGTGCGTGTCGAGGTTTTGGGAATTGTCGAGAATATGTCGTATTTCCAGTGTCCCAAATGCGGCGAACAGACGCACGTCTTCAGTCACGGAGGCGCCGCCGCGACTGCGGAAAAGTTCGGCGTTCCATTCCTCGGTGAGGTGCCGCTGAATTCTTCACTGCGCGAGGGAGGTGATGCGGGCAAACCGGTTGTTGTGGCGAAGCCCGACTCGCCGGAGGCTCAGGTGTTTGTGCGCATCTCCGAAAAGGTGGCGGCACAGGTGAGTATCGCCAATCTTGAGGGCACGACGCAGGTGACCATTGAATAGTGGAAATACTCCTCATTCATCCGGGTGCGCTGGGGGACATACTTCTGGCGCTGCCTGCAGTTGAACTGCTGCGCCGGGAGTATCCGGAGGCACGGATTACACTTGCCGCAGATCGGGATCATGCCGCGGGACTGCTGAAGGGGAGCGTGGATGACGTGATCGCCTTATCCTCGCTTCCTCTGCAGCGGGTTTATGGAGGAGGCGCCGGGCTTCAGCAGGACGTCCGATTCTGGAGATCATACAACCTTATCGTTTCCTGGACCGGGGGTGGAGATCCCGGCTTTGTCGAAAACTTCCGCCGGATCCATCCTAAGGTCGTGGTTTCGTCCTGGCGGCCTCAACCGGACGAAAAGCGGCACGTGTCGCAGATATTCGCCGACTCCCTCGATTCTGTCATCCGTTCAAAGAACATCAGTCCATTCCGCCTTCCGGTTGACGGCGTTCTTCGCGGCAAAGCGTCGAAATGGCTCGCGGAGCGCGGAGTGGACGACAGCAGTGTGCTGGCGGTGCTGCATCCGGGAGCCGGCTCGAAAACAAAACGCTGGCCGCCGGCCGGGTTTATCGCGGTTGTGCGCCATCTGATCCAAGACCGTAAGAAAGTCGTGATAGTTGAAGGACCGGCTGAACCCGGATTGGCCCATGAGATTGCTGGTTCGCTCCCGGCCGGGGAAGCCTTTGTCGCCGAAGCCCTGCCGCTTCCGATTCTTGCGGCGTTGATCGGGCGAAGCAGCATCTTTGTTGGCAATGATTCGGGAATCGCCCATCTTTCAGCGGCCCTGGGGGTGCCGTCGATAGTGCTTTTCGGGCCGACGTTGCCGCGGCACTGGGCGCCACTGGGGAGCCATGTAACGGTGCTCAGGAATGCCGATGGCTGCAATGCCTGTCTGGAGGGCGCGGGCAGCCACACCTGTCTTACCGCCATTACGGTTGACGAGGTGATGCGGGCGGTTGCAGGTTCCGGGCTTCTTTGAGCTGGCACCAGGGAAGAGCGGGCGCTATAATTAGATGGTTTTAGAAACCACAGACTTATTGGGGGTGAACTGGATTCGACGGGGGTCAAGAGGCAGTAGAGGCATGCCGAGTTGTTCCGCGACTCGTAAAAATCGTGGAGTTAAATATAACTGCTGATAACAATCAGTTAGCACTGGCTGCTTAACCAGCCACGTCCCTTCGTCTCAGCCTGCGGGGGCGGATGGGGCGACACACAGCAGGATAGGTTGGGATTCGATCTCCGGGATTTCGGCCGAAACTAAAGGGGATAGCGGATGCGCGCTCCTGCCAGTCCGAACGTTGCATTCGCGAAACTGAACGGATTGGATAAGCATGTAGTCTTTGCTAGCTGAAGTCCTTCGGACGCGGGTTCGATTCCCGCCACCTCCACCATTTAGAAAAGACAAACCCGTCTCTCTGGGGTCGTTCCCCGGGGTGACGGGTTTTCTTTTTCCCCTTGTTTCTAAAGGGCTTGCGCCCGTTTCACATCTTTCCAAAGCACCTCTCCGCTCCATCGATTCTCCCCATCTTCCCGCCTTTCTTTCTCTGTTTGGCCCCTGATTCTCTGTTTTCTCCGGACCAAGTCCGAAGCTCGTCCGGAAAGCTACATCCTTGATTGATATGGGTTTGCGGCTGATTGCCATTTTGGGCGGTTGTCTTAGGTCATCGTTCGATGCCGCAACCGGACGTTTTTTTCGAAATCGCCCGCCTCGGCCATGAAAAGAAGCGCGGTCAACTCCGGCTTCCTGCCCCCTAAAGAAGAAAAGCCGACGCTGATGGTCGGCTCTCTGGGGCGGTCTCCGGTCCGGTCGTCAGTCGGTGGCAAAGCCGAACTGGCGGCGCTGCTCGGCCCAGTCCTCCGGGAAGGTCTGGGTCAGTTTGGCCAGCGAGAGCCCGTTGGGTTCCTCACCGTTGATCAGGGCTTCGACGATGTCGGGGGCCAGGGTCGTTAGCTTGAGGATGCGGGCCACATACGAGCCATCGACGTCGAGGGTACGGGCAAGCTCGCTGATGGACTTGATCTGGCCGGATTCGAGGATGTCGGCCCAGG
>JAAYAM010000324.1 GCA_012719355.1 Acidobacteriota bacterium
CGACCATTCGAGCCCCGCCGATTTGACGGCTTCCCTTGCTGCGACTATTCCGAACTGGGCGAACCGGTCCAGAACCCTCGACTGATCCTCATCAAAATGATGGGTGGGATTGAAGCCCCTCACTTCCGCGCCGTTCCGGAACCGCAGCCTTGAACAGTCTACCGACCCGATCGGCCCGATTGCGGGAATGCCCTGCGACAGCCTGTCCCAGAATTGAAGTGCATTTTGCCCGAGGGAGGAAATCACGCCGAGTCCTGTGATCACTACTCGGCGCGCTGACATGCATCTCCCGCCGGACTTACAAGTCTTTCGATTTCTTCGACAATGTGGCCGACAGTTCTGAGAGAACGGGCTTTTTCGTCAGAAATGCTGAGGTCAAAAACCTCCTCGAGTTCGAAGAACAGATCGAGTCCGTCGAGTGAATCCATGTCGAGTTCCTCAAAAGTCGAATCGAGCCTGACCAGCTCAGGAGAAATCTTCTTCAGTTTAGCGATTGAGGCTATGACCGTTCCGGTGATTTCGTGAGACAATCCGCTCCTCCATTGCAGATGAAGTTCCGGCGGGGGGGAATTACCAAATAATACATAATCGGGGCGGCTTTTAGGATAGTGAGTCCGCGCCCTTATGAGGCGAGCACAAAACGGAAGGTCGAGCCCTCTCCCGGGTTCGATTCAACCCAGATTCTCCCGCCATGACGCTCCACGATCCTCTTGCAGAGAGCAAGCCCGATTCCGGTGCCGGCATATTTCTTGGTGCTGTGAAGGCGGCGGAAAATCACGAAGATGCGGTCATAGTATTCCGCTTCGATTCCGATTCCGTTGTCTTCAACCGAAAATTCCCACAAGTGGTCGTCGACCTTTTGAGCTGTTATGTGGATCAGACAGGTCCTTTCAGGGGTCCGGAATTTTATGGCATTTCCGATCAGGTTCTGAAGCAGCTGCGTCAACTGGAGCTGGTCGCCGGATATCGTTGGCAATTCGTCGCAGGTAATCCGGGCGCCGCTCTCTTCGACGGCAGTCCGCAGGTTGATCAATGCGTTCTCAACCACGTGATTCATGTCGGTAGGCCTGGCAGTCAACTCTTTTCGCCCTACCCTGCTGTAAGTCAACAGATCATTGATCAGCTGCGACATTCGGACGGAGCCGTCGACGGCATACCGGATGTATTCGTCGGCTTTCTCGTCCAGTCTGCCGGCGTAGCGGCGCTGAAGGAGGGTAAGAAACCCTGTGATGCCCCGGAGGGGTTCCTGCAGGTCATGACTTGCGATATAGGCGAAATTCTCCAGCTCCTGGTTTGATCGCCGCAGTTCGCGGGTCACCTTGCGCAGCGACTCTTCGGTTCTCTTGATCGCTGTCACGTCGCTGCAGATCTCCAGGATCGCATAGTCTGAAACACTATTCTGAAGCACCCACTGGCTGGAAATGGTCAGAACTGAGCCGTCGGCCTTCGTGTGCTTCACTTCGCCTTCCCATCGCCCGGTCTCCCGAAGAGTCTTGTAGATCTGTTCGGGAGGCTCGGGAAACTCGGTCTGCAGCAATTCATGGCTCACACGGCCGACAGCGTCTTTGGCATCAATCCCATACATCCGGGCGCAACCGTCACTCCAGTGGGTGATACGGTCATGCCGGTCGCGTATGATGAATGGTCCCAGATTGGTCAGCTGGGTAAGCCGCATGAGCTCCTGTGACTGCCGCTCCTGCCGCTCCCTCCCCCGCAGCTGTACTTCCGACACTACAGCGACTCCAAGTCCGCCAACAACAAAGACGAGGAGACGCCCCAGCTCTGACGGGTGACCCAGGCTGAGAGTTCCCGGAGTGTAATCAAAGAAAAAACTGACAGAAACCCAGGAAAGGGCGATCGCAAGCACTCCGGGGCCAGACCCGCCAAGGATCGCGGCAAATACGACAACGGGATAGAAAGCGAGAAAATGGGTCGCCTCGAGCACTGTCGGCATCCCCCAGCGCACCAGTGTCCCGAGTGCGACCAGAAGCAGCACGACAATGTAGGATTGCGGCGGCCGCAGCCGGTGCGGCAGTGCCAGATTTTCGAACAACTCCGCCGGACGACGTAAATTCATGACCATTGATGCCTGGTGGAAATATACCTTCCGAACGCCAGATCACAAACCGTGTTGTGCCCGCCGTGGATGAAGATACGGGCAACGAAATAGCAAAGTCAGGCTGTAATTCCCGGCTGGGACCATGGTATCCTGAGAGGTGAGACGGGATTCGGCTGTTGAGGTCCTGTCTATCGTACCGCTTTGAATTTCGCCCTCCTTGTCCGACCTCCCTTCTGAACGAAATGTACCTGGCAGAAACCCGCTTATGAAAAAAGTCGCCGAAAAGGAGAACGGCCGGCGGCGTACTCCGGCTGCAAGAGCACTAAGTGATCGGCTCTACAATGCGCTGACCGAAAGTTCGCCTGACGGCATCATTGTTCATCAGCAGGGAATCCTGGTTCATGCAAATTCCCGGGCGCTTAACCTGTTTGGAGCGGTTTCCCTTGCACAGCTTCAATCCCGGA
>JAAYAM010000325.1 GCA_012719355.1 Acidobacteriota bacterium
CCTGGTTGCCGTCGATGTCGTGGCCAGGACGGCGATGGAAGCGGAAATCCCCATCGGCATCCTGACCGCGATTGCAGGAGCCCCGATATTCGCATACCTTTTGCGGAAGAACCGTCCCGGGTGGTGATGCATGAGTATTCGAATTCAGGCCGATAACATCTCCTTCAGTTACTCGCAGGATCGTGCCATTCCGGTGTTCCGGAACGTTTCGTTCAGCGTCAGGTCTGGAGAAGTGTTCTGCCTGCTTGGCCCGAACGGTACGGGCAAATCGACACTGCTGAAGTGCCTTGATGGTGTGCTGCGTATTCAGCATGGCAGGATAACGGTCGGCGGGAAGGACTTGTTCGACTATCGCGTGTCCGAAATCGCGCGTACGATAGGGTACGTGCCGCAGGGGCTGATGTCTGCGTTTCCATTCAGGATTAAAGACATTGTCGTGATGGGCCGCGCACCTCATCTGAGCGTTCTCGCTTCCCCTTCCCGGCATGACATGGAAATCGCATATCGCGCGATGGAGCGCGTGGGGGTGATCCATCTGGCGGAAAGGTCGTGTATTTCCGTCAGTGGCGGCGAGTGGCAACTGGCGCTGATTGCCCGGGCGCTGGTGCAGGAACCAGAGATGCTTCTGCTCGACGAACCGACTTCCCATCTCGATATGGGGAATCAGATGAGAATCCTCCATGTGATAAAGGAACTGGCGAATGGCGGGATTACCGTCATCATGGCGTCTCACTTCCCTGATCACGCCTTTCTTGTTGCCGATTCGGCCGCCATTCTGAACGGCGGCACGTTGCGAGGGATCGGGACTCCGGATGAGGTAATCACCGAGGAGAGCATGAGAGAAACATATGGCGTCAACGTCAAGATCGTCAGTGACGGGGTGTCGCGGAAAGTCTGCTTTCCTGAGCTTCGGCACAGTGTGTTACCGGGTTAATCACTCTGGAGAGATCAGAAGGCGGGGCCGAGAGAGATATAGAAGTTGAATCTGCCCCCTTCGCCCCAGGCGACGGTGGCCCGAACAGGGCCGATCACCGAATCCAGTGCCGCTCCGACGCCGAAGCCGTTGAACAGCTTCAAGTCGTATGGTGTAGTCTCCCTGGGGCTGGAATAGATGCCGTTGTACGTCCCCGTCAGGAATCCACGCCTGAAGAAACCAAACGCGTTGGAGAAGATCTGCCGCCGGTAGCTCGCGCCGAAAATAGCCATCTGGCGTGCAGTCAGCTCGTCACGTTCAAGCCCCAGAAACGGACGGGAGCCTATCTCGGAAAAATAGTATCCTCCGATGAAGAATTGATCGTAGAAGGGAACGGATCCCCGTGAGTGACCTGCGGTGCCGAACAACTGCAGAGTCGCTCTTTCGGTCAAAGGGAGAAAATGCCTGTAGTCAGCGGTCCATTTTGAATAATCCAAGACTCCGCCCAGCGCCCTGGTCCGCTTGTCGCCCACGAATCGCAGGTTTGCACCCCGGCGGGGAAACTCCTGATCGTCAAGCGAATCGTGATTGAGCCGAAAGAGAAGACCTGTAAGGAAATTGGAGCCGGCCAGAACGTTGGGAAAAGAGCCGCCGGATATCCTGACCCGTTCCGCCTGTACACCGGCACTCATTTCGATATGCCTCGACAGCGATCCTCCGATGACCAGCCGCAAGCCTTCCCGCCTGTCGATGAATCTATCGACAGTCGTCTTGTCTCGTATATCGAGTCGTTCCAGTCTGTAAGCATCGGCTCTCGGTTCCACGAAGAAGAAGGGGACATGAGACGGCACGTAACGGAACGCAGTGAAATAATTTTCGATGCCGCCGAACTGGATCGACAGGGCCGCGCTCGAAGGAGTCTTGAACAGCTGCCGCGCGGTGAATTCACCGAGTGCGACGAAGTCGTATTCATTATCGTAACGAAGACTCACCCCCAGGGTTTGCAGCGCGGCCTCTTTCAGAATGAAGACAAGCTGATACTGACTTCTGCCGATGGGGACGAGATCATACCTGACGCTGTCAAAGAGCCGTGTCGCGTACAGCCGGGCTACATCCGCCTCAATCAGTTCCGGATCGACGGCCTGTCCGGCTGAGATCTTCAGGCTTGATTCCAGCTGTTCGGCAGCTATCCGGTTTAGCCCGCGGAATGAGATGTAGCCTATAACCGGTCTTGCGTTCCCGGCAGAAGGCAATTCAGGACGGGTTTTGATTTGACCGACGAGCAACCTGATCTTGTCCAAATACCTGTCGGCCTCCTCTTCTCCCCGCCTTACGATCAGGGGAAGGCGGTCGTAATCCGTGTTGCTGATCTTGTCCAGGTGCGGCGTGAGCACCATGGTTGCCAGTCTCCTGTTCTCCTCAACGTTCCTTTCCATCTGCAGGCTGATCGACTGGTCGATGACGTCGACAAAATTGTTGATTTCGTCCTTCTCCAGAAGAGGGGAGGTAGCGTCGACCGCAATTACGATATCGGCGCCGAGTGAGCGCGCGACATCGACAGGCAGGTTATTTACGAGCCCGCCGTCGACCAGAAGCATTCCGTCCTTTTCCAGGGGGGTGAACAGAAAGGGGACCGCAATGGAGGCCCGTAGCGCCTCAGTCATCGATCCCTCCTTGAAGATGAAAGGCTTCCCGTCGATCAGATTGGTCGAGATGGCCCTGAACTGGATCGGCAGATTGTCGAAGTCGAAATTCGCCTGGAGCATCCTGCTGGTTGTCAGTACATCAAGCGCCTGCGTCAGCCGCTGTCCTCCGAGAAGTCCGGTCGGCAATTCCGGCTCCCAGCCTCTGAATGACACCTGCGCCTGATATCTGGCGATCCTGCGTTCCATCAAAGGGGTCAGGTGCCTCTGGGGGGCGCCGCTGAAAATGGTGTTCCAGTCCTGGCCAAGGAGAATTCGTTCGAGCTCCTGCGCAGAATAGCCTGCCGAGAACAATCCTCCTGCAAGCGCCCCGAAACTCGTGCCGGTGATACAGTCGATCGGAATCCCTTCCCGCTCAAGAACTTTCAGTACCCCAATGTGGGCGGCGGCGCGAGCCCCGCCTCCGCTCAGCGCCAGCCCGATCTTGGGTCTCGTCTGCCGGTCTGCGGACGACGCCGGTTGTACGGTGAGAGGGTTCAGAAGCAGCGTGCAGACAAGGCTCAGGATTAATGGGCGCATAAACGGTACCGATGCTGAGGACGGGCCCCAGTGTACATCATTTTGCCGTTCAAGGTTCAGGCGTTCGAGGCAGAAGGCTTCAGGTAACAGAAATCATCGCGTTGCGTACTAATAGGCAATTGGATTGGGTCCACAAGTTTTCCATAGCGACGGAGGTAAGCTTATCTCATGAAAATCAAATCGTTGTCAATCGCGGCGGTCCTTCTGGCTGCCACAGCCACAGTGGCTCTTGCCGCCGATGTAACGGGTAAGTGGGTTGCTCAAATGCAGGGGCGTCAGGGAACCACCGAGATCACTTTCAATCTGAAGGCTGAAGGCGACACTCTGACCGGGAACATCACCGACGCCCGGGGCGAGACTCCCATAACAGAAGGGAAGATCGAAGGGGATAACATCTCATTCGTGATTGTCCGGACTTTCGGAGAGAACGAAATGAAGACGCTCTGGAAGGGAGTTGTCTCCGGAGATGAAATCAAGTTCACGCGGGAATTCCAGATGCCTCCCGGAGGCTTTGGCGGACAGGGGGGTATGGGGAAACCGGCACCGGGAGCGGGCGGCGGCCCGGGCGGCCCTGGACGAAAACCACAGGAGATCATAGCAAAAAAGGTTCAATAACCGGATAGCTCCACGGGCAGGCGGCAGTACCCTGCGTGCAGCCGTGGGGGAGGTGCTCTGTGGGAAAGTTCTCGTTTGCCGTGCTTTTTCTGTCCGTTCTTGCGCTGGGGGGGCCAATGGAACAGACTGATGCCCGCATCCGGCGAGTGATTGACGGCCATCGTTCCTCCTGGGGCGGGATGAATGTCCCGGAGGCAGATGGAAAGGCGCTCTACGACCTGATCATCAGGAACGGGTACAAGAACGCTTTGGAGATAGGCACCTCGAATGGGTACTCAGGTCTTTGGATTGCCTGGGCTTTATCCAAGACCGGCGGCAGACTGATCACCATAGAGATCGATCAGGGCCGGCACAGGGAAGCTCTGAACTATTTCAGGGAAGCGGGACTGGAGAAGTATGTCGACGCCAGACTTGGAAACGCTCATGATCTGGTGCCGGCCCTCCCCGGGCCTTTCGACTTCGTCTTCTGCGATGCCGACAAAGACTGGTATGAGAATTACTTGAAAGCCGTCTTGCCGAAGCTGTCTCCTGGCGGCTGTTTTGCGGCCCACAATGTGTCGGAGTATTCGGGATGGGGAAGGCGCAGGAGTGGTCAATCAGGCGGCTTCCTGCAATATGCCAGAAGCATTCCGGAACTTGAAACCCGCATTTTGGACATTCCGGGTTCAGCCGGGTTATCGGTCAGCTATAAGAAAAAATGACGTGGAAAGCCGGCAGCGGCGCCGCTGCCGGCTTTCGCTCCTGCTACTCAGCACGGCGGCGGCGGAACGCAGGTTCATCGAGGTTGTCTTTGATCGATTCGAGCTGATAATCGATCGACGCCTTGCCTGGGTCCGATGAACTGAGCGGGATTACGTTGTTGACGCTCCGCAGGTGATCGTTCACCGCTTTGGCCCTTTCGCTGCTGCTTTGGTTGAAGCCGGTCGCGATAACGGTAATCTTGATGCAGTCGCCCATGCTTTCATCATAGACCGCGCCAAATATCGTATCTTCCGCGCCCGCGATTTCTTCGATCACTTTTGCCGCCGCATCGACCTCGTGCAGCCGGAGGCTGTCGTGCGTGGCAGTGATGTTTATGAGAACTCCCCGTGCGCCGCGGATTGAAGTCTCCTCGAGGAGCGGGCTTGAGATGGCGCGCTGCGCGGCTTCGACGGCGCGGTTCTGACCCTCGGCCATCCCGGTTCCCATCAAAGCCATTCCTTTGCCCGACATGATGGTCCGCACGTCTGCGAAGTCTACATTGACAATCCCGGGCATGGTGATGATGTCCGAGATTCCCTGGACTGCCTGGCAGAGCACGTCGTCGGCATAGCGAAACGATTCTTCCAGCAAAGCCTCCGGCCCCATGGCGCAGAGCAGGCGTTCGTTCGGGATCGTAATAAGGGTATCGACGACTTCCTTCAGCTCGTGCAGCCCTTCCTCCGCATGCTGCTGGCGCCTCTTTCCCTCGAAATTGAAGGGCTTGGTGACCACTCCAACAGTCAGGGCGCCGAGTTCGGTTGCCAGACTTGCGATGATCGGGGCCGCTCCGGTTCCGGTTCCGCCTCCCATTCCCGCGGTTACGAATACCATGTCGGCACCATCCAGCAGTTCGATAATTCGCTCGGTGTCTTCGAGCGCCGCCTGTCTCCCTCTTTCCGGAACTGCGCCGCATCCCAGACCGTTCGTCAACTTCGAGCCGATCTGCAATTTGATCGGGGCGATCGAGTTGCGCAGCGCCTGGATGTCAGTATTGGCGGCAATGAATTCCACTCCTCCTATTTTTGCCTGGATCATGCGGTTTACCGCATTACCGCCGCCGCCTCCGACTCCGATTACTTTTATCTTGGCGGGAGGCTGCCGTCCTTCATCAAACCTGAATTTGAGTTCCTCATCTTCGAACCGCAGTTTCTCCGTTTGCATCGTGGTCTTCCCTTTCCCGTTTAGGTGCACTTCACTCATGCCCCACATTACCTGCCCATTGCAGAATCCTCGTGAATATCCACGGTGAGTTTCCCGTTTTACCCACGCTCTTTTTCCGGTTTCCGGCCTTACTCGCTCCCAGCAAAGTGAGTCCTATTGCGGTGGCATAGACCGGGTGCGACAGCTCATCGTTGAGTCCCTTGACGCCGATGGGCAATCCCTGTCGCACGGGCATGCCCATTGTTTCCTCCGTAAGTTCCATAAGACCGTCAAGCATGCTCCCGCCTCCCGTGAGCACCATCCCTGCAATCAAGGGGTCGCTTCCGAGCGCCTTTCGCAAGTGATCCCTGACAAGTTCCAGCATCTCTGCGGCCCTGTCGCGCAGAATGCCGCACACGAGTGTCCGCGAAATCGAGCGGGATGCGCGCGTCCCTATGCCCGGAACCTCTACAAGTTCGTCGTCCTGCACTCTTTCAGTCAAAACCGTTCCAGTCTCTTTCTTGATACGTTCCGCTTCTTCCATCGGGGTTTGCAGCCCGATGGCGAGGTCCCGCGTAAAATGGGCACCTCCGACCGGCAGCACTTTCGTGAAGTGAACTGCGTTCTTCATGAAAATGGCGATGTCAGTTGTTCCGCCGCCGATGTCGACGAGGGCAGTGCCGAGTTCGCGTTCGTCTTTCGTCAGGACGGCCTCGGCGCTGGCGAGCTGTTGAAGGATCACCCTCTTCACACGCATCTGGGCCCGGTTGACCGCGTTGATCAGGTTCTGATTCAAAGCGCTCTGGCAGGTTACGACGTGAATGTTCACATCCAGCCGTGATCCGTACAATCCGACGGGATTCTGAATGTCTCCGTGTTCATCGAGAAAAAACTCCTGCGGCAGGATATGGATGATTTCACGGTCAGGAGGAATCGCTACCGATTTTGCTGCATTGATTACCTGGGTCATGTGCTCGGCTGTGACTTCCTGGTGATTCCCCTCGATCGTGATCGCGCCGTGGGAATTGAAACTCTGGAAATGAGAACCTGCGGCTCCCACCGTTACCCAGTCGATCGAAAGGTTCGATTTCTGTTCCGCTTCGTCGGCTGCTTTCCGGATTGACGCGGCAGCTTGATCGAGGTCCACTATCACGCCTTTCTTCAGTCCGGCGGAATCAGCATACCCCGTGCTGACCAGTTCCAGACTTCCGTCCGGAAGAACCTGCGCGATCATCATGCAGATTTTCGTGGTTCCGACGTCAAGTCCACAAATAATGCGATTCTTCTTCACCTGTTTCCCTTCGAATTCCTTGCCTCTTTTGTGCGAATCGGAAGCCACACTATGCGGTCGTCGAAGCGCAGATCTATCGATCCGATGTCGCCGTACTCATCTTTCAATTGCCGGTACTGTCCCATGTTTTCCATGAGGGTGCGAAAACGGCTGCCGTAATCCTGGTTTCCGAGGTGTACTTCCGCAATGTCATCAACCATCAGAACCTTGAGATTCTTCCTGTCGGACAGATCGACTTCCGAGATTCTCATGGTGTCGTGCGGTGATTCGGCTTCGATTTCTGCCAGCATCTCAAGTCCCTGCGCGATGCGGGCTGCGTTCTCCTCCTGGTGCAGCCGGTATCCTTCGGCATCTTCTCCCGACAAACCTTTGAAGACCGGCCCGTCGAGCTTTCCGTATTTCGGATCATACCGGCAGAGGAGTACGCCGTCTCTGTCGACAAGCATCAACTCGTCCCTGATTTCAACGATTGCGGCAGGGGTGCGTTCCTGAACATATATCACCAGGTCGGAAGGGAGGATGCGACGGATTTCAACGCGTCTGGCCCATGTCTCCTTTTCAAGTCGATCCTTCAGGCTGCGTAGGTCTATGCGCAGAACACTGGCGGGAAACTCGCTGCGGATTATTCCCTCGAGTTCCTCCGGATCGAGTTCCCTGCAGCCGTAGAGCTCGACGGAGCGAAGATTGAACTTATCGGAACTGTACGCGTAGAGAAAGAAGGACAAAACTAGAATAAGAACCATGAACAGAGCGCCAAGCTTGCCCAGAAGCTTCAGGGCCGAGAGAAGGCGACGCCCGGCGATCTGGCCCTTGCCGAGCTTGTTCTCGGCCTTCCTGCGGACGCGCCCCCCCTTGTCCGGCGGGGGGACGATCCGGCTGCCCGCTGTTTCTCTCATTCTGCCGGCAGTGGTCTTGATTTCCATCACTTCTCAACTCTCAAAAACTGTTCACCCACTTTCCATACGTCCCCGGCTCCCAGGGTTATGAGCAGGTCTCCTTTACGCGTTTTTTCCTCCAGAACCTGCAGCACGCTCGCGGCGTCGGGCGCGAAGCTGACGTCGCGGTGTCCGTATCTTTTTATGAGTTCGACAAGCCTTTCTGCAGTGATTCCAGGTATCGGTTCTTCTCCCGCAGGATAAATCGGCATTACTATGAGGGCATCAGCATGGTAAAAGGCGCGCGCGAAATCCTCTTCCAGTGCCTGAATCCTCGTATACCGGTGCGGTTGAAATACCGTCAGGATTCTCCGGTCGCAGGCGTTTCTCGCAGCGCTGAGGGTAGCGATGATCTCAGTGGGATGGTGGCCGTAGTCGTCGACGACAAGTATGTCATCCCGTTTCCCTTTCAGCTGGAACCTGCGGTCGGCGTTCTGGAACGAGGAGAGGGCGGCAGCCGTCTTCTCAAACGGAATTTCCAGTTCGAGTCCCGTGGCGACTGCCGCCAGGGCGTTGAGCACTCCGTGTTTGCCCGGCACTCCGAGCCGTAGGGTTCCGAGCAAATCTCCTTTGTAGCGTATGGTGCAGCTTGTTCCGAAGTCCGCATGCTCCAGATGCGACGCCACCAGGTCTGCCTGGCTGCTCGTCCCGTACGTGATAATCCGCCGCTCGACACGGGGGATGACAGCCTGGATGTTGGGATCATCGAGACATAGAATCGCGGCCCCGTAAAACGGCACCCTGTTCACGAAGGCGACAAAGGCAGACTGTATCTCTTGCAGATCGGCGTAGTGGTCCAGGTGTTCACGATCGATGTTGGTGACAACCGCAATTGTTGGGGTCAGCTTCAGAAACGACCCGTCGCTTTCATCAGCCTCGGCCACCAGAAAATCGCCTTTGCCGAGTTTTGCGTTGCTCCCGAACGCATTCAGTCTCCCCCCTATGACGGCCGTCGGATCAAAGCCGCCGGCTACCAGCACCGTTGCGATCATGGATGTGGTGGTGGTTTTTCCATGAGAACCGGCAACCGCAACCCCGTATTTCAGCCTCATAAGTTCGGCGAGCATTTCCGCCCTTGGAATTACCGGAATCTGCAGCCGCTTGGCTTCAGCGACCTCGATATTGTCAGGACGGACTGCAGATGAGATGATTACGACGTCCGTCCCTTCGACGTTGTCCGCGCGGTGTCCGATGCAAATCCTTCCGCCGAGAGCGGCCAGTCTTTCTGTTACAGGGCTCGGCCTCAAATCAGATCCGGAGACGCGGTATCCAAGGTTGAGAAGGAGCTCGGCAATACCGCTCATCCCGATGCCTCCGATGCCGACAAAATGCAGTTTCTGGATCTTTCTGAACATGACTACTCCGCCGCCTCATGCAGGCCGTGATGCGAGAGATTAAGCAGCACTCCCGTTGCAATGAGGTTCATCAGGAGCGAACTCCCCCCCTGGCTCATGAACGGCAACGCGATCCCCTTGGTGGGCATCATCGCAAGCACCATCGATATGTTGATGAATCCCTGTAGCACGACCATCAGGGTGATACCGAGACCCAAATAGAAACCAAAACGGTCGGGACACCGCAGGATGATGCGTATCCCGCGAAAGAAGAAGACAAGAAATCCGATTGCGACCAAAGACGTTCCGATCAATCCCAGTTCTTCGCCGATGACCGCAAATATGAAGTCACTGCTGGCCTCCGGAAGGAAGAAAAGCTTCTGTTTGCTGGCTCCGAGACCCACACCGGAAAATCCGCCGCTGCCGACGGCCGTCAGTGACTGCGAGATCTGCCAGCCCGATCCCAGCGGGTCATGGAATGGATTCACGAATGACTTGATCCTCTCCCAACGGAAAGGAACTTTGACTACGAAGAAGTAGAAGACCCCGAGCGCAAGAACAGCCGCTCCTCCTATGTAGCGCCAGGAGAGACCTGCGATGAAGAGCAGAATCGCCGTGATCATGCAAATGATCACCGCCTGCCCCAGGTCCGGTTCGATCGCGATCAGACCGGCGAAAAAGGCGATAACCAACCCGAATGGGAGCAGCCGCCTCAGCGGCTGGTTGATCTGATCTTCGTACTTGTGCAGAAACGCGGCAATAAACATCAGGAGTATCAGCTTGGCTACCTCGGAAGGCTGAAAGGATATGAAGCCCCAACGCAGCCAGCGGTGAGCGCCGTTGATTTTCGGCTGTGTCAGGACAAATGCAAGCACGGCCGCGCAGCACAGAAGTAGTACTAACAGCACTTTCGGTTTCTGCCATACGTGATAGTCCTTGTTCATCACTACTATCAGAAAGGCGAATCCCAAGGCTGCGTGCACCAGTTGCCGCATGAAGAAATACGAAGACATCCCGTGCTGCGAAGAAGCGACGACGGAAGACGCGCTGTAAACCATCACGAGCCCGAAAATTGTGAGGAAAACAACGCTGAAGAACAGGATCCTGTCGTTTGTCGGTTTATAGGCCATAGTTCAGTGGCGCAAGCTCCTGACCGCGTTTTTGAAAACACGGCCACGAACTTCGTAGTCCTGAAACATATCGAAACTGGCGCAGGCTGGAGCAAGCAGGACAACGTCTCCAGGTTGCGCAATCCGTTTGCACGTCTGTACCGCGTCTTGCATGGAAGATGCTTCCGTCATGTCAACAGTCTCACCAAGCGCCTTCCTGATCTTCTCCGCGGCTTCGCCGATCAGGACCAGGTGTTTTACACGCTCACGGACGAGCGGCCTCAGGACCGTGAAATCCCCTGCCTTGTCGCGTCCTCCTGCAATCAGCAGGATATTGCGCGGAAAAGCCTCCAGTGCTTTGATCGCTGCGTCGATGTTTGTGGCTTTCGAGTCGTTATAGTACCGGACTCCTTCGATTTCGGAGACCCATTCGATTCGATGTTCGACTGCTTCGAATCTGCGGACGCTCTCCTCGAAGCTTTCAGGGGCTGCACCCGCCAAAATGGCCATCGCGCACGCTGCAAGCACATTCTCCAGATTGTGGGCCCCCACTAGTTTGATGGCTGAAACGGGGAACAGCTCGGTCTCGCCGTTTTCGTCCCGATAGATCACGCGTTCGTTGCGAATGAATGCCCCGAATCCCGCGTTTTTCAGGCGGCTGAAGATGATCGGCCTTGCCTGCACCCGGGCCGCCAGGGCCGCGGTTGCCATGTCATCGCCGTTGAGCACCGCAAAATCAGAATCTTTCTGATTCCGGAACACCCTCTGTTTCGCAGCACCGTAATCTTCGAACCTGCCATAGCGATCCATGTGGTCCGGGGTGATATTCAGCATTGAGGCGATGAACGGCCGGAACTGATCAATTGCTTCGAGCTGAAAGCTGGAGAGCTCCACAGCGTAAATGTCTTCCTCGGTCGATTCAGGAACGAGACTGATCAGCGGCGTCCCGATATTTCCGGCGGCGTGCCCCCTTAGTCCGGCGCCCGTAAGCAGGCGTTCGACCAGAGTCGTCGTAGTCGTTTTTCCATTAGAGCCGGTGATCCCGATGATTTTCCCCTTCAGATGACGGTATGCGAGCTCTACCTCGGCAATTACAGGAATGCCGGCTTTGCGGCTCGTCTCGAAAAACTCCAGTGAGAGCGGGACTCCCGGGCTGACGACCACGAGATCGCAGTTGCGGAATGCATCGTCCCTGTGGCCTCCGAGTTCAAGCACGAGGTTTTTTCGATGAATCAGGGATTCCAGCAATGGTTCCACAACTGTCTCGAGTGCCGCGAAGGTTTTCGTGTCGGTGAGGGTCACATGGGCTCCCGAATCGAGCAGAAAGCGGGCCGCCGCCAATCCGCTTCTCGCCGCTCCGACCACCAGTATCTTCTTGCCGTTGTACTCCATAGGAAAATGCTCAGAACTCCATTACTTCAAAACTTCATATTGCCTGCCCAGATCGCTTATGACTTTCTCCAGACGGACGCCCCTGGAGCCCTTTACCAGCACAAGATCTCCCTCCCGGACTTCGCTCCTGATCAGGTCCAGAGCATCTTCTGCGGCGGGAAAGAAGTATCCCTTCGCTCCCGACCCTCCTGACTCATCGAACCCTCTGACGATTTCGCTCGACGCTCCCTGGATCCCGACAAGCACATCAACTCCGCGCGCGGCCGCGATACGTCCGCATTCATAGTGAAGAGCACCGGAACTGCTTCCCAGTTCCAGCATCTCGCCGGCAATGACAATACGTCGCTTAAACAAAGGTACTTTCGACAGGACATCGATCATCTGTACGAGCGCGTTTGGATTGGAATTGTAGGAGTCGTCTATGACGACGAATCCCTGGGCAAAACGGATAACCTGACCGCGCATGGAAGCGTTCTCCAGCATCCCGATGCTCTGGACGATGCGCGGAAGAGTGATTCCGAACGACGCTCCGAGCGCCGCCCCTGCGAGCGCATTCATCACGTAGTGCACGCCTGCCAGCGCGATTTTCGCATCAGAGGAAATCCCGCGCCATGAGATCCGGAACGTGGTTTCGTCAAGGCTCAGAATCTTCACGTTGTCGGCGCGCACGTCTGCGGAATCGGAGAAGCCGAAGGAAACCTTCCGGCCCGGAAAGTCTGCTGCGATGTTGTTCACCAGCGGGTCATCTGCGTTATAGATGAGCGTGCCGTCAGGCGGAAGCGCTGCGGCGAGCTCTCCTTTGGCTCTGGCGATCTGCTCGAGTGAAGAGAAAAACTGCAGGTGAACGGGCGCGACGTTTGTGATTATCCCCACAGAGGGCGTGGCGATGCGGCACATTTCCTCTATCTCTCCGGGTGCGCTCATTCCCATTTCAAATATTCCAAGGTCATACTCGGAGCCAAGGCCGAACAGCGCGAGAGGAAGTCCGAAAAGGTTGTTGTAATTGCCGGGCGTTCGGTAGACGCTAAATTTGCTCCTCATTATGTTACATGCAAATTCCCGTGTGGTTGTCTTGCCCATGCTCCCGGTCACCGCGACCAGGATTCCGTGCCAGCGGTTTCTCATCCAGCGAGCGAGCTTTTTCAGGGCATCGTGCGTGTCGTCAACCTTGATCAGGACACGGTCGGCAGGGAACTCGTCCGGGTGCTCGTAATTCCGCTCCGCGACAATTCCTGCGGCTCCCTTCGACAGCGCCTCCGCTATAAAACGGTGTCCGTCCTGGTTCGGTCCGCGGATTGCGAAGAAGACGTCTCCTGCACGCACGGTACGGGTGTCGATCGAAACCCTGGAGAAAACTTTCTCCTTCGATCCTTTTACCAGGACTCCCCCCGTTCCGGTTTCTGAATCAGCTGCAGTCAGTGTTGACATCTTTTCTTTCAAGCTCACGCTTCCTGATCAATTCCTCCGCAATCCGTGCGTCGTCAAACGGGACGGTGCGGTCCTCCAGGATCTGGTAGTTCTCGTGTCCCTTCCCGGCGATTACCACGACATCTCCAGGAGCTGCCAGCGAGATTGCCGAGTCTATAGCTTTGCGGCGGTCAGGCTCCACCACATATTGAGCGGGTCCTTTGCTCAGCCCTGCTTCGATATCTCTCAGAATCTGCAGCGGGTCCTCGGATCTCGGGTTGTCGGAAGTCGCCACCACCAGATCTGACATACCTGCAGCAATCTCCCCCATGATCGGACGTTTACCCTTGTCCCGGTCCCCGCCGCAGCCGAACACGAGGATGAGCCTCGAGTGAGGAAGACCGGAGATTGTGTTAAGGAGGTTCTCGAGAGCGTCGGGAGAATGCGCATAATCGACGATGACACTGAAATCCTGGCCCGTCTTCACGCGTTCGACACGTCCCGGAACGCCCCGCAGCGCCTCCACCCCGTTGCGGATCTGCTCCGGCGCGAGGCCCTGGCAAAGGGCGGCTCCCGTTGCCGCCATTACGTTGTACACATTCGGCTTTCCGATCATGTGCGCATGGAACGTGATCTCGCCTGCAGGCGTCTTCAGTGTCAGATCCGTCGCATCCACGTGATTTTCGCAGCGAACCACATGAATTGCCGCCCCGGCGTCAAATCCGAAGCTCATCGCAGGACAGTCGGTTTCTGATACGAGGCGTCGTCCGTACGGGTTATCAATATTGATAACGGCGTGTTCCACCCGGTTTTCGTTTTCGGAGGAGAACAGAAGACGTTTCGCCTGGTAGTACGACTCCATGTCCCGGTGGAAATCGAGGTGGTCCTGCGTGAGATTGGTGAAGATTCCCACCTTGAAACGCGTGCCAAAAACGCGCTTCAGCACGAGTGCGTGCGAGGAGACTTCAAGAGCTCCGTGAGTGCAGCCTTGCTCTACCGCCTGCTTCAGGAATATCGTCAGGTCCGGAGCTTCCGGCGTCGTGTGCCTGGCCTCGCAGGAGCGGTCTCCGATCTTCATCCCGATCGTTCCGATGAGGCACGACCTGAGGCCGGCTGATTCGAAAATCGACTCCATCAGGTAAGAGGTTGTGGTCTTTCCGTTTGTTCCCGTGATTGCGGTGAGAGTCAGCTTTTCTGCAGGATCATCGAAAAACACCCGGGAGATTTCGGCGAGAAATCTGCGGGCATCCTCGACCAGGATGGCCGCGACCTTCTGCTGTGCAGCCCCGGTCATGTGTTCGGATGCGACGGCGGCGGCGCCGCTGCGGATCGCCTGTTGCACGAAACGGTTGCCATCGGTCTTTTCGCCCTTGACGGCCACGAAGAGGTGCCCTTCCCGGACAGAGCGGGAATCGTAGGAAATTCCGCTGATTCGGACACCGACATCCCCGAGGCAATCGATTACAGGGATTCGTTCGAGGGCATTACTCAATAACATCAAAACCTCTTCTATGGCCTGTCATTCCCGGATCGCTCGGCATCGGCCCGCTGAGCCGCGTAGTGTGCCTCGGCAGCGGCAAGCTGGCTTCTCCAGTTGGATTTTGCAAACGTCACGCTGCAGGTCGTGCCCGTTCGCACTTCGGTCCCCGGCATGGGTGACTGATAAACCGCCACGCCAGCGCCATTAGCCTGCAGGCGAATGCCGAGGTCGATGCAACGGGCAAGAACAGTTCTTTTGCCCATTCCCCTGAAATCAGGGAGTGTAACCGTTTCGCGCCCCGGTTGCATCGTGATTATCTCTCTCGTGCCGGTTTTGGGTTCTTTGCCGGCGGACCGGATCGGTTGGACAGGGTTCGGCAAGTAATCTTCCGAATCCGCATCCGCAAGAAGAGGGGTGAATGACGGCATCGGAAGATTCTTGTCCGGCGCCACGCGCAGCTGCAGGAGCACTTCCTGTGCAATGTTTCGGAAGATCGGCCCTGCGACTTCTCCCCCATAGTGGGAACCCCGGGGCTCGTCGATCTGAACAAGGACCGTGATGCGTGGCCGTGGAAGCGGGGCGAATCCTATGAAGGATGCGACATACTTGCTGTTGGAGTATCTGCCGTTGATGATTTTTTGGGCAGTTCCGGTTTTTCCCGCTGCCCGGTAGCCTTCCAGTGCGGCCCGCTTGCCGGTGCCGCGCACGACGACTCCTTCGAATGCCTCCGCCACGGCCTGTGCCGTCTTGGGGCTCATCAGTCGTACTCTCTCCTGTGAACGCACTCTGACGGCATCTCCATTTTCGTCTATGATACAGTCGACAACAGTAGGTTGGACCCTGTATCCGCCATTGGCGATGGCATTGATGGCTGTGAGGATCTGGACGGAAGTGACTCCTATCTCCTGTCCGAATGAGATGGCGCCTATCGACAGGCCGGACCAGTCCCGCCAGTGACGAACCAAACCCACTATCTCGCCCGGGAGATCGATTTTGGTTTTGGATCCGAAGCCGAAATTGCGCAACGCTTCATAAAGACCCTGCTCACCGAGGCGCAGCCCAAGTTTGGCCGCTCCGACATTTGAAGAGAATTCGAGAACCTGGCTGAAAGTCAGCAGGTCGTATGCCTTGTGGTCTCGGAAAACGTGCCTGCCGATTGTGATGGATCCCATCTGGCAGTCGATCAACTCGTCCGGTCGTGTCAGGCCTGCTTCCAGTGCTGCTGCGGCGACGACCACCTTGAATGTTGATCCCGGCTCGAAGGCGTCTGCAACAGCCCGGTTGCGCCAGTGGTCAGGCTTGCACTGGTTGTACAGGTTGCAGTTGTACTGGGGATAATTCGAGAGGGCCAGGATCCTCCCGGTATCGGATTCCATTACGATCGCAGTTCCGGCGCGCGCCCGTGCTTTTTCGGCACCTGCAGTCAATTCCCTGTCTGTGATGTACTGGATGGATTTGTCTATGCTGAGCACGAGCGAGTGCCCCTGGACCGGTGGCTTGTCAACTTTCAGGCGGAATGAGCGGCGGCGTGCATCGACATCAAAAGAGAAGACACCTTCCTGTCCTTTGAGATCCCTGTCGTACTGCAGTTCGAGTCCTTCGCCCCCGTCTCCGTCCATATTGACGAACCCGAGGACGTGGCAGGCAAGTTCCCGATTCGGATAGACGCGCATGCTCTCTTCGACCAGGTAGATTCCGTCGATTCCGAGCGCTTCTATCTGCTCCCCGGCCTGCGGGTCGATCCTGCGTTGGATCACCATGAAGGTTTTTCGCGCCGGGTCCGTCATTCGGGTCAGAAGTTCATGGGATTGGCGGGAATCCATCTCGAGAATGGTGGCGAGATTGCGGGCGGCCGATGGTATGTCTTCTATCCTGCGGGGTTCTGCCACTACCGTGCTGACACTGACGCTCGAGGCCAGTTCGTCCATGTGGCTGTCGTAGATGACTCCGCGGGGGGCGAAAATTGAGCGGGTAATCTGCTGCCGCTGCGTGGCGAGGCCTGCAAACGTCTCCTGCTGAAAGATCTGCAGTTGAATCAGCCGGATGATTATCAGGAGACTCCAGAGAGTGATCCCCAGTATCACTGCAGCGATTCGAGTGGTTTTGAATCCTTTGCCGGTCTCTGACATAACGATTTACGATAGACGATTACGATCGATGAGCATCCAATCGTCAATCATCAATCGTAAATCGTCGAATCAGCCCCACGTTTTCCCAACATCAGTTCGTCGGAATAATTTCCGCTCCCGGCGCAATCCGCCGCGCCAGCATAGGAGTCCCGGATCCCGACATCGCCATGTCGCCGGGGATGGCGTTAAGATCCCGGATTTCCGGCACTATGAGCTGATTGGGATGAAGCGGAGTCATTCCAAGGTCGACACGTGCTATGAGGTCAATGCGCTCCGGATTTCTGAGCGTTTCCTCTTCAAGAATCAACCGCTTCTGCGTCTGCTCAAGGGACTGCTCAAGAGTGAAGAGATTCTGGGTTTCGTAGCCGATGTTGATAATCTGGCTGCGAACCCAGGAGTAAAACAGCAGAGCTCCCGCAATCGCCACAAGGGGAATAATGGTTCGGAAGAGATCGGAGAGCATGTTCGCGTCGATCTCGCTCCTGATGCCATAGTTGCGTGTCTCAATTCCATCAGCCCAATCTGTCATTTCGATCTCCAGTTCATCGGCTCGGGCGTTGCATCTTCAAGCAGTCATCCTTATCTGCGCTCCAGCGACCTCAGGCGGGCGCTTCGCGAGCGCGGATTTGATGCGAGCTCCTCGGGCCTTGGGGTCATTGGACGGTGAGTGATCAGATTGGCCAGCGCCTGTCTGGGACAGGTGCAGAGTTCGGGCGGCGCCTCGCAGACGCACTGCCCGGCAAGCTTTCGGAAAACTCTCTTGACGATTCTGTCTTCAAGTGAATGGAAGGCGATGACAACGAGCCTTCCACCCGGTCTAAGGAAATCGAATGAGCGCGAGAGAAATCCTTCCAGTCCCTCCAGTTCCTCGTTCACTGCGATCCGCAACGCCTGGAAGGTCCGCGTTGCAGGGTGGATGGTCTGATGTCCCCGTGCTTTGAGGACCCTGCTGATCACCTCCGCCAGCTGTGAGCAGCGTGTTATGGGTGTCCTGGTCCGCTCCTGGACAATCGCCGCCGCAATCCTTCGTGAGAGACGCTCCTCTCCATAGCGGTAGATCAGGTCGGCCAGCTCTGTTTCCGGAAGGTTGTTCACAAGGTCGGCCGCCGTCCATTGTTGTGTCCGGTCCATGCGCATGTCCAGTTTTGCGTCCGACTGGAAACTGAAGCCGCGCTCCGGTGCCGTAAGCTGGTACGAAGAGACTCCAAGATCTACCAGGATGCCGTCCACCGGTCGGCTTGTCAGGTTGTTCAGAATCAGCGGAAGGTTTTTGAAGTTGTCATGAAGCAGCCGCAGACTCTCTGAATGCCGTCTGAGCCGGACCTGCGCCTTTTCCAGCGACTCCTTGTCGCGGTCTATCCCAATCAGCTGCCCGCCGGGCTGAATACACTCCAGGATGGCCTGACTGTGACCTCCAAGCCCCACGGTGGCGTCTACGTACGTGCCGCCGGGCCGGCATTGAAGGAGGTCAATCACCTCCTTCAGCATAACTGGAGTATGGCCTGGATCGCTGTTTCCCGTATATGTCATAAGTTTCCGGGCCGTGGCTCTCACTTGTTCTCCATCCGCGGTTCTGAAACTGCCGCCTGCTTCTGTTGATTGATACGCTCTGCCAGCCCCCCGAGCTCTTCGGTAGTGAGAGGATCATGAACGAATTGGTTTCGGAAGATCTCTTCATTCCAGACTTCCACGTGGTCGGTGGCCCCGATGACCACTACATCACCTGATATTTTAGCCGCTTCTCTCAGGGTCTGCGGGATCATGATCCTCCCCTGCGGATCCATCTGTGATACAAGCCCGAAATATCCGGTGATCCGCTGCAGCTTCTGCTGCACGGGGTCCATGCCCGCGTATTGCTGCAATTCCCGGGCGATCCTTTCCCAGACTTCTATGGGGAAAACCTTGGCGTGCTTCCCGTCATAACTGGTCACAAAATACGTGTCCTGATCATCACGCCGGAACTTCGCCGGCATCCGCAGACGGGATTTTTCATCGATTTTTGCCGAAAAGCTGCCCCAAAGCATATCAGACCCGCGCTACCTTCAGCTGCTGACTTTTTATGTCGTTCAAAGGGGAAAATGCGCTCTCTAGTGGCCCTTATCGACCACTACTGACCATACTCGACCACAACATAGTCCTATCGGACAATTTGTGTCAAGGGAATAGTGACTTTTGTCACTATAAGAATTAAGAATTGGCAATTTTCTGAAAGCGTGGGACTGAAAACTGGACACTCAAAGCTCGAAACCCGAGACTGCAACTGCTAACATGTCTCCCTTAATATTCCCTTTAATAGAGGATAGCGAATCATGAAAGTCGGGATCGTCGGGTTGCCTCAGGTCGGTAAGACCACCATCTTCAATCTGTTGACACAGGGACGTGTCGATACTTCTGCCTGGGGGGGCGGCGGCCGGGAAGCTCATGTCGGCATTGCTCATGTGCCTGACTGGCATGTGGACCGCCTGGCGAAAGTGGTGAAACCCAAGAAGGCCACCTATGCGACGGTCGAGTATGTCGATCTTCCCGGACTTTCGGTCGGGGAGGGGAGGGCCTCACTGGAAGGGCAATCAAGGGAGATGACTTCTTACCTGAACAGCCTGAAGAACATCGATACGTTGCTGCATGTGGTGCGCGGATTCGAGGATCCGAATATTCCTCACGTCCAGGGGACGGTCGATCCCTCCAGGGATATCGCTCTTTTCGAGCTTGAGATGATTTTTTCGGATCTTGCCATTGTCGAGAAGAGGCTTGAGCGTCTTGCCAAGGATCTGAAGAAAATGAAATCGCCTGAACTCGAACTGGAGAACGAGGTGCTCGAGCGGTACAGGGCGGCGCTGGAATCGGAACGTCCGCTGCGCGAACTGGAGTTAACGCCGGAAGAAGAGAAAAGGGTTCGGGGATTCACCTTTCTCTCGGCAAAGCCGATCCTGCTCGTGGTCAATGTCGGTGACGAAGATGCCCCCAAAATAGCGAATGTGGTCGAAGAGTTCGGACTTCAGAAAGAGGCGGCAATGCGCAATGTCGCGATTACGGCCGTCTGCGGCCGGATCGAATCCGAGATAGCGGCGCTGGCGCCGGAAGACGCCCGTATGTTCATGGACGACCTTGGGATCTCCGGGAGCGCACTCGATCGTATCATTCGGCACTCCTATGATCTCCTGGGAGTGTTTTCGTTCTACACGGCAGGCGAACCGGAAGTCCGCGCCTGGACAATACCACGTAACACCACTGCAGTTCAGGCGGCCAGGGTGATACACAGCGACATCGAGAAGGGGTTCATCAAAGCCGAGGTGGTGTCGTTTGAAGACATGGTCAAGCTCGGATCATTTCAGGCTGCAAAGGGCAAGGGAGTGATGCGCCTCGAGGGGAAGGAATACCGCGTCAGGGAGGGCGATGTCATCCTCTTCCGTTTCAACGTATAAGTCCGGCACCCGCTTTCGACGTTTTCTGTCATTTGTTATTGCCTTTTTAGCGGCTTCTTGGTTAAATCTTCTATTTCGCCCCAGGGAGGTGGACAGTGTACGCAGTGATAATGACCGGCGGAAAGCAGTATCGTGTTTCTGAAGGAGACCTCGTCCGGGTGGAGAAACTCGAATCCGAGCCGGGTGCTCAGGTGGAATTCAAAGATGTGCTCCTGGTGAAATCTGACGCGAAAACGTACATCGGCCAGCCGATGGTCGAAGGAGCGACGGTTACAGGAACCTTGGTTTCTCAAGGGAAGGACGACAAGATCCTGGTCTTCAAATATAAGAAAAAGAAGCAGTATCGCCGCACCCGAGGACATCGGCAGCAGCATTCGGAAGTGCGGATAGAAAAAATCAATGTGGCAGGGTAAGGGGTCTTATGGCACATAAAAAAGGAGTAGGGAGCTCCAGGAACGGAAGGGACAGCCAGTCCAAACGTCTTGGGGTGAAGCGTTTTGCCGGAGAGGTGGTCAACGGCGGAACGATCATCGTCCGGCAGCGGGGAACGCGGTTCAAGCCGGGTCTGAACGTGGGAATCGGCAGCGACGACACGCTGTTTGCCAAGACCACGGGCATCGTGCAGTTCCAGGATAGAGGCCGTCTGGGGAAATTCGTACACGTTCATGAAAAGGCTTCATAGCCCATTCTTCGGATTATCCGCTTACGGGACCCCATACGGGGTCCTTTTTTTTTGGCGGATGGGAGTGTAGCCGGATAGCGCAAGTGGAGCCACGCAGTTGTTTATTGATCAGGCAAAAATCCAGGTAATAGCGGGCGATGGCGGCAACGGTTGTCTTGCCTTTCGCAGGGAGAAGTTCGTCCCCAGAGGCGGACCGAGCGGCGGTGACGGCGGGAAAGGAGGCGATGTCTACATCGAGTGCTCCGACCGTGTCAATACCCTCGTTCATTTCCAATACAAACGCATCTTCAAGGCTCAGCGTGGCCGTCACGGGGAAGGGGACAAACGCCACGGCAAAGACGGCTTTGATATCACGATCCTCGTGCCGCCGGGAACACAGGTCTATAAAGAGCCCGAGCATGTGCTGCTGCACGATTTCAGTACCCCGGGCGAACGCATCAGGGTGGCGGTCGGGGGCCGCGGCGGGAGAGGAAACGCGCGTTTTGCCACGTCGACCAACCAGGCGCCCAGGTACACCGAAAAAGGTGGCGAAGGGGAACAGGCGGAGCTTTCCCTGAGCCTGAAGCTGATCGCTGATGTGGGGCTCGTGGGATTTCCGAACGTAGGCAAGTCCACGCTCATCTCGCGAATCAGTTCAGCAAAACCGAAGATTGCAGATTATCCGTTCACGACTCTGGAGCCTCACCTGGGAGTGGTGAAGCTTGATGACTTCCGCAGCTTTGTGGTTGCCGATATCCCGGGTCTTATCGAAGGTGCCCACGAGGGTCACGGTCTTGGTGACCGGTTCTTGAAGCACATCGAGCGCACGAAGGTGCTCGTTCACCTGGTCGATGTGTCTCAACAGGAGCGGAATCCGCTCTCAGACTACAAGGCGATTGTCAAAGAACTCGGGCTTTTCAACGAAATGCTTCTCGAAAGGAAGCAGCTGGTGGTCGCCTCAAAGATCGATGCGCTCGTCGACAGGCGCAAGCTGTCCAGCCTGAAGGCCATGTGCACGCGCCGGCGACTCCCGTTCCTTGCAATCTCGGCCGTGACCGGGGAGGGGATCAGGGAACTCATATATACTCTTGACAAGATGCTCCGGTGAAGTTGCGACAGGGAGAACGACGATTGAGAGAACAGAAGATAGGGGTGCTTGGCGGGAGCTTCAACCCGATCCATGCAGGACACCTCCACATCGCGAGGGAAATCCAGAGACTCTTTGCGCTGTCGCAGGTGCACTTCGTCGTAGCAGCCACGCCCCCTCACAAGCAGCTCGAAAACCTGATTCCGCTGCCCCATCGTTATGCCATGGTCGCGCTGGCTACGGCGGGAAGCCCTTCCTTCATCCCCTCGCTCGTGGAGCTGGAACCTCCGGCAAGCCCGTTCTCTGTCGATACGATGGAAAAACTTGTCCGCAGTCTCGGCTGCAGAAAAGCTGACCTGTATTTCATTGCCGGGGGTGATTCACTGCATGACGTGAGTGCCTGGAAAGAAAGCGAAAAACTGCTGATCTCGTACAACTTCGTCTTCGTCGGACGGCCGGGGTTCAGAACTGCGAACGCGGAAGACCTCTTGCCGGGCAGGGCCGCAGCCCGCGTCAGGAGCTTTGTGGGAATGGGACAGACCTCTGTCAGGAAGCGCATCGAAGAAGCGGGGAGTGAACCCGGGATTTACATTCTGGATGTAAATGCCCCTGACGTCTCCGCCACCCGCATACGGGAGCTGGTTGCGACAGGAAAATCAATTCGGCGACTTGTTCCTGAGCCTGTTCTAGAATATATCAATAAACTCCATCTATATGGTGAATGATGATAGACGCTCTTAGAATTGCCGTGAATGCGGCCGACAACAAGAAAGCTCACGATCTTGTCGCCCTCGACATTTCAGGAATTGCTTCTTTTACGAATTACTTCCTCTTCTGCACGGGAGATTCCTCCAGGCAGATGCAGGCTATCGCCGACGAGGTTGAGAAGCGGCTCAAAGCCAGCGGCATACGGCCCTCTCATATAGAAGGCTATCAGAATTCCGAATGGATTTTGATGGACTACATCGACCTCGTGGTCCATATCTTTTCCAGGAGTGCGCGGGCTTACTACGATCTGGAGAGGCTGTGGCGAGACGGGAAGAAGCTTGATATTGAGAAGCTTCTGGAAGAAGCGAAACCGGCTCCAAGGAAAAGAAAAGTCCAGTGAGAGTCTGAACGTGCAGATCAAATTTCTCTGGGTAGGGAAAACAAAGAACCCGTCAATAAAGACTCTGGTGTCGGATTACTTCGACCGGATCCGGCGCCTGATTGCGTGTGAGATCACGGAAACACGCGATCTCTCAAAAAGGAAATCTCTGAAACCCGCGGAACTGATCGCCGGCGAGGGCGAAGATCTCGTGAAGCATCTGCCCGCTTCCGGCCGTCTCGTCGCGCTGGATGAATCAGGAAGGCAGTTCACATCCATGGATTTTGCCCGCTGGATCGAGGCGGAGCAGAACAGCGGGTCGCGCGCGATCACATTCGTCATTGGAGGCTCCGAGGGATTGAGCGACATGATTTCCCGGAGAGCGCATCTTATATTGTCGCTGGGTAAGATGACATGGACCCACGAGATGACGCGCGTGCTTCTGCTCGAGCAGGTGTATCGCGCGTTGTGCATTATTCGCAGGATTCCCTATCACCGGGATTGAAGCTTTCACGCAGGAGTAAGAGACAGAGACGATGGATGAGAAGAAGCTGGACTATTTCAAAGAAAAGCTGTTGCGCAAGCAGCTCTCCTTGACCGACATGGTGCAGAGAACCGAAAGCTATGGCCGCGAGAAGGATCAGAATATACAGGATATCGCGGACATGGCAGTCGAGTCTTACACCAGGGAGTTCAACTTCGGCAAGAGCTCGGGTGACCGTCACATTTTGCAGCTTATCCGCGAAGCCCTTGCCCGCATTGAAGACAGGACTTACGGGACATGCACACACTGTGAGACCGAAATTCTCCCCAAGAGGCTGGAAGCGGTGCCCTGGACGAGACTCTGCATCCGTTGTCAGGATCTCCTGGAAAAGGGCCTGCTCGAGTAAGGAGGAGTTCTGATTCCTGCGACTCAACCGCAAAGAGTCTTTTTTCCTGTCGGCAGGGATCTTCCTGTTTCGCGAACACAAAGACTGCTCGACAGCGTCTTGAATCTGATCTATCCGGAAGCGTGCTTTATCTGTTCTGTCCCGGTGGCGAGGCGGCAGGATTTCGGCGTGTGCGGGTCCTGCTGGGACCGGGCCCTTTCGATGAAGATAGCGCCCCCCCGCTGTTCTTCCTGCGGCATTCCGTTACAGATTCCTGACACCTCGGGGGAGCACCTCTGCGGTAACTGCCTGCTGCAGTTTCCCCCATATTCCGGAGCGAGGGCGTTCGGCTACTATGCCGGAGAAGTGAGCCGGCTCGTTCAAGGACTGAAGTTCGATTCCAGATGGAATCTGGTGGAACCGCTGGGAGCTCTCCTTGCTGCCACTTTTTACGAAACGTGGCAGCGTCGTGACTTCGACCTTCTCGTGCCCGTCCCTTTGCATCCGAGGCGGAGGCGTGCACGCGGCTACAATCAGTCGGAACTTCTGGCGCAGGCTCTGGCCCGCCGGACCGCTATTCGCTGCAGCCTGGAACTCGTGCGCACGCGTGCCACGCTCCCGCAGGTCGGGCTGAGCAATTCTCAGCGTGCGGCGAACGTACGCGGTGCCTTTATATGCCGCACCCCTGATGCCGTTCGGGATAAACGGATTCTCCTGATCGACGATGTGATGACAACGGGTGCGACTGTGTCGAGCGCTGCTGCGACACTCATTGCAGCTGGTGCATTGCGGGTGTCGGTCCTGACCATAGCACGGGCGGACAAATGGTGATCACGCAAGCTATGGCGTAGGCGGCGGCTGCATCGTGGCGGCCTTGAACTTCTCCAGGAAATCTTCGAACTTCTTCTTCTGTTCGGGATTGAGAATGTCGCGTATCTTCTGGTCGCTGCGGTTTCTGATCGAATCGAAGCGTGGTCGGTAGATCCGGTTCAACTCTTCATATTTCGGACCGTACTGCTTGTTCAGTATGTCGTACTTCGGACCGAACTCCTCATTCAGCCTTTGAAATTCCAGTGTTGTCTCGCGGAAAATCTCTTTCAGTTGGTCCTTCTGGCCCGAATCGAGATTCAATTCTCTCGCGATCCCTTCAATTACATCAGTGGGTTGAAACATGTTTTGAGGAGGATTGATATGTTCTCTGTACAGGGAGTTGGTGACAAAACCCGCTACTCCTCCCAGAAGGAACACCAGAATGCCGAGGGACACAATACCGAGCTTTGACTTCATCATCGGAACACCAACACCTGATTATCTCACGACGGCGGCTTCTCGTTCAGCGATCGCACTGAGGACAGTTTCGTGCGTGATTCTCTCCTGTTCAAACAGCAAGGCACGATGCGGCTGGTAGTGACTCACGAATGCTCTCTCGTACAGGCGGTAAAACTCGCTTTCAGTGACGCTCATCTGAAGATAGGCGAACACCGAAAGGAGAGCCAGCGTGACCCCGGCCAAAGCCGGAACCACCTTGCGGGCTGTGCCGAAGATGAACTGCCAGCTCGCTGCAGTGCGTGCCTCTTCTTCAATGCGCAATCGCACTTTCTGTAAGAAAAACGGCGACGCCGCCGGAGGCGGGCTGACCCGGGCAATTCTGCCGGGAAGGCTCAGTATCCCCATTTCCCGAAGGCACGTCGGGCATTCCGAAAGATGGACATCGAGTTCTGCGTTCTCTGCTGACGTCAGTTCGCGGTCGATTCTGCGTTCTATCCGCTCTCGAGCAAAGCCACATTCCATGAGAACACCTCTCCAAACCAAGAGAACTAATGGTATCTACGTCAGCGGTGCAAGGATATTTCATGTTCAGAGAGCAACAAACAACCAGGACTCTTTATCACAACGTGCTTCCCCGGATCAATAAGAAGTTGCGGAAAAAGCTCCGGCCGCCGGGGAGCAAAGCTTTGTATTCCCCGCATTTATACGATTAGATGATCAGCATGCAGTCTCCGTAGCTGTAAAAACGATAGTTTTCGGAGACTGCCTCCCGGTAGCAGTCCAGCAACAGTTCCCGGCCGGCAAAGGCGCTGGCGAGCATAAGAAGCGTGGATCTCGGCAGGTGAAAATTCGTCAGGAGCGCATCTATCATGCGGAACTCGAAACCCGGATGAATGAACAGATCGCATGCCCCTGCACTGGAGCTTTCAAGCCCGCCCTCCTGCCTGGCCACATACTCGAGACAACGGGTGGTTGTTGTTCCCACGGCAAGAAGGCGCCTTCCTTCGTTCTTGTATGCTCGTATTTGTGCCGCCGTCTCTTTGGAGATTTCATAGTGTTCCGGATCCATGCGATGTTGGCGTATGTCCTCTGAACGTACCGGTTTGAAGGTTCCGTATCCTACATGCAGGAGTATTTCACATATCGCTATACTTCGTTCCTCGAGCCGCCGGAGAACGTTTTCCGTGAAATGGAGTCCTGCCGTCGGGGCGGCGATCGATCCGCTGTGCCTGGCGAAAACGGTCTGGTATCTGTCGCGGTCCGAGGAGAGATCCTGATGCTTCTCCCTGTGAATGTAAGGAGGAATCGGAGGTTCTCCTATGGTTTCGAGGGCGTTTTTCACATCCGTCACGGAATCGAATTGCAGGACCCGGCTTCCGGATTCGGTTATATCTACAACAACGGCGGTCAGATCTCCGATTATGAGTCTTTGTCCGGGAGACGCCTTCCTCGATGGTTTCAACAGCGCTACCCACCGGTTCGGCCCCGATTCTTTCAGTAGCAGGACTTCGATCTCTTCCTCTTTTCCCGGACGGGAAGCGCGTACCCTCGCCGGGAAGACCTTAGTGTTGTTGATGACGAGAAAGTAGTTGCGGTCGATGATGGCGGGCAGTTCCCTGAAAACGTGGTGCTCGCGCGTGCCGGTTGCGCGCCGGACCACCATGAGTCTGGATTCATCCCGTTCCGGTGCGGGGGCTTGAGCTATCAAATGTTCAGGAAGAACAAAGTCGAACTGGTCGAGTTTCATCTTCAATCAGAGTGGAAAACGGCGCACCTTCGTGTCGAAAATCCCAAGCTCTGCCAGTTCCTGCTCGGTCTTCAGGGAATGGAAGCGGGAGGAAAAATTGGCGCCGAAGAGCATGATGAGATTGGAGGCATAGACCCAGGCGAGCAGCGCCACGACGGCCCCCATCTTGCCGTAGATCCTTTGGTAATCGAAGAAAGGAACGATCCGTGCGAAGAGATAGCTGCCTATCTCCCACATTATCGTGGTGACCGCGGCGCCGGCAAATGCCGCACTCCATAGCACTTTCCTGTGCGGCATCCATTTGAACACGAGTGTGAATACGAGCACCGCCAGGACAAACCCGGCCCCGAGCAGAACGAAATACCAGAACCAGCCCAGCAGTGCGTGAGCTCGCGCAAAGGAGGCGTTTGCGGTCGTCCGGGCACGCGCGGTATTGATGAACAAGGTGATGGCGGCCGAACTCAGCAGGCTGCATCCCCCCAGCATCATGAAGGCGACGTTACGCAGACGGCTTTCCCAGAAACTCTTCTGGCTTGAGATACCCCAGGCGCGGTTGACCGAACCTTCGAGAAACGTCAGGATCCAGGAGGAACACCAGATTACGACGACGAAACAGGACAGGATCACCGGCGTGGACGGATTGGTCAGCTCATTCAGGTTCGACCTGAGAAACTGCCGCGAGCCGGGGAATAAGGACATAATCCTCTGAAGCACGGTGCCGTGAAGATCAACCCATCCCAGCATCGCATCAACGAGTGATACCAGTACCAGGATGGAAGGCACCAACGCTATCAGGCCGAAATACGATATTCCGGCGGCGTCGCGTGCGACTTCGTGTCTCAGCATCACTCTCCCTGCAGATGCCAGAGACCTGACCAGCAGCGTAAAGAAACGATTGTTCGCAGCCATCCGTATAGCATTCCAGATTTCAGCTGCGGCTTCAAACGAGTTTTTGCAGATGGAATACCCTGAACGCCGAAATTCCCTATGGTAAAATACGCGATTCTGCCTCATCTTTTCGCGTCACCGGAGACGACGAAAGCGGAAGCACTCTCTGGGGCGGAACGCGGGTCCGGGAGACGGTTCGCGCTTGCATGCCGGAGTTTTGAACTTTGCCCGTTGCGGGCGTTGCGAGGGTTGATGAAGGAACTTATTCGAAAGGTTCTGGAGGATCTTGGTGAAGATCCGGACCGACAGGGATTGAGAGGGACGCCGCGTCGCGTCGAACAGGCGTTGCGGTTTCTTACCAAAGGATATACGCAAAATGCCGATGAACTGTTGAACAATGCACTGTTCGATGTTCAGTATGATGAGATGGTGATTGTCTCCAATATAGATTTCTTCAGCATGTGCGAGCATCACCTGCTTCCGTTTTTCGGTAAATGCCATGTGGGCTATCTTCCCGACAAGAAAGTTATCGGGATAAGTAAGATCGCCCGACTGGTCGAAATGTACAGCCGCCGGCTCCAGGTACAGGAACGCCTGACAACCCAAATCGCCAAGACCATTGAAGAGAAGATCAAACCACTTGGGGTAGGAGTCGTCATCGAAGCTCAGCACATGTGTATGCAGATGCGCGGAGTCGAGAAGCAGAACTCCCGCGCGATCACGAGTTCGATGCTGGGGAATTTCCGGCGTTCCGCCGAGACGCGCATGGAATTTCTGGATCTGATCTTTAAGAAGAATAACAAGTAGACGCCGACGGATCCGGGCAGGTGCGTGCCGCAGCGCGTCACCGGATCCGGATCGAAAAAGGCATTTCGAGCAGGATTCCCTGTGTCGCCAGTCTTTCCATTCTCTCGATGAGGTCGAGTGCCAGCAGCGGAGGACGCATTCCCGGCATCAGCCGCTCCCAGAGTTTGCGGTGACGGTAGTAGTGAACGACTCGCACCTTCGCATGTTCCGGGATTCGCGCCGATTCGCGTGCCCTCTGAACGGCTTCCATGAGCCCGCCCAGCTCGTCGACAAGTCGGTTTTCAACGGCGCGTTTTCCGGTCCAGACCCTGCCGCGGCCGGCCTCATCTACCTCCTGCTCGCTGATCCTCCGTCCCTCCGCGACTTTCTTCACGAAATCCTCCCGGTAGAATTCGCTGAGTTGCTGTCGAAGCTTCTCCTCCTCATCCGGAGTGAATTTCGTAAACGCCGAATCATAACCTGCGTGCTTCCCTCTGACGATTGCTTCCCTCCGGATCCCCAGGTTCTCGATCAGGCCGCGCGCTACGAACTTGCCCGCCAGCACCCCGATGGAGCCGGTGATGGAAGTCGGCTCTGCGATTATTCGTCCGGCAGGAGCGGCTATGTAGTAACCGCCTGATGCCGCCACGTCTCCGAAGCTGACCACGACCGGTTTTTTCTTGTTTACGATCGAGATTTTGCGCCAGATCAGGTCGGAGGCGATCCCTGATCCTCCCGGAGAATCGATGCGGATGATTATCGCACGGGTAATTTTGGAACGCTCCGCATGGTCCAGGAATTTCCGAATCGTGTCAGCTCCGGCCATCTCCCGTCCGGCCTGGTTGCGCCGGCTTTCTCCGGTTTCGATGTGTCCTGTCACATCGATGAACGCGATACGCGAGCGCCTGAAAGTCAGGATGCGTCTGACAAGCCCGTCTCCTGCCCGATATCGGGCGGCTGCCACCGCGCGGGCCTTCTTCCCGAGAATCTCTTCCATCTTCCCGGCAAGTTCATCCTGGTAGCAGATTCCGTCTACAAGCTTTCTGGCTAGAGCTTCGCGCGCCGTATATGGACCGTCGTCCATAAGCGCCGTGCTGTCTTCGCGGCTGAATCCTCGATCTTCCAAAGCGCGGCACAGTTCCTCAAAACTGTCATCAAGTATCCTCTCGAGCTGTTCCCGTGCGGGCTCCGACATGCCCATCCGGGTGAACATTTCGGCCGCGGATTTGTACTCCCCCATCGAAAAAAGCTCAGCTTCAATCCCAAACCTCTCCAGTACGTTACGGAAGAAGAATGTTTCCGCGGACAGCCCTACGAGGTGGAGGTGCGCAGCCGGAGGCATGAAGACGCGGTCCGACGCGCTGGCCAGGTAGTACTCCGCATTTCCTCCTTCCTGCAGGAAGCAGTAGACCTGTTTGCCGCTCCTGCGGAACTTCGAGATTGCGCGGCGAAGATCGCTCAGTCTCGCCCATCCGGTATTCAGCGGCTCTATGGAGAGCGCGAGCGCCGAGATGTCAGGATTCTTTGCGGCATGATGAAGCGCCTGAACGATTTCGTAGAGCGATGTCCTCGCCTTGCGCGAGATGAAGGGACGTTCGGCCACCCCTTCGACAATCTCGTCTTTAAGCAGCATTTCGAGATAGGCTTTCTTTTTCCTCACCGGGTTTTCTCCGTTCGGGCCAGATATCCAAAAGAGGGCGGCGTCGGCGTATTTCCCAGATCATCAGGGCATACATGGGGATGTATTGGACCAAAAGAACCCATGCAGGTTCATATACCGGATGCTGCGAATAAGCAAGATAGGAGAGGAAACAAGCTCCGGTCCAGTACACCATGAATGCATAAGGGAAAAACGGGAGCGCCAGCGCTGCCCATGACAGGTACCAGGGGTGCACTGTCGTGGCAAGGCAGAGGTCGGCGGTCATAAGCCAGAATCCGCCGTGCAGCAGGTCTCGTTCATTCCGGACCGGGAACCTGTACCAGATCCCGATGCAGATCAGGAGCAGCACCACGCCCAGATACGGGCCGATGAGTTTGTCCCACGACTCCTCAAAACCCCATCTCCCAATAAACCGGATGAAATAGTGAATGCCGGCATTGAATTCGAAGAGTCGGAAATACAGAGTTAGCGACTTTATATAGTTGATCCACGATGCCGGCGTGAAATAGAGAAGCACAAGCATCAATCCGGTCGCAAAACCCGCAAGCGCGGCTTTCCATCCTGTACGACGCAGAATGAGAGGGAACCACAGCGCCGGATGGAGCTTCGCCATGACCGCCCCCGCGTAGGCTACCAGCGACAGGCTCTCTTTTCCTCGTACGAGAAGATATATCGACAGGAGCAGTAGGAGAATCATCATGCTGTCGGAATGGCCCGAGGCGGAGAACTCGAAGACGAAGAAAGGGTGCCAGGCCATCAGGAGTAGAGGTTGACAGCTCTTTCCCCAGAGGACGAGCAGCCGCCATGCCACAATCACGGCCAGGAATTCAAAAAGGCTGAAGAATGCCTTCATTGCCGTGACATCTGCGCCAAAGAGGGAATACGAGAGCCTGAAGACAAGCTGCGACGATGGAGGGTAGGCGGTGATATACGGCTTCGAGTTGATCATCGGATACACCTGCGCGTCACGGAGGTGCCGAATCTCCGGAGCATCAGGCGGGTAGCCGTAGGGGCTTATTCCGTGTGACGCCACCTTTGCATCCCAGATATAGCGGTAGACGTCTTCGCTCTGGTGGGGTGGCGCCGCCACCAGAGTCACCCGGTAAAGGAGCGCGAAGGCGAGCACTATCCCGATTCCATACCGCCCTTTGACCGGGAGCAGGAAGAATGTGCCGAGACAGAGGGCAAGTTGGATAAAGATAAGGACGAGAAAGGATCCTGTATTCTCCCGAAGGGGACCCAGTGAGCACATCGCAATCCAGATGATCTCCTGCAGGATTCCGACGGATACTAAACCGATGACTTGCTTCAACATGGCGACACTATATGAGTTCGGATCCGAAGAATTCAATTCTTTATCTCCGGCGGGTTTGTCCCCGGGCGTCATGTGCAGAACCGAACGACAAATCTTCCGGGCTGTGCAATCTATTGATCTTTCAGAGTATACGGGTTTTTGCCCCGGCGATATCCCTTGACGGAAAGTCATCCCTGTGATAGCTTGACGCATTTCGAGGTAAAGGGACTCAATGCCTCTGTTGGAAAGGCTTACGGAAGAACTTCGGGGCGAAACATCAGATGCGGGGGGAGATCGGTGATGTCGTCTGCTGTCCTGTCGCGCTACGCCAGATCTCTGGCCGATATCGTATTCGAAAAAAAGATCGAGGGAAAGGTTACAAAGGATCTCCAGACGTGGCGTGAGATTTTTCTAACCTGCCCGGAACTCCTTGAAGCTTTCGATGCCCCTCAGGTTCCGGAAGACTCCAAGGAAAGGGTCCTGGATGAACTACTGGTGCGGTATCCCGCGCATCCGGTTACATCCAATTTCCTGCGGATAATGCTGCAGCGCAATCGAATCCGCTTCTTCAACCAGATTCTTGAGAACTACCTGAAGCTTGTCAATCACCGCAACGGGATAGTCACGGCGAGCGTGACAACGGTTGCACCGATTCCTGAAGAAGAAGCGAAACGACTGACCGAAACACTGTCGCGGATCACGGGAAAGAAGGTCAACGTGGACCTCAAGACTGACGAGAGCCTCATTGGAGGAGTTGTTATCCAGATGGGGAGCACGATATTCGACGGTTCGATTCGAACGCAGCTTGCCGAGATGAAACGGCGCCTCGTTGAATCCTAGACTACCCACTTTCATTGCTCAACAAAGAGGGGATGGGCATGCAGATCAGAGCTGACGAAATTAGCAAAATACTGAAGGAGCAGATCAGGGATTATCAGTCCGGCATGGTCGTGAGCGAAGTCGGCACGGTCCTCTCGGTGGGAGACGGCATAGCGCGCGTGCACGGCCTCGACAATGTCATGGCCGGCGAACTTCTCGATTTTCCCCACGACGTTAAAGGGATTGCGCTGAACCTCGAGGAAGACAACGTCGGTACGGTGCTCTTTGGCGAATACACGCAGATTCGCGAAGGTGACCTGGTGAAGCGCACCGGGCGGATCATGTCGGTACCGGTGGGAGAGGCCCTGGTCGGGCGCGTCGTCAACGCTCTCGGGGAGCCAATAGACGAAGGGGGGCCTATAGCGGTGACCGAATATGCGAACATCGAACGCCTGGCGCCGGGAGTTGTAGACAGACAGCCGGTCAAGGAACCGCTCCAGACGGGGCTGAAGGCGATCGATTCCATGATCCCGATCGGGCGCGGTCAGAGGGAGCTGATTATCGGCGACCGGCAGACCGGCAAGACAGCCATCGCCATTGACACGATCATCAATCAGAAGAACACTGACGTCGTCTGTATCTATGTCGCGATCGGACAGAAGCGTTCAACGGTCGCTCAGGTCGTGAAGACCCTCACTGACTACGGGGTCATGGACAAGACGATCGTGGTATCCGCTTCAGCGTCTGATCCTGCAACCATGCAGTACATCGCGCCGTACTCCGGATGCGCGATGGGTGAATACTTCAGGGACCGCGGGCAGCACGTTCTGGTCATCTATGATGACCTGTCAAAGCATGCGGCCGCGTACCGGGAGATCTCTCTGCTGCTGCGCCGTCCGCCTGGACGTGAAGCCTACCCTGGAGACGTTTTCTATTTGCATTCGCGTCTTCTCGAGCGTGCGGCCAAGATGAACGCCAGGCTTGGCGGCGGTTCTCTCACTGCTCTTCCGATAATCGAGACTCAGGCCGGCGACATCTCCGGATATATTCCGACCAATGTCATCTCGATTACGGATGGACAGATCTTCCTTGAAGCTGATCTGTTTCACGCCGGCATACGGCCGGCAATTCATGTCGGCAACTCGGTGTCGCGTGTCGGAGGCAACGCGCAGATCAAGGCGATCCGCCAGGTGGCAGGAACCCTTCGGCTCGAGCTGGCGCAGTATCGGGAACTGGCCGCCTTTGCGCAGTTCGGATCGGATCTGGACAAAGCGACTCAGGCCCAGCTTGCGCGTGGAGAAAGGCTGACCGAGATTCTGAAGCAGGATCAGTATCAGCCGCTTGATGTGGTGCACCAGGTGATCTCGATTTTTGCCGGCACACAGGGCTTTACCGACAATCTCAAAGTGGAAGAGATTCCACAGTTCCTCAAAGAGATGCTTCAGTTCATCGATTTGACGAAGAAACAGCTCGTCCAGAAGCTGTCGTCCGAGAAAGCGATCAGCGATCCGCTGCGGCAGGAACTGTTGGACGCGCTGAAGGAATTCAGTGAGAGCTGGCAGGCGAAGCACGCCGCAGCATAGCGACACCGGAAACTCATGGCTAATTTACGCGACATCAGGCGGCGCATCCGCAGCGCCGGAAACATCCAGCAGATAACGCGGGCGATGAAGTTTGTCTCGGCCGCACGTTTGCGCAAGGCACAGGAACGGGTGATAGCGGCGCGCCCCTATGCGCGCCAGATGGTTGCGGTGCTAAACAGCATTGCAACCAGGGTTCCTGAGCAGGCTCACCCTCTCCTGGCACAGCACGGCGACAGGAAGATCGAACTGGTGGTCATTACGGCAGACCGGGGACTCTGCGGGGCCTACAACACGAATATCATCCGGCAGACGCTCGAATTCATGGGCGAGCATTCCGGGCAGGAAATCGAACTCAACATACTCGGGAAGCGCGGCAGAGATTTCTTTCGACGCAGGGCTTTCCCTGTCAGGCATGAAGCGACAGGCGTCCTCCAGAAGCCGAGTTTCGCCGACGCCGCCGCTATTGCGAAGGATCTGATCGAGGATTTCGTCAATGGAGGGAAAGATCAGGTCTGGCTCGTCTACAACGAGTTCAAGTCGGTTGTGCAGCAGAGCGTCGTGATTGAGCCTCTGCTGCCGATTCAGCGTCTTGAACATACCGAAGACGGAAGCCGGCTCGACTATCTTTATGACCAGCCGCCCGCACAGATATTCGCCAATCTGCTTCCAAGGCACGTGGAGGCCCAGGTTTTCAGGGCGTTGCTCGAAGCCGCAGCTTCTGAACACGGAGCCCGCATGTCTGCGATGGAAGCCGCGACCAACAATGCCGCCGAGATGATTGAAGGACTGACGCTGTATGCAAACAAAGTGCGCCAGGCAGGAATCACCAAGGAGCTGATCGAGGTGGTCAGCGGGGCCGCCTCAACGGGATAGGGACAGGAGAGATTACGTCATGCCAAACACCGGAAAAGTAGTGCAGATCATTGGTCCCGTAGTGGACTGCGAATTCGACGAGAACAGTCTCCCTACCATTTACAATTGCGTGATCATCGAGGGAGAGGCTGCCGGCAATCCCATCCGTGTCAGCACCGAAGTGCAGCAGCATCTTGGTGAGAACCGCGTTCGCTGCGTCAGCATGCAGCCTACGGAGGGGATGGTTCGCGGCATGAAGGCGATTGATACCGGACAGCCGATCAGCGTTCCGGTGGGCCGCGAGACGCTCGGCCGTGTCCTGAACGTAATAGGTGAGCCCGTCGATGAACTCGGTGAACTCAAGGCGAAGAAGTACTACCCGATTCACCGTCCTGCTCCCAGTTTCGATCAGCAGAGCACAGAAACCAAAATGCTCGAGACCGGCATCAAAGTGATTGATCTGCTCGAACCCTATGTGCTTGGAGGGAAGATCGGCCTGTTCGGAGGGGCAGGGGTCGGCAAGACAGTCGTCATCATGGAGATGATTCACCGGATTGCGATGCATCACGGTGGTTTCTCGGTCTTCGCCGGAGTGGGAGAACGAACCCGCGAGGGGAACGACCTCTGGCTCGAGATGAAGGAATCGGGAGTCATTGAGAAGGCCGCACTCATCTACGGCCAGATGACCGAACCTCCAGGAGCGCGCCTCAGGGTGGGACTCACCGGCCTGACAGAAGCCGAGTACTTCCGCGATGAAGAGCACCAGGACGTGCTTCTCTTCATAGACAACATTTTCCGTTTCACCCAGGCGGGATCCGAGGTTTCGGCACTGCTCGGCCGCATGCCTTCCGCAGTCGGATACCAGCCCAACCTGGCGACTGAAATGGGAGAACTGCAGGAACGTATCACGTCGACCAAGCACGGCTCGATCACATCCATTCAGGCGATTTACGTGCCTGCCGACGACTACACCGATCCTGCGCCCGCGACAGCATTTGCTCACCTGGACGCGACTACTAACCTGGAGCGGAGAATTGTCGAGCTCGGGATCTATCCGGCGGTGGATCCTCTTGCTTCCACCTCGAGAATCCTGGATCCGAGAATCATCGGTGAAGATCACTACGCCGTTGCACGTGAAGTCAAACGAATACTCCAGCGCTACAAGGATCTCCAGGACATCATTGCAATTCTCGGGATAGACGAACTGCCGGAAGAAGACAAACTCACGGTGAGCCGTGCCAGGAAGATCCAGAAGTTTCTGTCGCAGCCCTTCTTTGTCGCCGAACAGTTTACCGGAATTCCGGGCAAGTACCTTCCGGTGAAGGAGACGATCGAAGGTTTCCGGGGCATCTGCGACGGGAAGTACGACCATGTGCCTGAGCAGGCTTTCTACATGGTAGGCGGCATCGAAGAAGTACTGGAAAAAGCCAAACAGATTGCGGCCGCCTAGACCAATCCAGGTTCGGAAATCTTAATTATGGCACTACCGGAAAAAATCCATCTTGAGATTGTTACTCCTGAAAAGCAGCTGTTCAGTGGCGATGTCGATTCATTGACGGTTCCCTCCGCCGGCGGATATATGGGCATACTGCCCGGGCACGCTCCGCTACTTGCCGAACTTGGTATAGGCGAAATCAGCTACACGGCGGGCGGACACACCGAGTACATGTTCTGTTCCTGGGGGTTTCTCGAAGTGCTTCCGGGGAGGGTAGTGATCCTTGCCCAGGCGGCTGAACTCGCTTCCGACATCGACATAAAGCGGGCTGAAGAAGCGAAAGTCCGGGCGGAAAAGATGCTGACTTCGGGGGATCCTGGTGTCGATTACGCCGCAGCTCAGCTTTCACTCATCCGCGCAATTTCCCGGATCGAAGCACATCGGCGCAAGAAGGTGTAAGCACCTGAAAGGAAGAATCCCGCAGGGAATCGTGAAATTCGCTGCGGGATTCTTTTTGTAAGGCTGGTGCCGGCTTGATTAATTCAGTCTGGCGTCGGAGACCTCTTCGTTCGCAAGCTCTTCCTTTGCCTGCTTGTACTTCTTGTCAATTCCGATTGTGGTGTCGTTGTGAAGCGCCTTATAGAGGAGTTCCAGCCGCTCCTTCGCTTTGGGAGCCAGCTCTCCTCCCTGCAACTCCGCCTTGGCGTATTCGACCATCGCTTCTTCCACCTTCTGCTGATTCTCCAGGCACTGACCTATCGAGAAGTAACCCACATCATATCTTTCCGACCTGAGTGCCTGCCTGAAGGCCCTGATCGCCTCTTCAAACTTGTCCTTTTCCATCAGGTCCATTCCGATGACATGATGGCAGGCCCTGTGCACCATCCGCAACGTCTCCTGAGTATTGGCATCGGGCTGTTTTACCAGCGCCGCCGATTTCAGGGTAAGCTGTGCGTATTCGGCTGCTTTTGGATAGTTGCCCGATTCCATGTATCTCTTGACGAAGTCCCAGCGGAGACCGAAGTCTGCGTCGAATTCGGGCATTTTGAACATCTTTTCCGCCCACTCTATCTGCTTGGCGAGATTGCTGGTCTTGACATAGTTGTTAAAGATGTCTCTGGCCAGCCCGGGATCCGGCTTCTGAAGGTAGATCTCTTCCATACACTCGACGCAGCGTTCCAGCTTCCCGAGGTTCTGCGTGGCCGCCGCAATGTAGAGGAGCGTGTTCATGTCCCCTGGATGAAGCTTCAACCAGCTTTCGGCGAGGGATTCGAGCTGATCGTATTTCTTTACCTCTGAGCATTCATGGAGGAGCTTGTTGTATTCCGCATTGATGTACGGCATGAGCTTCGATTCGGGATACTTCTCCACAAATGCGAGGAGCATTTCACCGCGTTTCAGGAGATCAGCTTCCTTAGTCGCGGCCTCGTATGCGTTGTATTCCTCTTCGGTATATTCCGGTTCAGCCTGCTCTTCCTGCTCCTGAGGCGTTGCCTGCACAGTTGCACCGACCAGACAGATCATGAAAAACAGAGCCATCCCCATCAGGGTAGTGACATACTTCTTAGAATAGCTTTTCATGGATAATGGTCCCCCTTTTTGATTCGCCGATTCAGCCGAATTCTATTTGTTGTCAAAGGCTAAATCAACTACAAAGGTCGCTCCCGACGCAAAACCGGCCGTGTTTTGTTCGGCTGGAAATCGGGCCTTACCTGCGTTCGCCTTACCGAGTCCGCGAGGTACACGCGCTTCGATCGAGTGTGGTATCATGCGGGGTTTACAGAAGAAACCATTGATCGAGAGAGGGTTATGGAAGTCCGCAACAGCAACAGGGATGACAGAGAGACCACGGATTTTGTCAGGGCGATTGTCAGGGAAGATCTGCAGGCGGGGAAGAACGGCGGACGGGTCGCGACACGTTTTCCCCCCGAGCCCAACGGTTATCTGCATATCGGGCATGCGAAGTCGATCTGTCTGAATTTTGGTATAGCCCGAGAGTATGGCGGGACCTGTAATCTCCGCTTCGATGACACCAATCCGGCGAAGGAAGAGGTCGAGTATGTGGAGGCGATAAAGGAAGACGTTCGCTGGCTTGGTTTCGACTGGGGAGATGGACTTTACTTCGCGTCAGACTATTTTGAACGGCTCTACGGCTACGCAGTGCAGCTCATCCGGCTTGGAAAGGCCTATGTCGACAGTCTGACTGCGGAAGAGATACGCGCTTACCGCGGCACCCTGACTGAGCCGGGGAAGGAGAGTCCGTATCGAAACAGATCGGTGGAAGAGAATCTCGACCTTTTTACGCGGATGCGCGCCGGGGAATTCGAAGACGGAAGCCATGTCCTGAGGGCAAGGATAGATATGGCTTCAGCCAATCTGAACATGAGGGACCCGACGCTTTACCGCATCCGCAGGATGGCTCACCATCGCACCGGCGACAAGTGGTGTATTTACCCGATGTACGACTTCGCACATTCTCTCTCGGATTCGCTGGAAGGGATCACGCACTCGATCTGTACACTGGAGTTCGAAGATCACAGGCCACTGTATGATTGGTTTCAGGAGACACTGAAGGTCGAGCGTCGGTCCAGGCAAATTGAGTTTGCGAGACTCAACCTGAACTACACGGTCATGAGCAAGAGGAAACTGCTTGAACTGGTCCAGGAAGGCCTTGTCCGCGGCTGGGACGATCCGCGCATGCCGACGATCTGCGGTTTGCGGCGGCGCGGGTATACTCCGGAGTCGATCCGGAATTTCTGCGAGCGCATCGGTGTCGCCAGACGGGACAACGTGATGGACGTGGCGCTGCTTGAGCACTCACTGCGGGAAGACCTGAACCTCAGGGCGCCGCGCGTTATGTGCGTCCTGCGTCCGCTGCGGCTCATAATCGACAACTACCCTGAAGGGCGAGTGGAAGAGCTTCAGGCCGTCAACAATCCTGAGGATCCGTCTGCGGGAACCAGGCCGGTGCCGTTTTCAAGGGAGCTGTACATTGAGCAGGAGGACTTTCTCGAGAATCCTCCGAAGAAGTTTTTCCGTCTTGCCCCCGGACGAACGGTACGGCTTCGCTACGGTTACCTGGTTACGTGCACGAACGCGGTGAAGAATGACAAGGGGGAAGTAACCGAAGTGCATTGCAGCTATGATCCCGATTCCCTGTCGGGAGAGGCGGGCGGCCCTAGGGCGAAGGCCACGCTGCACTGGGTTTCGGCGGCTCATTCCCTGCCTGCGGAAGTCCGGCTTTACGACCGGTTGTTCATGTCGGAAAACCCCGGGGAAGGAAAAGAGGATTTCAAGGCGGACCTGAATCCGGATTCACTGAAGGTGCTCCAGTCGTGCAGGATGGAGCCGAGTCTTGCCGGAGCGCAGCCTGGCGGGCGATATCAATTCGAGAGGCTCGGCTATTTCTGCGTGGATCCGGACTCGTGCCCCGGGTCGCTGGTCTTCAACCGGACCGTGACGCTGCGTGACCAGTGGGCGAAGATAGTGCGCGGCGGAGCGCTATAGCACGAAATATCAGCCTTTAGCCTTGAATCGGTCCGGCTCTTTTTCTAAAATACGCGGAGTAACGCTGGGAGATCGTCTAATGGTAAGACGGGTGGCTCTGGACCATCTGATCGGGGTTCGAATCCCTGTCTCCCAGCCATTTTTCTTTTTGGCATCCTTCCACAAGTGAATCAGGATTGGTATTTTACAGAACCTTGAGCGGGGTGGCTGGATTTCGCCTCCTCGTCAAACAGAGGGGGGAACCCAGCCTCCCTTGATAGAATAGCCCTACCGGGAACCGGCGAGTTTAACTACCTTGTTATAGAGTCCCATAATCAATAGCGTCGGAGCCCATTGCCCGACAAACAGACTGACATCTCTCTTTCCCATTACCTGCAGTGCGGCCGATCCGATCATGGATCCCACTGCCATCCAGAGAAAAGTATCGGAGGGGAGCTTCGCCGTCTGTGTTTCGATTGAGCGGGCAACCCGCCCTTCCTTGTGTTCGGGACGCGGTCCCCGGCTCCCTGCAACCGACTCAGGCCCCGGTATGTTTATGTTTTCTTTTCCATATTCAAAATCCTGCATATCTCCTCCTCAGACCAAGCCGACGCAAGTCGAGCACCAACTCCCCCGGCTGCCGTGGTAAAGGCTCTTCACGACTGAGCTTCTGCTCGACCCGAACCACAGACGTTTTTCGGCAGGGTGCGATGCAGGGGAATTTTTCCTGTCATCCCCTGCCGGCCGATTCCCATCCATCATTTGCAGAATTTCAGCACTATAAGTGCCGGTCTGTAGTAAGATTCGTACCCGGAAATTCAGCGGAAACTGAATCAGCAGGCTTTCAGGGCCGGAGTGCCGTCGAACCGCTTTCGTAATTTGATCACTCTGTCTGGCGCCGCTCGCTTTATCCGTGATCGAAGAGGACCGTCATCATAGAAGCGGCGAAGAGAATGAAAGGAAAAGGAGGCGCATTACAATGGCTGATCTTGCAGGAGTCAATGGGCAGAGGAAGGAGTTCAGGGTTGTCGGGAAACCGAATCTTCCAGGAGTGCTTTCCTGGTCGCAGGCGACGGGTGTCGCAAAATTCGGCGTCGATTACGTCGTTCCCGACATGCTCGAGGCCAGATTTCTCAGAAGCCCGCATGCTAATGCCCGTATTAAATCGATAGACATAACCAAAGCCAAGGCCATCCCCGGCGTCGTCGACATCGTTACCTGGGAAGATGCTGACGCCAGAACCTTTCTGAGCGACTACGCAGACCAGGAAGGAGCCGAAGTAGGCGCCATCGTCGTGGCGGAAAACGAAGACATTTGTGAAGAGGCGTTGCGCCAGATTGTCGTGGACTGGGAGGTCTTGCCTCATGTGGTAGATCTTCTCGAGGGAAGGAAGCCTGATGCGCCCGTCATCCGTCCGCCCGCCCCGGCGAAAAAAGCTGGAGGGGGTATGGGTATGGGGTTCGGCGGCGGTGGCGGGAACAACCCTCCCAAGAAGGGGAACGTCTCTTTTTCCAATATGAATGACGGCGACATTGAAGCCGGTTTCAAGGAAGCGGATCACATCGTCGAATTCGACGTCAACACGTCCGCCTTTGCCGGTCATATTCCCAATCCTCTGGGAACTGTCGCATGGTGGTTTGACGATCCACTCAGAGGCGAAGGGCAGAACCTGCAGATCGAAGGCGTCCCCTGGGGCCATGACCAGGTGGCAAGAATGAACCGGGTGGCTCCGGAGAAGGTCTTCCAGCACTGCATGTTCGTCGGGGGCAGGTATTGCGACTGGGGTATCCGAAAATCCCAGCAGATCACCCCGTTGCTTGCCAAGAGAGCTGGAAGGCCCGTTCGGTGCATCAACAGTCGCTATGACATGTACGACTTCAACTTGAATCAACGCTACGTGCACATGAAAGTCGGCTTTAAGAAGAACGGCCTGATTACGGCTATCGATGATTTCTCCATCGCCGACGGCGGAGTTCAGGGAAGCTCCAATTTCGGGAATACAATGGACCAGACTTACGGCCCCTACTTCACCACCCGGTGCAAGAACGTCAAACAAAGCATGGAGGTTGTCGACAGCAACCGCGGAAAGATGTACGTCAGCGGCCAGCACAATCCAATGAGCTGGGATTCTCTGATGGTGGCCCTGTACGTGATCGCCGAAAAGCTCGGGAAAGACCCGATCGAGATCGCCACCCTGAATCTGCATGGGCCGGAGTCACAGGACGATCCCAATCCCGTTCCCAGCTATGAAGCGTGTGTGGCGGCACTGAAGAAGATGATGAACTGGAACTGGCATCCGGCAGGCGCTCGAAAGCTCCCCGACGGCCGTTTGCACGGAGTAAGCTTCCGGTATAACC
>JAAYAM010000326.1 GCA_012719355.1 Acidobacteriota bacterium
GGCCACAGATGGGTGCGCGGTATCAATGGAAGCGATACGGTGTTTGGATCCGGCGAGGACAACCAGCGCAGAAACATCACCACCAAAGTCGATCACAACTTCAATGATCGGCATCGCTTCACCGGCACCTACACCTTCGAGTCAAATGACGGTGAAGATGCTTACAAGAGCTGGCCGAACGGCTACGGCGGATCGGTCAACCGCAAGCCGCAGCGGTTCACGGTGTCATTTACCTCGACTCTGCGTCCCACGCTGCTCAACGAGTTCCGCTTCGGGCTTTCCCGTACCGCAACTCACACTAATGAGCCGCTGAACAATCCGAAGACGGGAGAGCAGATGAAGGATCTGCTCCAGAAACTGCTTCCCACAGACAGTTTCCCGAATTACGCGGGATTCCCTCTGATTGTGAGCCCCGGTTCGGGTAGCGCGGCTTTCGCTGTTGAAGGCACTCCCAGCAATCCGTACGGCAGCAGAGGCAATCTGCCTGCCACGTGGGGAGGACACGATCACAGGTGGACGGTCGCCGATACGATTACCTGGACCAAGGGCAATCATTCATTGAAGTTCGGCGGCGAACTCCGTCTTGTGAAGTCTTATCAGGATACCAATGGTACCGCCGGCTTCTACGGTGACGCGAATACCTTCCCGTCAGCCGTCGGTGGTGTGACTCAGTACAGCACTCCGAGGGGTATCAATCCGGGGACTGTGCCGGGACTGACCGGGATGTCCTTCTTCTTGGGTGCCTGGGACCTGTCCAGCGGCACGGTTGCGGGCATGCAGAATCTGCTGAACTACATGTCCGGATCGCTTGGCAGCGTGCGCCAGTACTACTACGTCAATTCCCCGTCTGCGTTGACGTGGAACGATGCCAGCAAGGGAGAACTGACGCAGGTATTCGATATGCGCCAGCGCGAGTTCAGCTTCTTTGCCAAGGACGACTGGAAGGTCAACAGCAGCCTTACTTTGAACCTGGGAATCCGTTATGAGTACTATGGATTGCCTTGGCTTGATTCGGGTATGACTACCGGCCTTGCGGGCGGTTCCATGTCAATATTCGGAGTCACGGGAAGAGGCTTCGATTCATGGTGGCCGGCAAATCCGACAAATCTCGGAACCGATTACATGACGAGACAGGTGTTTATCGGACCGAATTCGCCGAACCCGAGCCAGTTGCTGTTCAATAAGGACCTGAATAACTTCGGTCCTGCCATTGGATTTGCATGGCAGCTGCCGTGGTTTGGAAAAGGGAAGACGACTCTGCGCGGCGGCTATCAGCTGAGCTACACAGCGATAGCTAACGCAGATCCCACCATGGGATTTGGCGGTGTTATGGCCAAGGTCATCGGGACCAGTTACAATCACCAGTACACAGGTGATAGCACAAACTGGCCTTATATGAGCATTGCCGACCTGCCCGAGCTGGTGCCGACCTCGCAGTACCTGCCTGACGAAATCAAGCCTCTGGCACCCGTTGCCATCACGGCGCGGAACCAGAGCCTTACGGTATACGATCCGAATATCAGGAATCCGTACATCCAGAGTCTGACTCTCTCGCTGTCGCGCAGCATAACGTCGAACCTGAATGTCGATGTGCGCTACGTAGGCACGTTGAGCCGCAAGTCGATCGGCACGATCAACCTTAACGCAGCCAATTTCCGGAACAACGGCTTGTTCGATGCTCTGGAAGCAGCTCGCAGGGGCGAAAATCCGGAGATGTTCGACCGGATGTTCGGCGGAATCCAGATCCAGCATCCTGACACCAATATGCCGACAGCTGCGGTAGGTACTTCCGGGTTTACCGGCGGGGATGCTGTCCGTCTGCTCTATCGGTCAAATCTGGCCAACGGAGATTTCGTCTCCATAGCCAATTCCTTGGCGACGCAGAACTACACCAAGGACTTTTTCTGGGGGATGAACCTTGGTCTGCCGGACATCCCATCCAACGTTCGTGGTGCGGTCCTCCGGCACAATGGTTTCCCGGAGAACTTCATCTACGCCAATCCTCAGTTCAGTTCAGCAAACTGGACGGCTAACCTGAACCATGGGAATTATCACTCCCTGCAGGCCAAGGTTGAACTGCGGCCCACCCGCGGCGTCAGCTTCACCAGCACGTATACGTGGAGCAGAAACCTCGGTTTAAGCGGCAGTTACACAGATCCTGGCAACCGGGACGCCGATTACACGCTGCTCGGGTCGCATCGTTCACATCAGCTGAATACCTATGGCACGTTTGACCTGCCGTTCGGACCCAACGGGTTCTTCTTCCGCAATTCCTCGGGCGCTTTGAGACGCGTCGTCGAGGGATGGCAGATGACCTGGATCCTGAGTCTGGCCAGCGGGAAGCCGAACAGCTTGTCCAGCAGCACCAATCATCTGTATGGCAATGGAGTACCTGATTTCGTTGGACCCGAGGAATACAGGGAAATTCTTACCAAGGGTGGCAAAGTTTTCTGGGCTCCCGGTGCGGACGACGGGAACTATTGGTGGGATGAGGCGAACAACAGACCGATGTTCACCAAGGTTCCTGATCCCCAGTGCTCCGATCGCAGTCTGCTTTCGTCAGATCTGGAGTTCAACTCGACCACCGGCGCAAGGATCTGCACCATGCAGGCTCTTGCCACGGTAGTGGCCTATGATCCGGAAACGCGCGTGGCTACCCCTGGAGAAATCATCCTCCAACAGCCGCTCCCCGGAAAACAGGGGAATTTCGGCCGGATGA
>JAAYAM010000048.1 GCA_012719355.1 Acidobacteriota bacterium
CTGGAGCGAGGATCTGGTCGTTGCGATCGCGGAGAGACTGAAGGCGAGGATGCAGGCGGAAAAGAGGTGGAAGGAAAAGAGTGAGAAGAAGAATCCCGGAAAGGATAGGGATTATGTGAGGACTCAGGAGGTGATGAAATACCTGTCGAAATCAAGGAGTGAATCAAGATGAGCATCACTTTGCTGACTTTTCTTGGGCGGGTGCCCAAAGGGGAGAAGGGATACCGCACGACCTGCTACGATTTCGGCGATGGTACCGCATCCAGGCCGGTGACGTTTTTCGGCTGGCTTCTCCAGGAACGGGTTGCGGCCGACCGGCTCGTGATCATGGGCACTGCCGGCAGCATGTGGGACAACATTTTCGAACAGGACATCCCATTCGAGCAGGATGCAGAGGATGCCCGGCTGAAACTGATGGAGGCCGCCGAGGCCAGGGCGGTGACAGCCGAGCTACTTGCACCATTGCAGGAACCGCTCTCGAGACGCCTCGGTTGTGAAGCACGGCTCGAACTCATCCCTTATTGCCGGGACGAGCGCGAGCAGGTGGACTTGCTCGCCATCATGGCGAAACATGTATCACCGGGTGACGCCGTCCATATAGACATCACCCATGGCTTCAGGCATCTTCCCATGATCGCACTCCTTGCGGCTCTTTATCTGGAGAAGGTCCGGAAGGCAAGAATCGCCGGTATCTGGTACGGCGCTTTTGACCCTGACACCGGTGATGCGCCGGTTCACAATCTTGTCGGCCTGTTGCACATTGCCGAATGGATAGAAGCACTGCACACCTATGACAAAGACGGAGACTATGGCGTGTTTTCGCCGCTGCTCGGTCAATCGGGCGAATTGCTGCGGCGAGGTGCATTCTTTGAGCGGACCACGAATCCGGTGAAGGCACGTGCAGCGCTGAGCACGTGGGTTGAGCAGCAGGATGCCGGGCAGGATGATCCCGTTGCAGCGCTCTTCCATGACGAGCTTGAAAAAAGGGTGTCCTGGTATCGTCAGCCCGACCGGGCGGCATGGGAAAGGGCGCTTGCCAGACGCTATCTGCAACAGCGTGATTACCTGCGGGCGGCGATTTACGGATTGGAGGCGGTAATCTCGTCCAATCTGTTGCGGGCGGGTAAGGATGCCGATGATCGCTGGCAGCGCTCGAGAATCAGGGAGGGTCTGCGGGATTCCGGGCATGAAGCGTTCTGTATGTTGGCCGATCTGCGCAATTCAATGGCTCACGGCAATCCTTCGGCGTATCCCAGACTCAGAAGGATCCTTGGAGATGGGCAGAGGCTGAGTGAAACGCTCAAGGATCTGCTCGCGCAGCTCCTTGATCAGCAGCGGGGACAAGGGGCATGAGCACCTACTTTGTGACGCGTCATCCGGGCGCAGTGGAATGGGCCGCCCGGCGGGGTATTTCCGCAGATCGAACGTTAATCCATCTGGACCTGAATCAAATCAACCCGGGCGATGTGGTAATCGGCACCCTGCCCGTCCATCTTGCCGCTGAACTGTGCGCGCGTGGGGCGCGCTACCTCCATCTGGCGGTGGATCTGCCCGCGGAACGACGCGGCGTAGAGCTGACCGCCGACGACCTGGTGTGCTTCAATGCACGCCTGACGGAATATCGTGTAGAGCGCGTCGCCGTCTGCGATTGAACCTTCTCCCGAGTGCACGGCAAGCTTGCCGATTTCGCTGCCGCAATGCAAATGCCGCTAGAATCCGGCTGTAACCTGGAGCGGCGCCATGAGCGAGCGAGACCTGTACATTGCGGCTTACGACATAAGATCTCCCCGGCGGCTGCGTGCCGTGCTGAAGGCAGTGAAAGGGCACGCGACCGGCGGGCAGAAATCGGCATACGAATGCTTCCTCACGCCGGCCGAGCGTCGCGGGCTGCTGGGCGATCTGGATGAGGCGATCGAACCTGATGAAGACCGCGTTCTCCTGATCCGGCTTGACCCGCGGTCGCGTGTCCATACGCTCGGCATCGCTGAAGAGCCTCAGGATCCCCCCTTTTTCTATTGTGGATAACTATGGCTACACTCTATCTGGATCGCAAGGGACTGGAAATCAGGCTGGATGGGGCGGCGCTTGCTCTTTATGAAGACGGCAGGCGCGCCCGCACCGTGCCGCTTTCTCTGCTGGAGCGCGTCGTAATCCGTGCCGAGACCAGGCTGACTTCCAGCGTGGTGGGTGCGCTTGCCGACGCCGGCTGTTCGGCCGTGGTGTTGAGCGGCCGGCAGGGAAAGCGCCTGGCAGTAATAAGCGGGCGTGCGCATAATGACGCGGCATTGCGCATGGCGCAATACTCGGCAGTTGGGGATCCATTATGGCGGCTGGAGTGGACCAGACGCTTCATCGGCGCCAAGCTGGCTCGACAGCAGAGGTTCCTCGAACGGGCTCTTGATCTGCGCGTCGACCGGCGCAAGCCGATCTCGGACGCACTCGGAACGTTGACGCTGTTGCGGACACGCATCAGTGAGGACGAGTTGAGTCTGGACAGCCTCCGGGGGGTGGAAGGGGCGGCTCAGGCGGCATATTTCCGGGCCTATTGTTCTCTGTTCGCTGAAGCGCTTGCTTTCAACGGCCGCAATCGGCGGCCCCCGCGTGACCCTGTGAATGCCTGCCTGTCGCTGGGCTACACGCTGGTGCATTTTGAGGCGGCGCGGGCGGCCTATGCGGCGGGTCTGGATCCTTTTCTGGGCTTCTTTCATGAAATCGCGTTTGGCCGCGAATCGCTCGCCTGCGATCTGATGGAGCCGGTAAGGCCGCTGGTCGATGCCTGGGTGTGGGAGATGTTCCGGTCACGCGCGTTGCGCCCGGAGCATTTCACCCTGGACAAGGGCGCATGCCTGCTCGAAAAGACAGGGCGGGCGCGTTTCTACGAGCGTTTTGAGCCGTTTATGACCTCGGTTGCACGCCGCTTCAAAGGCTATTGCCGCGTGTTGGCGCGGGCCCTGCGCTCTCAGGCTCCGTGCCTGCCGGTTGATGAGGAGGAAGACCTGTGAAGACCCTCTATGTCGACGGACGCAGGGGAGTTGATATAAGGCTCGACGGCCCGGCGCTGCGCGTGCTGCGTCCGGCACGGGCCGACGGCCAGTTCCCGTTGCAGCGTATCTCGCGCATAGTGGTGTTGGGGTGTGTCCGCTGGCAGCCTGAGGCGGTGAATGCCTGTCTCCGCGAGCACAAGCCCGTCGTGGAACTGGATGCTTACGGGCGGTTTGTGCGAATATTGTTCTCTCCCCCTCCTCTGCAATATGGCCTGGCAAGGCACATCGGCGAGCTTCTCGAGGTGCGGCGCTTTTGTGAGCGCTATGAACGCTGGCTGCGTTCGGCAGAGGAGACCGAAATGTCGGATGCGCTCGAGCGGCTTGGTTTCAGCTGCCGGCGGCAGCCGGAGGTTGCCTGGCAGATGGTGTGTGCCGGGCAGCATCGACGATGGAAGATGCGCGTCGGAGCCGGTTATCGCTTATTAACCGGGCTCTCGATGGCGCAGATTTCGTCGGCTTTCTCGGTGATCGGTCTGCCGCGCAACCCGTATTACTGGGGGAAGCAGGAGTACAGGATAGTCATGGACATGGTGCGGCTCGAGCGCTGGCGACAGGCTGTCATGTTGGAGAAGGTGCTGGAAGGGGGAGGATGGCCGGGAAGTCGCGAGCTTATTGCGGCTTTCGAGACGGAGTCGGAGGAGCGCGAGCGGCGGATTGAGGCATGGCGCTGCTGTGCCTTGTTCGCGATGATGGGAATCTCTTCCGTCGATGTTTGGCATCCTGTGTTGCAGAAGGAATTTCTTGCGCGTGTTCGTGAGAAGGTTGTCGGCAGGGTGGGGAACCTGGGGCGCATTCCGTTCGGGGGACGGGAGACTTTGCGCAGCAGTGTTCGGATTCTGCGGGATCACCTGAAGTACGACCGGAGGATGCATGAGTCATACGGAGCGGCGTAACTGGCTGGTGGCGTACGATATTGCAGATCCACGCAGGTTGGGAAGGGTGCACAGGTATCTGAAGGGGCGCGCGATTCCCGTCCAGTATTCGGTGTTTGTATTCCATGGCAGTCAGCGGGCGCTCGAGGTGGTTTTCGACGACATTGCAGAACTGATTGAGCCGTCCGAGGACGACGTTCGCGCCTACCATCTGCCGGATCGTTGTGAGGTGGCGATGCTCGGACGGCAGGATTTGCCACAGGGGGTGGTCGTTGGCGGCCGCGGACTGGACAGACTCCTGCGGAAGTTGAATGAAGATGACGATGAACTTATAGTAGATGGCGGTATCGTTGGGGGCTTTGAAGAAGATGAATTACCTGACGGACTGGGTTAACTCATCGATGCGTGGAATTTTTGGCAACCGTGCCTGTAAGGCTGTGAGGCTGGCAGAGTTGTGGGGCCGAGCAGTCTGAACGGGAGACCTGAAGAAGAAGGGATTAAGACCTAGAGCTGCAGCCTCTTTATTACGTTCGGAGGTCTGAACGGGAGACCTGAAGAAGAAGGGATTAAGACTCTACCGTATCCCGGATCGCC
>JAAYAM010000049.1 GCA_012719355.1 Acidobacteriota bacterium
TAAAGGTTTCCTTCTCCTGAGTGATCGCAGCACCGGCACAAAGAAATGCAGCCAGGGCCGATAAAGAAAGTATTTTTCTCAACACCGGATTTCTTCCTTCCTGCTAATCATCTCTGATCTGCCGCAGACCAGAGAGATTGCGCAAATCTAACAGTTAAAGGCCGCCGTGGCGAACCTTCATAACATGGCCTTCGGGTTCCGCACCGATGATACTTCAACTCAGGCCGAAGAAGGTAGCGGGTCCTGCTGATCAGTCGCCAAAACATGTGCCCACATTACGCGCAGCCCGTATCAGCGGATGGTCGATCGGCACAAGGCGCTGCTTCCCTTCCGCGTCCTGCAGCGGTATGTGGGTGACAACTCCGGCTCGGACTACAACCAGCCGCGAGCGCTCCCCCTCGGCAAGCAGATCGATGGCTTTGCTGCCGAATTCGGTCGCCAGGACCCGGTCTGCCGGAACAGGCGAGCCGCCGCGCTGAACGTGGCCGAGCTTGATGGTGCGGGTTTCGATGCCGGTTGCGTCTTCGATATCCGCCGCAACTGCTTCTCCGATGCCGCCGAGACGAACAGGATCGGGGCTGGACGGGTCGATCCGGCTGATCACCTGTTTTCCACCCTTGTAACGGGCGCCTTCGGATACGCACACGATGCTGAACCGCTTGCCGTGTCTTGCACGCCCCATCACGAAATCGCTGACGATCCTGATGTCAAAAGGAATTTCAGGGATGAGAATCACATCGGATCCGCTTGCAGTACCGGCGTGCAGTGCGATCCACCCGGCGTTTCTCCCCATCACTTCCACGACCATGACGCGATGATGGCTGGCCGCCGTCGTATGCACGCGGTCAAGAGCATCGGTGGCGATTGACACCGCAGTCGCGAATCCGAACGTGACGTCGGTCCCGTACAGGTCGTTGTCTATGGTTTTCGGCACGCCGATGCAGTTGATGCCGAGCCGGACAAAATCGGAAGCTATCGACATGGATCCGTCTCCGCCGATGACGACAATAGCGTCCAGGTGATTGTGTGCAATGTGCTCGAGGCAGCGGTCGGTGACATCGCGCGTTTCCACGCGGCCGTCAAGCTTTACAGTGTAGTTCCGGGGCGCAACTCGGTTATTGGTTCCGAGAATGGTCCCGCCGGTGGTCAGGATATTGCTGACGGCCTCGTTGTTGAGCAGCCTCATGCGGTTCTGTATCAGGCCAAGGAAGCCGTCTTCGATTCCCATGACTTCCCAGCCGTACGATCCCATGGCTGTCTTGGCCACGGCCCTGATCACTGCGTTGAGGCCGGGGCAGTCCCCGCCTGCCGTCATTACACCGATGCGATGAATTCCTTCCATTTCCTTCCTCTTGCGGGCTGGATTGATTTGCTCATGGCGCAACGCAGCGGAAATTCGCTGCGTCATCGATGCTCCCCTGTCCGGAGTAGCGCGCGACCTGCGGGTACGGGCATAGCGGCCTCGTCCGCACAATCTTGTTGTTTACGACGCGCCTGGCCTGCATCGACTCGGGCGCCTTCCCCTTTTCAACCCAGTCTATTATTGCGGTCATCGGGTCGTGCTGATCCGGACCAGTGCCGCCGCTGCAGTGCGCCATTCCGGGCACCATGAACAGGCGGAAAAACTCCTCCGTACCGGGGCCATTGGCGGCAACCGCCTTCTCATAGTAGTTGACACCCATCATGGGCTGCAGAATCGCATCCGCCCATCCGTATGTCATGAGCAGCTTCCCGCCCCGTTTCCTGAACGCCGAAAGATCCGGGTTGTTCGCATCCGCCAGCTTGCCCCAGTCCTTCAGCAGAACAATGTCCCGGTCAAAATCGAATTTCTTATAGTCATAATCCGGCTTCGGCGGGTTGTGCACGAGATATTGCATCGTGTTTTCGGCCAGGCTGAAATCCGCAGGCTTGATATCGGGTCTGGAACTGACGATGACGTTCATCCAGCCGCTCCCCCTTCCGCCGCCGAACAGATCAATGACGGCTTCGCTCCCGGGCATGAAGCCGGGGAAGTAGGGCTTGCCATTGCTGACCGGACCGCTGTAGATCTTGGCAATTGCCGCGGCCTGTGCCGGAGTGAGGCAGGCCGGGCCGTCGGAACCGGCACGGCAGGCGGGAACGTCTCGCGACGGATCAAATGCGCACTTGCGCGGATCATCGATCAGCCCATCCTTGAGCCCGTCGATGGCATCGCATTTCTCCATCACGCGGTCAGCGACCAGCGCCATTTTTTCCGCCGTGACAGGAGCCTCGTCCAATGCTCTCTGGTTCCATATCGCCCCTACCGTAAAGCCGGTCTGATCAACCCATGGCGCATTTGCGACTATCCCGTCGAAATCTTCGGGAAAGCGCTGCGCTTCAATCAGACCCTGGCGCCCGCCGTTCGAGCAGGAATTCCAATATGCTTTGTAAACCGGGCGGCCGTAGTAGTCCTTCGTGATCTCCTTGGCTGTCGTGGCTGTGAGGTGCACTGCGCGATAGGCGTAATCTATTGCCTTCTGCGGATTGCTCATAACGAACGTGGCACCCGGTTCCTTGCGCGCATCGTGGCCGGTGTTTGTCTGGGCCACGGCAAACCCGAGCGCCAGAGCCTGGTCGCGCTGGGAAACACGCATCGGGTCATCGAGCGCCTCACCGGCATGGCCGCCGTTGCCGATCATGTAGAAGCGGCTGTTCCATTTGGCCGGCAGAGTGACTTCGAAGGCGATCTCCGGCGAGAGGAGTCCCGTCACGCGGCAGTATGCGGGAAGAGCAGAGGTAGCCGGAACCTCGACGGCTGATATCTTCACGATTTCCTCTGTAGTGAACCTGTTCAGCGCTGCGCACGCTTTACCAGGTTCTATTTCGGATTTTGAGTAATCCACGAGCGCATTCTTGACTTCTGAAAAGGCCTGGGCCCCGGCCGGGATCTCCATGATCAACATGGCGGCGGCGCCGAGCGCAAGGCCGGCAAGGCTGGAAGTGATCCGCTTCGCACGGCGGCAGATGTACCGTTTGTTCCACATAGTGGTTGCTCCCTGTTCTGAACTGATCATGAGTCTCGTACCCCAGTATATAGATCCCGGCCGCAGTTCAAAACACCTTTGCCGTTGTGCCGCTTTTTCAGCGAGAAACCCATCCTTTGGATGATCCCGATTTCCGTGATTCCTCTGAAATATTCAGTCTATGGACAATTGTGTTATAAAGCGCGGTAGACGATCATATCAGCAGAGCAACAGGGTTTACCGGATCAAACAACATTCCAGACGATCGTAGCAGGTGGCGATGGGTACCTGTATCGGCAAAAACAACTTCCTTACACGGCTGAAGCGGCTCTGGCCGGGTGCCGCACTGGGCGTCGATCTCGGAACCGCAAACATCCGGATCTACTCTCCAAAACGGGGGCTGCTTTCAAAGAAGCGGGCAGTGGGCGATGCAGTCGAGGCTGCATCGTATGGAAGAAATATCCTGACAGGAGATTTCCCATACGGGCTCTCGGCTTCCCTCCGCTCGCTCGGCGACAGAATCAGCGGTGATCCGGACGCTACCGCAGTCCAGCTGCGGAAATGCATACGGCGTCTATGCAAGCCCGGCTGGAGTCGTCCTGACGTTGTCGTAGGGGCTCCATCGAACGCAAACTCCGCCGACATTGAAATTCTTCTGACAACATTGCGACGCGCCGGGACGTCATCTGTCGTACTGGTTCCGGAACCGCTGGCCGCTGCCGTGGGAGCCGGAGTCGACATAGCATCGCCGTATGCTCAGATGCTCGTCGACATCGGGGAGAGCATCACAGATATGGCAGTCATCCGGTCCGGCCGGCTCATCGCGACGAAAACTCTCACAACAGCCTGCCGCAGCTTTCGTGACGCCGTACGAGGGTGCCGGATGGGTCTCTGCCACGAAGAGGTAGAACACCTGCTTTGGGAGTCCGGCTCCACAGGTGGAGTCACGGCAGACAGCGGCGATGTCACCACAGTGCTGGAACCTCTCTTCCTTTCCATCGCTGAGGCTGTGAAGCGCACGTTGCGCCATTTGCCGGATAAAGCCGCCTGTGAAGTCATTGAAAGCGGCATCTGCCTGACCGGAGGAGGCGCCTTCCTCCGCGGAATGGCGGAATTCCTCGCCGACCAGACAAGCCTGGCTGTCAATGTCGCAGGAGATCCTCTACATGCAGTGATACACGGACTCGGCCGGATGCTCGAAGGGGGCGGAAGTCCAGTCTAGGAGCCTCCGCGAATCAGGATATCCCACGTTCCGAACAGCTCCTAGGGTTCCTCCGGCGACATAACCACAACCATCCAGGAAAGGCCGAACCGATCCCGGACCATGCCGAAAAGCGGGGAAAAGAACGTCTTGCCCAAAGGCATCAACACCGTTCCGCCTTCCGAAAGCCCGTCAAACATCTGGTTGGCTTCAGTTTCGGTCGCCGGATTCAGACAAAGAGAAAACCCCCGGAAATCAGTCTGGCCGCTGCAGTCGCCGTCCGAGAGCATCACGGTCGTCTCACCGATTCGCAGGTTCGCATGCATCACCTTGTCTTTCCGCCCCGGCGGAACCGATCCTCCTTCGGGATTGTCGCGGTAACGCATCAGGGCGGTTGCTTCCGCACCCAGGGCCTTGCGATAGAATTCGATGGCTTCATCACAGCGCCCTTCAAAGAAGAGGTATGGCTCAAGATTCATGATTATTCCCTCCCGGGGGGATTTCCGGGATGATTACATGACGTTAAAGAGGTGTCAATCCAGGTTCGGGCCGCCTCTACGCGACGCAGACCGTGAGTTACTGGTATAGTGAGCTGAAACGGGAAAGGGGTAAACATGATTTCAGTCACAACTCCATCGATAGAGGGAAAACGGATCGTTCGCTATCACGGCCTGGTCAGCGGCGAGGCGATTTTGGGCGCGAACATTTTCAGAGATTTCTTTGCCGGCGTTCGTGACATCATCGGGGGACGCTCCGCGGCGTACGAAAAGGAACTCCGGAGGGCCAAAGAGATCGCGATCCAGGAAATGCAGGAACAGGCGCAGGCCATGGGAGGCAATGCCGTTGTCGGAGTCGACCTTGACTACGAAACCATCAGGCAGGGGAGCATGCTCATGGTAAGCGCCAGTGGCACCGCAGTCACAATCGAGTAATCATGAAATCATTCATGCCGATTTGCATCGATGTGTCGCAGGCCCGGATAGTCATGATCGGCGGAGGAAAGGTGGCGTTGCAGAAACTCCGCAGCATCACCTCGTATACCCGCAACGTCCATGTGTACGCAAGGAAGATCTCCCCGGAGATCAAGGCGCTCGGCGTTAGATGCGAAGAGTGCGAATACGGCCCGGGTCTGGTTGCAGGCGCCCTTATGGTTTATGGATGCACGGATGACAGAGACCTGAACCGCCGTATAGGCCGGGACGGAAGGAAAGCGGGAGCAATCGTCTGCGTGGCCGATGACCCTTCAGACTGTGATTTTGTCTCTCCTGCCATCTTCCGGAGCGGGGAGATGTCGGTTGCCGTCAGCTCCAACGGCACCAACGCCAAGAAGGCCGTGATGTGGCGCGACGAAATCCGGTGCTTTCTCGCCGAACGCGGATTGAGTTGAAGCTTCATTTTTTCCAGAAATCGGGTGCGATCAGGACGAGGAGAGAATAAAACTCCAGGCGTCCGGCCAGCATGCAGAAGGAAAGCACCCATTTGGCCGATTGCGGCAGGGCACCGTAATTGTCATACGGACCCACGTTGTGAAGGCCGGGCCCGACGTTGAACATTGAAGCCGCGACTGCGGAAATCGAAGTAAGCACGTCCAGCCCGAGTGCAGTCAGGATCAGGCAGGCACAGAAATTCACGATCAGGGCGAGATGGACCAGGTTCAGCAGGCCCCGGACGGCGGTTTCATCCACCGGCGACTCACCGAGCCGGACCGTGAAGATCCCTCGCCTTTGCACGATGCGCCGGAATTCCCGCCTCACTACCTTGGTGAGGAGGACCACTCTTGCCACTTTCATCCCGCCGGCAGTCGATCCGGTGCATCCTCCGCAGAACATCAGCGACAAAAGATCAGCTGCGCAAACGATGGCCAGAGTTCATAATTCGCGTTCGAGAAACCCGTAGTAGTCGTGATCGAAACCACCTGGAAGAGAGCCTGGCGTGTGGCATGCGCCAGATCGATGTGCTGTCTTCCAATCAAAGTTGCGGCAACCGCGACAGTTGCGACGCAGATAATGAGAATATAGA
>JAAYAM010000327.1 GCA_012719355.1 Acidobacteriota bacterium
ACGCCAAAAAGCTGAACGTCCGACGTATTGTTGAGATAACGCTTACTGGCGGCTTTGAAACGGTCTCGCCAGCTTGCATTCTTGGCGCGATGCCCCAGGTATTTAAACAGGTCGTTACGAATGCCCACCTTGTCCCGCAGGTCTTCCAACTGCTGCTTCAGCCCGGTCCGCCCATAAACGGCGCAGGGCGGGCACTTGGCTTCGCCGGACGTCTTGACCTCTCCGAAAACAAAGCGGTCTCCCTGTTCATCCTTCTGAACACCCACCAGATCAGCCCCTGGCAGACTCGAACCGCTCTTGCGCTCGTCCCGGCCGTCCGGCCAGGGAAACAGACAGCTCCTATGTTCGCTCAGATAGACCTCGGCAATGGCCTCGCCAACCCGCCAATCCTCGACATCTTCGGGAGCGGCCAATGCCTGGGCGAGCTGCTCCTGCTCGAAAGAGGTCTCCGCGACTCCGGCCAACAGCTCTTGAAGGTCAGCCTTGCCATGGTCATCGAAGACCAGCGCCGAAACCTGGCCGTTGATCGCCGCGCCGAGTTCTTCCGCGTTCCACGAACGGCCTGTTCCGGTGCACGGCGAGGCTCCATGGCTATAGCACTCAGCCCCTACAGCGATCATACCGCAACCTCTCCGTTCATCAGTTTGGGCAGGAGGAGGTCGCGGGCTTTGGTGAGAGATGCATTCTGCCTCTTCAACAATTCCATCTGCTGATGCAGCGGCGATACCGTCTCCTCGAACAATCGAAGAATCTTCTGCTCCGCGACCAGCAGCGAACGGCTGTGGGCAAAATCGCGATTCAATCCGGGGACGGCAACATCCGTGCTGATGAAGGTCATTTGTTGCAGGGCGTAGTAGAGGAAGAAAGAGCAGTTCCCCGAGTCGATGTAGTACACCGTATCAATGGGGTGACAATCGTCCGGCGACCAGTACACGCTGCCGACATTACCTTTTCGGCCGACGATGATGGCGGGGCTAGGCACGAGGGCTTTTGAGTGGGACCCAACAATTCCGCTTGAGCCATAGACCGGAAACGGCCCTGGAACCCGGTCGTCCTTCTTCAGGGCTTTGCCGTATTTCAGAGGGGCAATAGCCCCCAATGGCTTCTTCTCCCACCCCTCTGGCACGCCGTCGATGATTGGGGTGTGTTCGTGGCCGGGGAAGCGGAGGTGGACGAACCATTCCTTGTAGAGCAGCCGCGCAGCCTGCTCCAGCAACTGAATCCGCCGCCGGTTGTTCTCGATCAGATCGTCGTAGGCGGAGATTACTTGGCTGACCCTGCGCTGAATTTTGATAGGTGGTAAGGGAATGCGAACGGTACGAATGTTTTTCAGACTAATCGTCGGCTGTGAAGCGCCCGTAATGAAGGAATCGAACTGTGCAAGGACGAAGCGAGAATTTAGGCAACAGTACAGGTAATGAGGGGATACCTTGCTACGAATTGGAGAAAGACAAACGGTATTCTGTCCAAGGCAGAATGGCTCTCCATTTGTAACGATTGCTGAATTTCCATAGGAACCCACACGAGATAAAATTATATCACCAACCTCTGGTTTGTATTTCTTCGAAAATTCCTCGTAGGTCTTTTCATCAACTTTCATTGTACCGTCAGTTCGTACACTTCCTCGCTTTATGTCGGTTACCCGGATCATTGGGTAACCTTCATCAATATAGGATTTTGGTGTTTTGTGCAGAGAGTCGAATAGCACAACAAGATCACCGAGCAGCGTTTCATTGTTTAAGGCGCTCATACCCCCAGCTCCTCAAAATTCTTCCTGATAATCGCCGCCAGGTGTACCGCCTCGGCGTTCAGGTCCTCCAGTTCCACATGGATATCGCGCAGGGCCTCTTCGAAATCAAAGTCCTCGTCCTCTTCTTCCGGCGCGACGCCGACATAGCGGCCGGGGGTGAGGCTCCAGTCATTGGCCTCGATCTCGGCCCGGTCCACCAGTTTGACCAGCCCTTCCACATCGCGGAGTTTTCCCTCGGGGAAACGTTCGGTCAGCCAACGGGCCTGTTTCCAGAAGTAGCGCACCTGCTTGAGCTGTTCCACGGCCATGGCGCGGGCCTCGTCGGCGGCCTTGCGGGCGCGGGTGATGTCACGGCCCGCCCAGGCGTCGCTGCCCTTGGCGTCGCACTCATTTTCGCAGGTTTCGATCAAACGGCAGGCGAGCTTGTAGAGCAGGTCGGTCTGCTTGACCAGATTGCGGCTGGTCTCGGCCAGGGTCGCGAGGCGGTCCACCGCCTTTTTCAATTCACCGTTGGTGGTCTTCTGTGCTCGCCATGCCGTTTCCTGATCGGTGACTGTCTTCCGGAACTTCTCCATGTCCGCCTTGAAAAGCGGGATGGCGTCATCCAGTTCCTTCAAAGGTTCAGCGTGGGACGCGTCGTTGGTCAGGGTTTTGAGGAAGGGTTCAACAGCGCCGCGCAGGTTGGCCAGCGCACCGATGAAATCCGGCAGCGGTTCGACCGTTTCGTCGTTGTCGTCTTTCATCGTGAAACAGGCCGCGCCCTCGGCCAGCATGCGCTGGCAGTAGCCCGCAACAAGATCGAGGTAGCGCCCGGTCTCGCCCCGGTAGAGCCAGACGATGGCCAGCAGGTTCTGCTCCTGCTCGGGGGAAAAATCGAAAATCTTGCGGGTGACCTTTCGATAGACGTTACGCGCATCGATCATCAAAACCTTGTCGCGGTGCGCTTCCGGCTTGTTACGGTTAAGGAACCAGAGCTCGCAGGGGACAGTGCGGGTGTAGAAGAAGTTGGAGCG
>JAAYAM010000328.1 GCA_012719355.1 Acidobacteriota bacterium
CCATCGCTACTATGGCATGAGCCAAGACCAGTTTACATTTAGTACAATATGCTTCCACATCGGAACCAACGGCAATTTTACTCATGCGACCAATCATACCACAGGAGGTGGGGATTACTAAGCGGGAATTCACCTTCCTGAATTAGGAATCCTGTATCCAAAAGAAAAACTAATCTTTCCCAGTCGCCTGTATTCTTTCGAGATCGGTAATTCTGCGTATGTGATAGTGGGCGCCATTCATGCCGGCCGAATCGCCGACAAGGACGGTAGTCATTCCGAGTTGCCGGGCTGGAAGAACATTGACGGGGGAATCCTCGATCAGGATGCATTCCCCGGGGGTGGCGGAAACGAACTCGAGCGCCTTGAGATAAGCTCTCCGGTCGGGCTTGTTTACGAATTCGAGCATATGGATGTCGATGATGAACTCGAAATGCCGCATTATACCGAGGCGGTAGAGCACTCTCCTGGCGTGCTTTGCATCGGCGTTGGTAAAGACGACCTTCTGCGGCCTGAGCCTGTCGAGCATGCCGTCCAGCTCAGGGTCATACCCGATATAGTGCTGAAGCGGTATGTCGTGAACGAAATCAAGAAACTCATCCGGATCAACGGAATAGTAATGTCGCAACGCGTTCAGGGTGGTTCCGAACGATTTGAGGAAGAGCTCGCGCTTCTCGCTTACCTCCTGCCGGGGAACGCCGAGCCGCTCGACCATGTATTGATTTATGCGGTTGCCGATTTCCTGCCACAGACCGCAATTCCCCGGATACAGGGTGTTATCCAGATCGAACAGTGCGTATCGAATAGTCTGTTTCACTTTCTTCCTCTGAACCGCCGGTACCGTGAAGCTTACTCATGGCCGACATCATCGAGTTTCTGATATTCGGGATCTCCTTCTCCAGATCATCGATCAACCGGCCCATGCGTTTGCGCTGCAAATCCTGCATTCCGCAGACTCCGCAGGGGACGACTGGATACTGCTGAAGAGTGGCAAACGCCTGGATATCGGATTCGCGGCAATAGGCAAGCGGGCGGATCACGGTATTGCGGCCGTCCTGGCTGTGCACTACAGGCGGCATGGTTCTTGGGGAGCCTTCGAAGAAGAGGTTCATCAGAAACGTCTGGAATATATCGTCGGCATGGTGTCCAAGCGCGATCTTGGTGCATCCCTCCTCGACGGCCACATTGTAGAGTATGCCGCGCCGGAGACGGGAGCAGAGCGAACACGTGGTTTCATCCGGCTGGAGCTTCCGTTTTACTATGGAGTATGTGTCCCTCTCAACGATGCGGGAAGGAACCTTGCAGGCGGTCAGGTACTCGGCGATGACATGTCCGGGAAAGCCGGGCTGTTTCTGATCGAGGTTTACCGCGAGCAGGTCGAACTTCACCGGGGCTCTTCTTTGCAGATCCTGAAGGAGGGTAAGGAGGACGTAGCTGTCCTTGCCTCCGCTCAGGCAGACCATTATGCGGTCTCCGTCGACAATCATCTTATGGTCGGCAATAGCCTGACCTACTGCTCTGAGCAGCCTTCTTTTCAGCAGTTGTTCAGTGTTCTTCATCAACGCTCCGGCATGCAGGGGCAAATTGTAGCATAGCCGGCGGCGGGGGGAGGAGGTGATATACTGGACGACGTGAGTGACGACAGGGTGGTTTTTCTGGGTACCGGAGATGCGTTTGCAGCGGGAGGGCGCAATCAGGCGACGTATCTGGTCGAGATTGCGGGTTGCCGGCTGCTGCTCGACTGCGGCCCGGCCGCGCTGGCGTCGCTGCAGAGGCACGGGGTGCCTGTGAGTCCGATCGAGATGGTACTGATCAGCCACTTCCACGGTGATCATTTCGGCGGGCTTCCCTTCCTTTTTCTTTACTTTGCGTATGTTGAGCCGCGCC
>JAAYAM010000329.1 GCA_012719355.1 Acidobacteriota bacterium
AAAACCGAATAGCTTCCGTCCTGATGCCCAAGAGGGGCCGGGATAACGACCAGAGTCACTTCCCCAGGCAGTTCTTATGTTGGCACCTCTGGTACCGCGAAATTCGGCCTATCTTCTCGTTCTTTCGTAGCAAACCCGGTCTTTTAGATACCGGCAGAGTTCGGGAATTCCCGCCAGACCACAGGTCTTCACAATCCTCTTAAATTTGCGGATTGCATCAACCTTCTGAGGAAGGAAGGATGGACGTGTGCCGAAATCATACGACTCGTCCACCGATGCTTCCGGAACGGCGCCCGAAAGGTCTTTCAGCCGATAGTACGAGGGAATCGTATAGAGAACGATCGCCATGTTGCGAGTGGAAGTCCGGTCTTCAAACGACTCAAGACACTGTCGGGCGATTGACAAAAAGTAGTCTCCCTTCTCCCGGAACAAGGCTGCCTCACCGGGTGCCGCGTATCTCGCCGCCAGCAGGAAAACACAGGCTTTCCTCAACTCCTGCGCCGCCCACACAGAAGTCGGGTATTCCAGCTCTTCAGGACGCTCAAGATACGGATACTCGGCTTCCGCCATCCACCGCGCATACTTCAGCAGACACTGACGGGCAAAATGGAACTCGCGCCCGGTCTCTCCGATTTCTACCTTGATATCGAGATACTTACCGACGATTTGGAGGAAAACAACGTAAGACCATCGGGCTTCCCGGTTCAGAAGATCCATCTCCCCGGGATCATCGTCAGGATGGATGCAGGTGCGCAGAAACCTCTCGGCTGTGGCAAGCCATTCGCGATCCAACGTCAAAACAAAAGCGTCCAGACAGGCATTGACCGAATACGCGCCGCCACGGCCAGGCCCCTGGAACATCAGATCCGCTGTGCAGGTTGCAAGCCCCGTCTCATTACGACTTAGAAACCTGAATGGCGTCTTCCATCCGTCCTGCAGGTTGCGCACCCAGGAAGCCAGACCTATTACGGCCTCTTTCGCCCTGACATCACCGGTCAGTAGAAAGTAGTACATCAGGCCGGTCGTGTAGTTGTGCTCATTTGCCGGCCCTCCGCCGAATCCTTTCGGCAGCGGATCAGCGGCAAGCCGCGAGTAGGTACGGTGAGTCGCCGTGCCGGCATGTACGTAGTGGGCGGTATGCCAGAAGTACCCGCCGTTGTAAGCGCTCTTGTCACGATTTGTATGGTAAATATCGTGATCGATGACATGCCTTGCCAGGTCGCGGGCCAGTTCAAACCAGCGGATATCGCCGGTTCCTGCAAACTGCGTCAGAAATCCCTGCACCAGGTCATACTGGTTGTTGTAGTGCGATACAAGAGGTCGGCTTTGACGGTAATACTGCTGTTCATGATCTGCCGGCAGATCGCCGAAGTTTCTCCATCCGTATTCGTCATACGACTCCCTGCGTCTAAAGAAACTGCGAGGACCTTCCACTGCTGAACGGATGAACGCACCGAACCACGGGTCGGCAGCATCTCCGCTGCCGGCCACTTCCGGGATGCCGCAGCTAGTGCAATGCCACGTGCGAGGCAGGATGGGAACGGCTTTGATCCGGGCGGGAAGCAGAGCCGTCGCAGGCTCTTTGCAGTTGAAGTC